>NZ_JBFAEO010000026.1:0-107704 GCF_040642015.1 Actinosynnema sp. NPDC020468
CGCGGTGGCGCCACCGCGGGCACCCCGCGCCGCTCGACCTCCCACGACCGCCGCGCCTCGACCAGTTCCGCCCGCGCCGCCGTCCACCGCCGGTGCAGCAGCACCGCGACCACCGCCGTCGCCAGGAACAGCAGGCCGAGCACCACCGCGAGCACGGACCCCATCACGTCGTCCTCCCTTGCGCCACCACGAATCCCGGCCCCGCGCCCGTCACGACGCCACCTCGCCCAGCCGCTCGGCCAACGGTCCGCACGCCACCCGGTGCAGCCGCGACCACGCGGCGGTCTCGGCCGCCGCGTCGAACCGCCACTCCCCCGGCTGTCCGACCACCGGCTCGTCCCCCGCCGGCGGCGGGTTCCGGGTCAGCGCGGCGGTCAGCACGGCCGGCAGGTCTTCCCACAGCGGGGCCAACGCGCGGGTCAGCACGTGGACGCCGGCCTTCTCGTCACCGCGCCGGCGCAGTTCCGCCAGGGTCGGCCGGGCCGACGGCGCGAGTTCCATCGCCCACGCCGAGCTGACCGGCACCACGGCCGACGCGGCCAGGTCGACGCCCGTCTGCTCGCGGACCCACCGCCACACCGTGTAGTAGAGGTTCCCGTCCGGCGCCGCGCCCCGCCGCTCCACGCCGTCGACCGCGACCACCAGCCGCTCGCCGACCTGCTCGTGCCACCGCCGCGCCGCCGCGACGACCTCGGCCGGCAGCCGGGACCGCCGCAGCACGTCGTAGTCCAGCACCAGCACCGCCGCGAGCGCACCGGGCCACGGTCGCAACCCGTTGTCCAGCAACACGATCCGCGGCCCGCCCGAGGGGACCAGGTGCTCCGGCACGAGCACCGTCAGCGGCCGCCCGGTCACCGCCGCGACCGCGCGCGGCCACCGTGCCCCGCGCCCACCGACCGCCTCCGACACCGCGCGCACGAACTCGGCGACGGCGGGCGCGCCGACGTGCCGCGGTGCGACCTCCCCGAGCAGCCGGCGCAACGCCCCAACCTGCCCGCGGTCCACCACGAGCACCGGCTCGGCGACGCCGGGGTCACCGACGAAACCCACCGGCACCAGGGGTTCGGCCGGCCCCAGGACCAGGAGCGGCCCACCGTTCACCGCGTCGAGCACCGCGGCCGACGTACCCGGCGGCCGCACGAACGCCACGAACACCTCCGCCCGCGCACCACCCACGAGCGCCGCGCAGGCCGCACCCACCTCGCCCGGAACGACACCGGACGGGCGCCCGGGCAGCGGACCGGCCAACGCGTCAGCACAACCGACCGCGAACACCGACCCCGCGTCGCGAGGCAGGGCGCGGAGCGGCTGCCCGGCCGGCACACCGCAGCCGACCGCCGCGCCCGGCCCGACAGCGCCGGGCTGCCCGGGCACATCCCCACCGACGGAACCGACTTCGCGCGGCTCGACGCCGAACGGCTGCCCGGGCGTCCCCACACCCGCCGACCCCGCATCACCCGCCACCGCACCGAACGGGTGTCCGGACAGCGCGCCATCACCGACCGACCCGGCACCACCCGCCACCACGCCGGACAGGCGCTCCGGGCCGACCTCGCCCGGCAGCGCGCCGAACGTCCGCCCGGACACCACCGTTCCACCCGGCACGGCGCCGGACAGGCGCTCCGAGCGGGTCTCGTGCGGCACCACGCCCGACAGCGGCCCGGAGACCACCGCCCCACCACGCACCACGCCGTACGGCCCCTCCGGCCCAGCCTCACCCGGCACGAAGCCGGACAGGCACTCCGGACCGATCTCGCCCGACACCACGCCCGACAGCGGCCCGGACACCACCGCCCCACCCCACGCCACGCCGTACGGCCCCTCCGGCCCGGCCCCACCCGGCACGAAGCCGGACAGGCGCTCCGGGCCGGTCTCGCCCGGCAGCGCGCCGGACGTCTGCCCGGACACCACCGCCCCGCCCGGCAGGGCACCGGGCGCGGGCAGCGGGTCGGGCAGCGGGTCGCCGGCGGACAGGTCATCGCGCATACAGCAGCCGACCCTCCTGCCACGCGCCGCCGTCGCGCCGGTACGCGATCCGCAGCACCCGCAGCACCACGCCCGACTGCTCCGGACCCCGTTGGCGCGCCTGGACCTTCGCGTACTCCCGGACCTCCCGCGCCGGCACCCGGCTCTCCGGGATGAGCAGCTCCACCTCCGCGTCGACGGCCAGTTCGCGGATCACCACCCGCAACTCCTCCAACGTCCGGTGCCACCAACTGCCCTCGGCGGGCAGCGGGTCGTGCACGATCGACCGGAGGTGCTCGTCCAGCGCGATCAGCGCCACCACCCGGTCGGCGGGTGTCGTCTCCCGGCCGAACAGCACCAGCAGGTCCGCCAGCGAGTTGAGGTACCACTTGTACCCCTCGCCCGCGAGGCTGTCCGTGTCGTACTCGCCCATCGACACCGCGTCCTCGCGGTCGCCCGCCTCCAGCGCCGCGCGCACGTCGCCCACCACCCGCGCCACGTCGGGGAACCGCTCGGCGACCGCGGCGAGCCGGCGCGACCAGTCCTCCGGCACCTCCACGGCGAGCGGCGCGCGGTCGGCCTCCGGGAACACCTGCGCGAACCGCTCACCCCACGTCCGCGCGGCGTCCGCCGGCACCCGGCGCAGCACCCGCTCCAACCGCTCCCACCGCCGGCGGTCCGACCCCTCCGGCGGCACGCGCGCGTACTCGGCCGCGACCGGGTCCGCGGCCAGTTCCCGCCACAGCGCCGCGAAGGGGTCGACGGCGGCCACCTCCACCACCCCTTCGTCCACAGTGGACTCCCCCGGAGGAGGAGGGGACGGCGGCGGCCCGGTGTCCGGCGCGAGGCGCGCGCGGTCCATCTCGTCCACCACGCCGTCCCAGAGGTCCCGCCACGCGGCCACCCGGTCCCGCGCCTCGCCGGGGTCGACCTGGGACCACGTCGCGTGCAGGGCCCGGCTCAACTCCACCAGGTGCCGCCGGTTCAACGCGAGCACCTCGTCCGAGGTGCCCGCCATCAGTGCCGTCACGTCGCGCACGTCGTCTCCCTAGTGGACGCCGGTGAACGGCAGCATGGCCGGCCGGGTCGGGTTGGGCGGTTCCTTCAGGCGCACCGACAGCACCGTTCCCGGCACGTTCTGCACCTCCTCCAGGTTGTGCGCGGTGAGGAACGGCAGCTCCCCGCGGTGCACCCGCAGCGCGCCGTCCGCCGTCACCGTCACGTGGTAGCGCGCGGTCCGGCTCGGCCTGCCCGGCGCGGCCAACTCGTCCAGGTACACCTCGCGCCCGTCCGGCAGCACCACGAAGAACCCGTAGGACCGGTGCGCGGACGACGCGGGCGGCAGCGGCAGGTCGAACGCGGGCACGGCGGGCGACTCGGCGTCGTCCTCCGCGTGCACGATCAGCGGGAACACCGACACCGGGTCGGTCAGCTCGGTCGCCTCGCACAGCACGACCTCGACCCCGGACGACGCCGAGGTGCCGCGCGCGGTCCGCGCCACCAGCCGGGGCAGCCGGACGAGTCGGCCGTCCGGGCCGAACTCCACCGACGGCACGCCGCGCAGCGGGATCGCGTGGTCCCGGCTCACGTGGTGCGGCCGGCCGTGGTTGCACAGGTTGAGCCGGGGCGTGCAGGCCTGGTCCAACTCGATCATGGCGGCCATGGTCGGCTCGGAGGACCCGCTCTGCTCCCACACCGCCCGGTCGTAGTCCACGAACCCGGTTTCCTCGGCGTGGTCGCGGAACGTGTACTGCGCCCACAGCAGCACCCGGTCCGGTCCCATCTCGCGCTGCAACTCGAGGGTCTGCGGCAGCGGCAGCCAGCGGTCCGCGCGCACGCCGAGCGTGCCCACCGCGTCCAGCTCGGTGAACGGGGTGCCGATGTCGAGCACCCGGATCGGCAGGTCGTTCTGCAACGCGAAATTGCTCGGCACCGCGGTGAACAGGTTGTCGACGGAGATGTTGTGGAACGTGCGGCCGTTCGCGATCTCCTCCACGTCGGTCTGCGGCAGCACGAACTCGACCACGCTCTGCGCCCAGCACGCGCCCAGCGACGCCGCCTGCTTGGCGAACACCGCCTCCACCTCCACGGTGGGCGGCTTGACCTCCGCGCCCTCCCGGTCCTCCTGGGGCACGTAGTCGCCCGCCCGCCGGCCGAGCCGTTCGCCGACCATCCTCGCCACCAACGGCATCAGGCTGGTCTTGCCGGACAGCATCACCCGGTCGAGCCTGCCGCCGGCGAGCTTCGGCAACCTGCTCTGGGCGAGGTGGTGGGCGAGCTCGACGGCCTGCGCCAGCACCGGTCGCGCCAACCGCTCGAACGACGCCGGGTCGAGCGTGACGCCGTTCTCCGGGATCAGCTGGTCGTACTGGTGCGTGCGGTGGGGCAGCCGGTCGAAGAACCGCTTGAGCACCACGTCGGTGACCACGTGCGCCCGGCCCTGGCCCAGCGCCATCTTCGCCTTCTCCGCCTCGTTCCACAGCACGTAGAACGCGGCCTGCCGCTCGGCCGGGTCGGATTCGGGCCGGTACCGGGTGTCCAGTTTGGACCGCAGCTCGTCGGCCACCGGCTCGGGCGCCGGCGCGCTCGCGTCACCGGACAGCACCGCCTGGGTGCACGGGTTGGGCCGCCTCGGGTCCGGCCGGAACTGCTCGGGCAGGCTCTCCACCAGCGCGTCGCGGGCCGGGCCCTGCCTGCTGTTCGCGGCGAGCGCGTCCAGGATCGCGGCCTTGATCCAGTAGAACACCCGCAGCGTCAGGTAGTCGCCGCCCAGCACCTCGTGCCCGGACGTGCCGAGCACCTCCGGTTCGATCCGGTAGTAGCGGCCCTTCACCTCGGGATCCGCGTGCGGCATGTCCGGCGTGGCGTCCACGAGGTTCAACGCGATCAGCGCGATGTCCGTGGTGCCGGCGCCGATGTCGAGCACCAGCATCACCTGCCGCCACGTCGAGGTGCCCTCGATCCGCCGGGAGTTGGCGCGCAACGTCTCCACGCCCAGCGCCTGCGCGCCCGGACCGCCGAAGTCGCGCATCAGGAAGTACAACCCGGCGGCCACGCCCTCGTCGTAGGTGGTGTCCACCCAGCGGACCCCCAGCGCGTCCTTCAGCAGCCGCTCCAGGCTGGACCTGCGCGCCGGGGTGGTCGTGGTCGGGTAGGTCACCACGAGCCGCGCCACGCTCTCCACCTGCGGCCGCTCCTCGTCGTGCGCGAACTCCTCGGTGCGCCGGACCAGCAGCTCGTAGAACCACGCCACCAGGTGCTCGACCCGGACGTCGCTGCCGTCGGCGTTGCGCATGCCCTCGACGGGAGCGGTGTCGTTGCGGGCGAACCGGCGCTTGAGGTCGCGGAACACCGGAACGGTCGCGGTGCCGGTCTCCTCCTCGATCTCGGTCTCCAGCGGGTCGTGCCGGGTCACCATCAGCGCGCTCGGCACGTCGTAGCGCTGCTGGACGTCGTGGAACAGCACGGGGTGCAGCCGCAGCCCGGACAGCGCGGGCACCCGGAACGCGGTGTCGTAGGCGGCGTGCAACCGGTCGGCGAGCCACGGCCGCAGCTCGCCGCGCGCCGCCCACAGCGCCCGTTCCAGCTCCGCGCACACCGCGTCCAGGACGTCGAGGCGCACCGGGCCGGTCCGCAGCACCAGGGCCAGCTCGCGCAGGGTGGACCACGCCCGGTCCGGGAACGACTTGGCCAGCGCGTTCTCCAGCCGCAGCGTGGCGTCCTTCCAGTCCACCTCGGCCTGGCTGTCCGAACCCGGGGTGTCGAGCAGCGCGTTCGCCAGCGAGTCGGCCAGGCTCGCCGCCTGCGCCGGGTCGAGCAGGTGCCGGCGCGGGTCGCCGCCGTAGAGCGTGACGGTGGACGAGGACGTGCCGAAGTCGACCGCCGCGAAGTTGTCGAGCCACGGCTCGCCGCGGTGCCCCACCGCGACCGTCGTCCACGGCGTGCTCCGGGTGGCCCGGCCCGCGCCCACGGGCGCGAAGTCCAGCAGCACCGACCGGGTGTCGCCGTCGACCGGTCGTCCGGTGGTGTCCGTTCCGGTGACCCGCCACGTGACGCCGACCCGACCCCGGCTGCCCGCGGCCAGGTCGCCGACCGGCAGGCTCGCGTTGACCACCACGGTCGGCACGACGACGTCCTTGGCCACCGGCACGCTCGACACGACGCGCAGCCCGGACGGCTGGGCCACCACCCAGTTGCCGCGCAGCCAGCTGGCCAGCTCGCCCTGCGCGCCGTCGACCGCGATCACGTGCAGCGAGGTGACGACGGCGACGCTGCCGACCGGCACGGTCAGCAGGATGTTCGGCAGCACGTAGCGGCCGCCGGACTCGTGCAGCTTGAACGAGTCCTGCCGGATCATGCTCGCGCCGTGGGTGTTGTCCGCGAAGCGGAGCTGAAGGGTCATGCGCGGGTTCTCCAATCGGCGAGCAGGGCGCGCACGGGCGACTCGGCCGTGATCGCGTCGGGGTCGTCCCCGGTGGGTGTCACCGGCACCTTGTCGGCGTCGGGCAGCTCGCCCTCGACCAGTTCGAGGTACTCGCCGGTCGCGGAGGCCACGACGGCCAGCGCGCGGGCGAGGTGCTCGGCGACCACGTCGGCGGTCGCGTTGGCCACCGCGCGGCGGATCCGGAACACGTTCTGCTGGTGGCGCAGGAACAGGTCGGCGAACCGCTCGCGGTCGACCGGCATGCCCGGGTGCCACGGCAGGAAGTGCGGCACCGGCAACGGGAACCGGTCGCGCGGGTCCACGTCCGGCAGCACGCCGTCGACCAGTTCCTCCAGCTGCGGCGAGAGCAGGTCGAAGCTGAGCGCGTACTGCACGGCCGCGAGGTTGCCCTCCCGGACCACCGCGTCCGAGGCCATCACGTCCAGCGCCCGTTCCAACGAGTCGCGCAGGTCCGGGTCGGCGAACGCGTCCCGCAGCGCGTCGCGCTCCTCGTTGCGGTCGGTCACCCACCGCATCGCCACGTCCCGCACGGCCTGCCTGGCCACGCCCTGGATCTCCACCACCACCGACTGGAACTGCTCGTAGAGCTCCGAGGTCGTGTCTGTGTCCTTGGAGGTCGCCTTGCCCAGCCGCGGCAGCGTGATCGACGTGGGCCGCTCGGACCTCGGCCGGCGGCGCACCACGTGGTCGTCGGCGCGGCTGATGATGTTCTGCCAGTTCGGCCACTGGTACACCCGGCGGACGACCTCCGCCCGGACCGCCTCGGCCAGGTACTGGCCCGGGTCGTGGTGCAGCACCGCGGTGTCGGCGACCAGCACGTCCGGCGCGGTGAACACCGACACCCTGGCGCGCGCGTCGGCCACCGAGGTCGCGACCGAGCGCAGGAACGCGGACAGCCGCTCGGCGTCGGCGCGCGCGGACGCGGACGCGCCGCCCGGCGGGTCCACCACGCGGGCGAACCGCTCCACGGCGGTCACCATGGCGCGGTGGTGGCGTTCCAGCACCTCGGTCTTGAGCCGCAGGCCGTGTTCGCGGGCGTGGTGCTCGATCAGCGCGCGCAGCGCGGCGATCCCGCCGTCCGCGCCGAGCGCGCGCAACTGCGCGGCCCAGGGGTCGCCGGGCGAGTGCTGCTCGATCCGCAGGCCGAGCTCGCCCCACCGCGAGGTGTCCTCGGGCGCGTGGGACCTCGCCTCGTCGATCTTGGCCCGGGTCTCCGCGCTGCCCGCGTCGTAGCGCAGTCCGTAGTGCGCCATGCCCGCCGCGGCCGAGGTGAGCTGGCAGCGCAGCACCGCGTGGTCGGTCAGGTCGCGCACCGCGGTGCGGAACCCGCGCAGGTCCTCCGACAGCGCGGACAGCACGTCGACGTCGACCCGCGCGCCGGAGAGCACCTGGGGCGCGGGCACCCGGTCGAACTTGTTGCCCGCCACCAGGATCGCCTGCGCGAGCGCGGCCCGGTCGCGGCCCGCGCCCTGCATCATGCCGTAGAACCTGGTGGGTCCCTTGGCTCCCGGGTTGTCGCCGGCCAGCACGATCATGATGGTGCTGACGTTCTCCAGCTCGCTGATGCTCAGGTACTCGTCGCGGTTGTGCGAGGCGTCGCTGTTGAGGCCGGGGAAGTCCAGCAGCATCACCTGGTTCTCGTCGCGCAGCATGCTCAGGTCCCACACGCCCGGTGGCACCCGCACCTCGTGCACCACCCGGTGGATGAGCGAGAACGTGCTGCGCAGGTCCTCCGTGGACTGCCGGATGGAGTCGCGGGTGACCACCCGGCCGCGCGGCGCGGGGAACTCGGTCGGGATCGGCCTGCGGTCGCCGAGTTCCAGCGCGGCCTCGGCGTAGGCCACGTCCACGTCGACCTGCTGGCCGATCAGCGACTCGGCGTTGCGCACGGTCTCGTTGAGCCGCATCAGCTCCCACGCGGCGTGCAGCACCTCGGGGTTCTTCTCGCGCTCGCCGCCGGGCGCCCACAGCTGCCGGCACCACGCCTCGACCCGGGCGAAGAACGCGGGCTGCGCGGCGTCGACGGCCTCCAGTGGCGCGGTGTCCAACCCCGGCACGTTGGCCGCGGCCTGGGCGAGCCTGCGCACCATGTGGTCGGCCGCGCCCACCAGCCGGTCCCGGCTCAGGTACTCGATGGTCACCGAGTGCCCGGTTTCGGTGGTCGCGCCGGTGCCGGGCGCCAGCACGAGCGCGGTGATGTTGCCGGTGACGGGTTGCCCCGCGACCGGCAGCAGGTCGGGTTTGCCGAGCAGCGTGCCGATCAGCAGCGACTTGCCCGCGCTGAACTCGCCCACCACGCCGATGGTGATCGGCTCGCGGGCGATGGCGCGTACCTTCACGGCCGCGTCCCGTGCCGCGTCGCGACGGCTCAGGACGGTGGGGTCGTCGCGCAGGCGCTGGTTGTCGATCGCGTCGACCGCCAGGTCCGCGTCGCTCCGCAACTCGGCGATGCGTGCCTTGCTCATCGGGTGTCCGGCTCCTTCCTGGGGTCAGTCGGTGAAGAAGAAGATCTCGGCGCGCACGGTCCCCGGCGGCATCCCGGTGTCGAGGTAGTCCCGGTAGAGACCGGCCTCGGCGGGGAAGATCTCCGGAACCGCCTGGTGGAACAGGGGAATCGCGCCCTTGGCGAACCGGACGCTCGACCCGTTGTCCGACGGGCACCCACCGCACCCGCCGTAGGACCCGAACACCAGCACCATCGCCGCCCGCCGCCCGGCGTAGGGCCTGCTCTGCTCCGCGATCTGCCGCCGGAGGTCGTCGGCGGCGGCCTGGACACCGGCCAACAACCCGCCCGCGTCGCCGTTGACCTGGACGAACCTGCCGGCGGGATCAAGCCCGGGCGGCGGCTTGGACGTGGTCGTGGTTGTCGTAGTGGTGGTGGTGGTGGTGCTGATGGTGGTCGTCCCGGTGAACGCGGCGGGCGACGGCGAACCCAACTGCACCAGGAAGAGCACGAGCAGCAGGTCCACGAACAACCACCCGGCCACCCACACCGCCCGCCGCGCGGTCACGACGCACCGGCCGACCGCGCGCGGCGAGAACGCCCGCGACCGGGAGCCGCCACACGCGCTTTCCGCTGCGCGCCAACGGTTCCGACCGGTCGGCCGCAGTCCGACCGGGAGTCGCCGCAAACCGCGCACACCTCCGCCGTCGCACGCGCTTTCGGTTGCACGCCAACGGCTCCAGCCGCCCCCCATCGCGCTGTCACGACGCACCTCCCGACCGTCGGACCCGGCGTCGAGGCCGGTCGCCGCCCGGGCGGGCGACCTGCGCGGCCCGGCCGAAGCGGTCGACGGCGGTGGTCAGGTCGGACAGGGCGCGGGTGTGGGTGTCGGCCAGTTCGGCCAGTGCGCGGATCCGGGCGTCGGTGGCCGCGATCAGGGCGTCCGCCTGCACGTCGGTCGACTCGGCGAGCACCCGGATCCGGGCCTCGGTGGCCGCGGTGGCGGCGTCGGCGCGCAGGTCCGCCGCCTCGACCACGGCCCGCGCGTGGGCGTCGGTCGACTCGACCAGCGCGCGCACCCCCGCGATCGCCTCCGCCGCGGCACGCGCGTGCGCCTCGGTGGACTCGGCCAACGCCGCCAACCGCGCGTTCACCGACTCGTCCACCGCCCGCCCGTGCACGTCCGCCGACTCCGCGAGCGCCCGTGCGTGCCCCTCGGTCGACCCGACCAACGCCGCCACCCGCGCGTCGACCGACTCGCCGAACACCCGCGAGCACACGTCGGCCGACTCCGCCAACACCTTCGCGTGCCCCTCGGTGGCCTCCGCCAGCGCCCGCAACCGCAGGTCCACCGACTCGCCGAACGCGCGGGCGTGCGACTCGGTCGCCTCGGCCAGCGCCCGCAACCGCGTGTCGACCGTCGCGCCGAACACCTCGGCCCGCGCGTCCGCCGACCCGGCCAACACCCGCGCGTGCTCCTCCGTCGCCTCCGCCAGCGCCCGCAACCGCGCGTCGAGCACCTCACCGAACCCACCGGCCCGCGCGTCCGCCGACTCCGCCAACACCCGCGCGTGCCCCTCGGTCGCGGCGGTCAGCGCCGCCATCCGGGCGTCCAGCGACTCCGCGAGCAGCCGGGTGTGCCCCTGCGCCGCCTCGGTCAGCGACCCCAGGCGGGTGTCGACGGCGGTGCCCAGGACGCGGGCGTGCACGTCCGCCGACTCCGCGAGCCGGCGCGCGTGGTCGCCGGTCGACGAGGCCACCGCGCGGGTGTGCGCCTGGGTGACCTCGGTCAGCAGCGCGGCGTGCCGGTCGACCAGGTCGGCCTGCGCCCGCAGCTGACCCTCGCGATCCTCCTTGAGGGACAACCGAAGCGCGTCCTGGAAGTCGCGCAGCGCGGCCGACATCTCGATCACCGCGCGAGCGTGGTCGTCGGTGGCGCGGCGGGTCCGGTTCTCGTGGCGCTCGGTGACCGCGCGCAGCTCCTCGATCCGTTCCGCCAGCCCGTTGCCGACCTCCACCATCTCCCGGCCCAGCGACGTGGCCGCCGCGGCGACCGCCACCCGGTAGGTGTCACCGATGGCCCGCGCGCCCTCCCGCGCCGCCTCGGACAGGTCGCGGGACAACGTGCCGCCCGCGCCCGACAACAGCTCCGTCGACCCGCGCAACGCCTCGACCGCGTCGTGCGCGGTGGACACCACGCGCGCCAGCACCTCGCCGTGCCGGTCCATCGCCTTGTCCAGGTGCGACTCGACCTGCCGCGCCGTGTCGAGCAGCAACTGCCTCCCGCCCTCGCCGAGCGCCTTGGCCTGCGCCGCGGCGCGCAGGGTCGCGTCCGAGATCCGGTCGACGCCGGCCGCGACGTGCCGGGTCACGGTGTGCTCCAGCGCGGCGGTGGCCTCGCGGGCCACGTCCACCGCGTCCTTCACCGACGTCGAACCCGAGCGCAGCTCGGCGGCCGTCTCCCGGACCGTCACCACCGACGCGGACAGCTCGGTCATGAGCGTGCCGACGCGGTCGACCACGCCGTCCAACCCGGTTTGCGCGGCGGCCGCGCGGTCGAGCATGGTGCCCAGCCGGTCGCCCGCCTTGGCCAGCTCGGCGGTGAACCGGGCCGGCGTGTTCTGCTCCCGCGCCTTCGCCGCGACCTGCGCCCGCACCAGCAGCGGCACGAGGGTCGCGGCGAGCGCGTCCCGGTCGGCCGCCTCGCCGCGGTCGGCCTTGGCCACCACCTGCGCGCCGACGAACGTCGCCACCACCACGCCGACCAGCGCCACCAACGTGTAGACGGCCATCAGGCCGAAGGTGAACGGGGTCGCGAGGTGCCCGCCGAAACCCGACTGCCACAGCTCGAGGAACGACCGCCCCGCCGCGGCCTCGGCGCCGGCGGGCGTCGCGAGCATCTCCTGGTAGGCACCGGTGGCCAGGGCCAACCCCAGCCACGTCACCAGGATCGGCACGAACACCAGCACCGACTGCACCACCTGGACGGTGCGGCTGCGCGCGGACTCGCCCCCGGCGGCCGGACCCGGGTTGCCGAGCGTGCCGACGAGGTCGATCGAACTCCACGGCGCCAACGGCTCGGAGCCCGCCAGCGCGTCGGCCAGCCGGCGGACGGACTCGGTCGCGGGGCGGCCCAGTCGCGGGTCGTCCGCGACCGCGCGCAGTCGACCGGCGAGTTCGGTGTCTGACACATCCGGAGTGGTGGACAAGTGCGCTCCCGACGGTGCGGGTAAATGGTCGGACAACCACCGCATCGCGACCCCGGCGGAAGCCGTTAACAAGTTTTACCAGAACGCGATGACCGGGTGGTTTGCATTGTTGAGCAATACTCGTGTAACAAGTGTGCACAACTCCGCGATGGCCTGTCGGCATTAATGCGGAACTGTCCGGGAATTGTCCGGTAAACGGTCGCGGCGCCCACCGGGACGCGCCCGCGAGCCCGGGGTTGCCCGGCCGCGACCGGTCCGGTGACCGATCATGCGGTGGTGCGATTCGGGCTGGGACTCCGCCGGGACCGGGTGTGGCCGGACGTGCTGGCCGGCGTCACGCTGGCCGCGCTCGCCGTGCCCGAGGTGCTGGGCTACGCCCGGATCGCGGGCATGCCGGTCGAATCCGGCCTGTACACGCTGCTCCTGCCGCTGGTGGTGTTCGCCGTGCTGGGCGCCTCCCGGTACCTGGTGGTCGGCGCGGACTCGGCCACCGCCGCGATGCTGGCCGCCGGGTTGGCCGGGGTCGCGGCGCCGGGTTCACCCGACTACGTGCACCTCGCGGGCGTCACCGCGCTGGTGGTCGGGGTGCTGCTGGTGCTGGCGCGACTGGTGCGACTCGGGGTGCTCGCGGAGTTCCTGTCGAGGACGGTGCTCGTCGGATTCCTCACCGGTGTCGGCGTGAGCGTCGCGGTCGGTCAATTGCCCGAGGCACTCGGGTTGCCCGCCGCGCCGGGGTCGACAATCGGGAAACTCGTCGCGGTCGCGCGCGGTATCGGCGACGTGTCGCCCGGATCGGCCGCGATGGCCGCGGCCGTCGTGCTGGTGGTGCTCGGCGCGAAGTGGACGCGGTCGCCAGTGCCCGGCGCGCTGGTCGCCGTGGTGGCCGCGATCGCGGTGACCAGGGTGTTCGACTGGACCGGCCTGGCCGTGGTCGGACCGGTGCCCGCCGGGCTGCCGCGCCCGACCCTGCCCGTGCCGGACCTGGCCGACCTGCGCGCCGTGCTGCCGATGGCGCTGTCCATGGTGGTGGTGATCCTGGCGCAGAGCGCGGCGACCGCACGGGCCTACGCGGCGCGGCACGACGAACGCCCGGACACCGACCGGGACGTGGTGGGTCTGGCCGGCGCGAACCTCGCCGCCGCCGTCTCCGGCGCGTTCGTGGTCAACGGCAGTCCCACCAAAACCCAGATGGTCGCGGGCGCGGGCGGGCGGAGCCAGGTCGCGCAACTGGCCGCGGCCGGGGTGTCGCTGGTCGCCGTGCTGCTGCTCGCGCCCGCGCTGGCCTGGCTTCCGCTGCCCGCGCTGGCGGCCGTGGTGCTGCTGATCGGGTTGGACCTGGTCGACCTCCCGGCGATCCGGCGGATCCGGGCGGTGCGCGGGACCGAGTTCGCGGTGGCGCTGCTGACCGCGGCCGCGGTGGTCGTGCTGGGCGTGCGGACCGGGATCGTGGTGGCGGTGGCCGCGTCGATCGTGGACCACCTGCGGCACAGCTACTCGCCGCGCAACAGCGTGCTGGTGAAGGCGGACACCGGGCACTGGCACTCGCTGCCGGTCGTGCCGGGCGCGCGCACGGTGCCCGGCCTGGTGGTCTACCGGTTCGGCAGCGGGTTGTACTTCGCCAACGCGTCCCGGCTGGCCGAGGACGTCGCGAAGCTCGTCGGCGACGACCCGCCGCGCTGGTTCTGCCTGGACGCGGCGGCGATCGGCGACGTCGACTTCACCGCGGGCACGGTCGTCGCGGCGGCACGGGCGCGGCTGGACCGGGCGGGTGTGCGGTTCGTGGTGTCCGGCGCGCTGGACCCGGTGCGGGACCAGCTGATCGGGTACGGCGTGCCGGCGGAGGCGTTCCACGAGACCTCCGGCGAGGTGTTGGAGGAGTTCCTGCGCGGTCCGATGAACTAGTTTTCCCGGTGTGGAGTCCGAGGGGTCCTGGGAACTGCCGTCCCGCGGGGCGGGCACGCTGGCCGACGTCGTCCCGGCGCTGTTGCACCGGATGGGCGTGCCGGACGAGGTCGACGTGGTCGGGATGCCCGAGGTCGCGCGGGCGTGCGTGCTGCTGGTGGACGGGCTCGGCTGGGAGCTGTTGCGCCGGCACGAGGAGGACGCGCCGTTCCTCGCCTCGCTCGCCCGCGGCCGGGCGCCCATCGCGTCGGGCTTCCCGTCGACCACGGCGGCCGGCATCACGTCGCTGGGCACCGGGTCGCCCTCGGGCGAGCACGGCCTGGTCGGGTACACCTTCGAGGTCGGTCACGACGAGCTGCTGGACACCCTCGGCTGGCGGCGGCACGGCGGCGGCGAGGACCTCCGCGACCGGTACCGCCCCGAGGACGTGCAGCCGCGCGTGACGGCGTGGGAACGGGCGGCGCGGGCGGGCATCGCGGTCCGCGCGGTCGCGCCGCACCCCCAGCGGGGCAGCGGGTTGAGCCGGGCGGCGTTGCGCGGGGCGGACTTCCGCGGCGTGCTGGGGTTCGGCGACCTGGTGAGCGGCGTGACGGAGGCGCTGCGCCCGGACCGCGCCCTCTGCTACGCCTACCACGCGGACCTGGACTCGCTCGGCCACGTGCACGGCCCCGGCAGCGACCCGTGGCGGCTCCAGCTGACCCACGTCGACCACGTGGCCGCGTCGATCGCGTCCCGACTGCCCGCGGGCGCGGCGCTGGTGGTGACCGCCGACCACGGCATGGTCCGGATCGCCGACCCGGTGGACTTCGACACCACACCCGAACTCCGGGACGGCGTGCGGTTGCTGGGCGGCGAGCCGAGGGTTCGCCACGTGTACGCGGAACCGGGCGCCACCCGGTCGGTGCTCGACGCGTGGCGCGAGGTCCTGGACGACCGCGCCTGGATCCTGTCCCGCGACGCCGCGATCAACGCCGGCTGGTTCGGCGCCCACGTCCCCGACGCCCACCGCTCCCGCATCGGCGACCTGGTCGTCGCGGCCCGGGGTACCTCGGCCGTCGTCCGCACCACCGCCGAACCCCGCGCGAGCGCGTTCCCCGGTCACCACGGATCACTCGACCGCGACGAGCAACTGGTGCCCCTGCTGGTCTTCCGCGCACCCTGACCACCGGAACCGAACCCGCGCCCCGAAGTCACCGGACGCGGGTCGCGCGACCGGACGAGCCGAACGCCGGGCGCGTTTCGGCAACCGGGCGAACCCGGACCGCGCCCGGCGTGGTCGACACGACGTACGCCCTCGGGGCGCCCCGAGTTCCGGCCCTAGCCTCGGCGCAGGTCGGCGCGGGCCCACAGGCGCAAGCGCGGCCAGGACAGCCGGAGTGGGCCCCGGGTCGTGGTCAGCGCTTCCCACAGCTGGCTGCCCGAGCCGCGCGACACCACGGCCCTGGCCACCCGGTCCACCGCCGCGCCGTCGCGCAACGCGCACCGCAGCAACGCCTTGTAGGTCGCGAACGGCGTCCCGCCGTCGTAGCCGTACCCGTGCCCGTCCCGACCCGAGCGCGGCGCCAGCGGCACCGGGTCGACCTTCAGGCCGCCCGGGCCCGGGGTCAGCGCGAGCAGGAAGGCGTTGCCCTCGTTGCGATCGGCGGCCAGCACGGTGGTGTCGGTCCACCCCGCCACCACGTCCAGCGACACCGGCCACTCGGCCCACGCGTCCACCGCCGCGCCGTGCGTGACCACCTGCACGTACCGCCCCTCGCGGTCCCGGTACAGCGGGCCGAGCGCGTCCGGGTCCTGCTCGCCGCGCAACCGCCGCACCCGGCGCAACCGCCCGGCCGCCGCCGACTCCTCGTCGGTCAGCTCGGTCATGCTGTGCCGCCACACCTCGACAGCCGGCCCGTGCCACCCGCCGTAGTACAGCACCACGGCGTCGTCCGCGGCCTGCGGCTGGGTGGTCAGCAACGCGCAGCACGCCTCGAAGGCGCACCCCTCGGGCGCGTCCACGTCGAGATCGGCCTCCAACCGGCGCAACTCGGCCAGTTCGGCGCGCGCCCGGCGCGGGTCGTCCACCGGGTAGGCGACCGAGATCCGCTGCTCCAGCAGGGGCGGCGGCGCGGGACGGGCCGGGCGGACGGCCAGGTGCCAGCCGTCGCCGACCTCGACCAGGCCGGCGTGCACGTCGCGCAGGTGCTCCAACCGCACCGCCGCGTCGGTCGCCAGCGCCGCCCAGGCGGCCGGGAAGCGTTCCGGCAGCCCGCAGTCCAGGGCCGCCTCCAGCCGGCGCTGCACGTCCGGCCAGCCCGTGCAGGTGTCCGGCGCGGTGACCGTCTCCTCGCCCGCCAGCCGCGCGGACTCCTCGGTGAGCGCGCCGTCGACCCACACCGGGAACGACACCCCGAGCGCGGGCGCGAACTCGTCGAACTCCATGCCGGTCACCCACTCGGCCCGGTCGGCGACCAGCCGGTAGAGGTGGGCGGTGGGCACGTCGCCGTCCTCCAGCGCCTGGTGGCACTGCACGACCACGGCCGCGCGACGCCGGTCGGTCGGCTCGACCAGCCGGACCGCGGTCTGCGCGACCAGGTCGGGGTGGTCGGTGCGCACCGCCGACAGGTACACGACGGGACCGCGCTCGGTGCGCCACACCACGGCGTACGTGCGCGCCTCGCCGTCGACCAGGCCCCGCCGCGCCTCGACGGCCGGCGACGACAGCGGCTCGCGGCGCGCCAACCAGAGCTCCCCCACGGTGGACCACGGTAACGGTCCCGGCCAGGGCCGGGTTCCCACGGGGGAGACGTCCGGTTCGCCCGGTTCCACCGGCAAACGCGGCGGGCGGGTGACGTGCACCCCGGAACGTTCACAGCGCATCCGGCGTGTGGCCCGCTCGTTGGCGGGGCAACCAGCCCTTGACTCGATCATGCCGCGGGCAATGCCCTACGGCACAAGGGAAGGAAGCTCTCATGGGCATTCTGGGCTGGATCGTCCTCGGTCTCATCGCCGGCGCCATCGCCAAGGCCATCATGCCCGGCCGCGACCCGGGCGGCATCATCATCACGATCGTCCTGGGCATCGTCGGCGCGATCGTCGGCGGTTTCGTCGGCAGCGCCCTGTTCGGCACCGGGATCGGCAGTTTCTTCGACCTGAGCACGTGGCTGCTGGCCATCCTCGGCGCGCTGATCGTGCTGGGCATCTACCACCTCGTCACCAGCCGTGGCCACCGCGCCCGCGGCTGACCCCGCGCACACCCGAAGTGCCCGACACCCGCGCGGTGTCGGGCACTTCGGCGTTACCGTCCACTGTGGACTAGTCGAGCAGCTCCGGGTACAGCGCGGTCAGGTCGGCCGACAGGCCCGCCTTCACCGCGCGGGCCGCGTCGTCGGCCAGCACCTCGAAGGCGTCGGCCTCGACCCCGTCCACCGCCGCGGTCGCCACGTCGACCGGCGAGACCTTGGGCACGTCGTACGCCGCCGCCATCTCGGTGTCGACCCACCCCACGTGCAACCCGGTGACCACGACGCCGCGCGACCGCAGGTCCAGCCGCAGCGCGTTGGTCTGCGACCACAGGGCCGCCTTCGTCGCCGCGTACGCGCCGCCGTGCGCGAGCCAGGACAGCGCCGAGTGCACGTTGAGCAGGTGACCGCCGCCGTTGGCCTCCAGCACCGGCACGAACGCCCGGGTCAGGTGCAGCGGGCCGTAGAAGTTGACCTCGAACTCGCGGCGGATCTCCTCGACCGGCGAGGTCAGGTAGGACGTGCCGGTCGCGATGCCCGCGTTGTTGACCAGGATCGTCACGTCGGGCGCGGCCTCCGCCAGCGCGGCGACCGACGCCGGGTCGGTGACCTCCAGCGGCAGGCCGACCGCGCCGGACGCGGTGACCGTGCGGGGATCGCGGGCGGTGGCGTAGACCTTCGCCGCGCCACGCGCCAGGAACTCCTCCACCAGGGCCTTGCCGATGCCCCGGTTGCCACCGGTGACCAACACCGTCGAACCCTTGATCGCGGTCATGCCCGCACTCACCCCTCCACGGTGGAAACCGATCTGTTTCCACCACCGTAGACCGATCGGTTTCCGAACCGCAAGCCGCGTCGTACAGTGGGAACCATGACCACGACTCGGGACAGGTTGTTGGAGGCCGCCGCCGACCTGCTGTACCGGGAGGGCGTCAACGTCGGCGTCGACGCGCTGTGCAAGGCCGCCGGCGTGTCGAAGCGGTCGATGTACCTGCTGTTCGAGGACAAGGACGCGCTGATCGCGGCCAGCCTCGACCGCAGCGGGCCCCGGTACACCGCCGCGCTGCTGCCACCCGGGGGCGGCACCCCGCGCGAGCGCGTCCTGCACGTGTTCCGCCGGGTCCAGGAGGTCACCGCCGACCCGGAGCACCGGGGCTGCCCGCTGGTCGCCACCGCGGTCGAGCTGAAGGACCCGCTGCACCCCGCCTCCGCCGTGGCACGGCGGCACAAGGCGACGATGACGGAGTTCTTCCGCGCCGAGGCCGCGGCCGCCGGCGTGCCCGACCCCGACCTGCTCGCCACCCAGCTGACGTTCGTGTTCGACGGCGCGACGACGTGGTCGGTCGTGCGGGCCGAACCGCTGGCCGACCAGGCCGTCACCACCGCGGCGACCCTGCTGGACGCCGCCGGACTGCGGTGATCACGCCGCCGTGAACGCCGTGTCGTCCAGGTCGAACGACGTCGGCCCGCCGCGGTTCTCGCCCGAGGCCCAGCGGAACTTCACCGTCCGACCGGCGTACCGGCCGACGGCGTAGGTCTTGAGCACGTAGCCCGGAGCCGCGTCCACATTGGACAGAAGTGCCAGCCTCTCGTTGTCCGCCAAAACCTCCAGGGTGTCCACCGGGCCGGCCGACGCCGGCTCCTCGGTGCGGATCTTCACGTGGAACGACAACGTGGAGTACGCGCAGTCGGCCGGGATCGCGACGGTTTGCGACACCTCGTCGTCGAACGGGAGCCCCAGTCCGGCGAGTTCGGCGTTCCATGTGCCGGTGCGCGGCGCGTCCGCACCGGTGCCCTGCACGATGATCAGCGTGCGGCTGGACCGCCAGCCGACCTCGCGGCCCTGCTCGAAGCCGGGGTTGGCGAACTTCTGCCCCTTGGCCGCGCAACTCCACGTCGCCGGCGTGGTGAACAGCCGGAACGTCCGGGTGCCCGCCTTCCGGTCCTTGTCCGTGGCGGTCACCGTGACGGCGAGGTTCACCGCGGTGGCGGTCGGCGTGCCGGAGATCGTGCCGGTGGTGGGGTTGATGCTCAACCCGGCGGGCAGCGGCGTCGACGTCCAGGTGTACGGCGCGATCCCGTTCACCGCCGAGTTCGGGATGCTCATCGCGACGCCGATCCGACCGGCGCGCACCCCGGGGTCGGCGACGTACGGGTAGCCCGCGCGGTACCCGGTGTCGACCATCAGCAGCCGGTTCGGCGAGCCCCGCACGTCCCGCACCGCGTTCTTGGTCGAGTCGGCGACCAGCGCCGCGGCCACCTGGGCCGGTGTCGCGCCGGGATCCCGGGCCAGCAGCAGCGCCGCCGCGCCGGCCACGTGCGGTGTCGCCATCGAGGTGCCGCTCAGGGTTTCGGTGGCCGCGTCGTAGCCCGCGCCGGCCGACCGGATGTACTCGCCCGGCGCGAACAGGTCGACGCACGAGCCGTAGTTGGAGAACGACGAGCGCGGGTCGGCGGCCAGGCCGTACTCACTGCTGGACGCGACCGTGATCGCCTCCGGGGTGCGCGCCGGCGAGTGCAGGCACGCGTCGTCGTGGTCGTTGCCCGCCGCGACCGCGGTGACCACGCCGTCCGCGACCAGCCGCCGGGTCGCGTCCTCGACCACCAGGTCGGGCGCGTCGCCGCCGAGGCTGAGGTTCGCCACCGCCGGTCCGGACACGTGGTGCGCCACCACCCAGTCGATGCCGGCCGCGACGCCCTCGCTGGTGCCGGACCCGTCGCAGCCCAACACCTTGACCGACACCAGTTTCACGCCTTTGGCCACGCCGTACGAGGCGCCGCCGAGGGTGCCGGCGACGTGCGTGCCGTGGCCGTAGCAGTCCTCGTCCTTGCCGTCGCCGGTGGTGTTGGCGCCCCAACTGGCCCGACCGCCGAACTCCTCGTGCGTGGTGCGGACCCCGGTGTCGATCACGTACGCGGTCACCGCCGCCGCGTCGGTCGACCAGCGGTAGTAGTCGTCCAGGTCCGGCGAGCGCTGGTCGACGCGGTCCAGGCCCCAGGAGGGCGGGTAGTGCTGCTCGCCGGCCGCCCGGAGCCTGCGGTTGTGCTGCACGTACGCCACCGCCGGGTCGGCCGCGAGCCGACGGGCGTGCGTCTCGTCCATCCGGACCGAGAAACCGTTGAGGGCGTGGGTGAACGTGCGCCCGACGGTGCCGGAGTACCGCGAGGCCAACGACACCGCCGTCGCGGAGCCGGCCGGCCCCTTGAGCACCACGACGTAGCTGCCGTCGACCGCGCCCGGTCCGGCTCCCGGCACGTCCGCCACCGCGATCGGCGCGACGCCGACGACACCGCCCGCCGCCAGCGCGCCGACCGCCGCCCAAGCCCGTGCTCCCACAAGCCCTCCCCCGCTCGCCGAACGACGAGCCGAAGGCTAGGTGCCGCACGCCTTCCCGAACCCGTGTTCGGCGGGGAATTGGGCCGGATGGCCTGGCACGGCGGGAAGACGCACCCGAACGGCGGGGTCAGCAGGCGTCCCGGTAGACGCCCCTGCGCCGCAGTTCGGGCACCAGGTCCCGGGTGATCCGCTCCAGGTCGAGCGGCAGCACGCCCGGTCGCAGCCGGAACCCGGCCAGGCCCAGTTCCCGCCACCCGATCAGCAGGTCGGCCAGTTCGCCCGCGGTGCCGGTGAACACCAGCGCGTCCGACGCCAGTTCGGCGCCGTCCAGCGCGTCCAACCGCTTCTTGCGCTCCTCGGCCGCGCCGGGCGTCTCGTCCAGGAACACCAGCAGGTCCGCGAAGACCTCGAGCGGGGGTCCGGTGCGGCCCACCGCGGTCTCGGCGGCCCGCACCTCGGCGAGGACCCGGTTCACGTCGACCCGCGAGTGCGGCGTCACGTAGGTGATCTCCGCGCCCTTGGCGGCGAACTCGTACGGGATGGCGGCGTGGGCGAGGCTGGTGACGAACGCGCCCTCCCACCGCTCGCGCACCGCGCGCACGAAACCCGCGCCCTCCTCGAACAGCACCCGCAGCCGGGCCGCGATCCGATCGGGGTGGGTGACGTCCTGCGGGCTCAACGCGGGCGTCGTCCGCCGGCCGAAGTGGTCCGCGTCGGCGGCGCGCGCGGAGATCTGCGGCCGCCACCCGGCCCGGCCGCCGCTGACCCGATCGAGGGAGGTCAACGCCTCGGCGACCCGCGCGGGGTCGGTGTGGGTGATGTTGACCGTCGGCACCAGCCGGACGCGCGAGGTGTGCGGCGCGACGGCACCCGCGACCAACACCGCGTCCACCCGGCCCCGCACCTGGTCCACCCGGTCGTCGGGACCGGTGAGCGACGCGGACTGCACGCCCGGCGCGTCCTCGAACGTGACGAGGTCCACCAACCCGGCCTCGGCCTCGCGCACCAGGTCGACCCAGTAGCCGGCGCGGAACAGGTCCGCGGGCCGGGCCGCCGGGTCACGCCACGCGGCGGGATGCCACCCCGCGCCCTCCAACGCCACCGCCAACCGCACACTCACGACGCCTCCAGGAACTCGCGCGACACCGAACCCGCGCCCACGACACGAACCAGCCCCACCGCGCCCGAACGCCCGCGCGAAGCCAAAGCCGCGTACCCGACACCGAGCCAGGCGCCCCGCCCTGCCCTCGAACGTCCGCGCGAAGCCAAAGCCACGCGCCCGACACCGAACCGCTCGCGTCGCCCCGCCCTCGAACGGCCGTGCGAAGCCAAAGCCGCGTGCCCGGCGCGAACCAGGCCGATCCGACCCACCGGTCGCCGACCCACCGGGCGCGCGCTCACGACGCCCCCAGGTGCTCGCGCAAGGTCACGCCGGCGTACTCGGCGCGGAAGGCGTTCTCGGCGCGCAGGCGGCGCACGGTGTCCTCCACCGCGTCCGGCTCCACGACCAGCACGTCCAGGCCCGCCAACGACACCGGCCGCCCCTGCGGTCCGCGCGGCGTGCTGAACCGGCCCACCACGTCGAAGTGCTCGCCCCGGTGGGTGAACTCCCCCGCGCCCGGCCGCACGAACCGGCCCGCGGTCGGGTCGGTGGGCAGGTCGTCGGCGGACCAGCTGTCCCACAGCAGTTCCAGCACCGCGCGGAACTCGGTGGCGCGGGCGTCCGAGGCCAGGTCGGTCCAGCCGGCCCGGCCCGCGCTGAGCAGGTCGAGGGTTTGCAGCCGGCGGGCCAGGTCGTAGGGCTCGTGCCCGGCCGAGTCGACCTCGGCGACCAGGCCGAGGCGCGTGGTGACGGCCGACGCGGCGGCGAGCGCGGTGAGGTCGTCGGACAGGACGAAGTCGAGCTTGGCGCGTTCCGCGGCGCGGGCGACGTCGAGGACGTCGTCACCGGCCGCCCGAACCCCGAGGTGCGTCACGGGCAACCCCCTTCCACCACGGGACGCTAGGAAGATCGACTGGACCCGTCAACGACGCGCACGATGTGGGACCGCGAGGGCCGGCTGTGGTAGCGCGCGCGGCGCGCGGACCCGCTCCGGAAGGCCGATCGGCGCGGCATTGGTCTGCCCGCCGGGTGGGCGTGCGCGTCGGGGCGTTCGGCCGCCCGCCACCCGGCGCCGCACCCGCCCCGAGCACCGCCGCCCGAGGTCGGGACGGGTGCCGGTCGGACTGGCAACGACGGCGCTGACCTGGCGGTTGTCCGGGGTCGGACGACTGTGGCACGGTGTCGGACCGCGTCGTGCCGACGACGTGGGAACACCCGGCCCGAACGCCCGGAGGGGCCTTCGGGGTGGGCGCCGAGGCCGCTGTCCGGCGGGCTGTCCGCCGCGTAGTGTCCTCCGGTGGTCCCCTCGGACGAGGAGGTTCGATGCGCCACACCCGGAGCGGGCCGGTGCCCGCCGATCGCCGGGACGACCCGTTCGCCGTGGCCCTGCGCGCGGCCATCCGGGCCAGGGGCCTGGGCCTGGACCGGATCCAGCAGCGGTTGCGCGGCAGCGGCGCGGCGGTCAGCGTCGCGACGCTGAGCTACTGGCAGTCCGGCAGGCGTCGACCCGAGCGGCCGGACTCGCTCGCCGCGCTCAAGCACCTGGAGGTCGTGCTGGAGGTGCCGCCGGGCTCGCTGACCGCGCTGCTCGGCGCGCCCCGACCGCGTGGCCGGGTGCGGCAGGTCGAACCGGTGCCGCCGCTGGAGCGGATGTGGTCCTCCGCCGACCGGGTCGCGTCCCTGCTCGCCGGGGTGGACGTGCGGTCCGACGACGCGTTGACCCGGATCAACCTGCACGTCGTGGTCGAGATCGCGCCGGACCGCGGTCTGCGCCGGATCACCACCCGCCAGGTGCTCCGGGCCGAACAGGACGGTCCGGACCGCTGGATCTCGGTGCACGACATGGCGGCGTCCGGCGCGCCGACACCGGAGGTGATCCCCCTCCAGTCGTGTGATCTCGGCCGGGTGATCCGGCAACCGGGCGTGGTCGCGGCGGAACTGCTGTTCGACCGGGCGCTGGCCCGCGGCGAGACCATCGTGATCGAGCACGCGTCCGTGCTGCCCGGCCCGCCGTTCCCGCGCGGCGACGACTCGTACTGCCGGGTGTTCCGGCACCCGGTGCGGGACTACGTGGTGGAGCTGCGCTTCGACCCGGCGGCGCTGCCCCGGGCCTGCTACCACTACTCGACCCGGCCGGAGAACCCCGAGCCCCACCACCGCCGCCACATGCCCGTCTCCGCCGCCGGCCACGCGCACGCGGTCGCGCTGGGTTTCGGCCCGGGTGGGTTCTCGGTGCGCTGGGACTGGCCCGACCACCCCTCCGGTTCGAGGGAGACGCACGTCACACCGACTCGGGAACACGGGGACGACCCGGCTCGTTGAGGAGATCGGTCGGTGCGGTCCGTGTCCCCGGGCCTCACCTAGCGCCGTCGCGGAATACCGTCAGGCTGGAGCCGCCACGTGCCACTCGCCGAGAGGCGACCGCCGCGCCGACCCCTTAACTCCCGATTCGCCCACTGTGGACCCGAGTCCCGGCCGCGGTCGTGGATCCGGGTCTACCGGGCGGAGTCGACGCGCCGGCGGCTCGCGGCCAGCACCTCGTCGGCCAGTTCGGCCGGGGTGAGCCGGTCCGAGCGCAGCACGACCGTCCCCTCCGGCTGCCGGGCGCCGGCCGTCGGGTCCAACCGGCTCAGCGCCCAGTCCAGGGGCGACTGACCCGAGACCGGCAGGACCGGGGGCGGCATCCGGTCGCGCAGCCGCGCGCCCAGCACGTCGACGTCCGCGTCCAGGAAGACGTGCAGCACGTCCTCGCCCGCCGCCGCCAGTCCGCCGAGGATCTCCGCCCGGTAGGCGTCGCGGACCAGCGACATCGGCACGATCACCGTGGCCGCGTGGTGCCTGCGCAGCGCCGACGCGGTCGCGACGACCAGCTCCCGCCAGCTCGCCAGGTCCTGGAAGTCGTCGTTGGGCGGCACCCACTTCCACAGCGCGACGCCGAGCTCCTCGGGGTCGAACACGAGCGAGTCCGGCAACCGCCCGTGCAACTCCCGCGCCAGCGTCGTCTTCCCCGCCGCGAACCCGCCGTTGAGCCAGATGATCACCGCCGCACGGTATCCGGCCGCCTCGCGACCTCGCCACCTCCCCCGGAACACCCGCCGCGCCACCCCGGTTCGCGCGCGGCGCCCGCCGGAGGTGGTGGTCACCCGGTGCCACCGAGCCGCGGCCCTCCTCCCGACCCGTTGACGCGGAGCGCCCTCGCCGACTTGGATGGCTCCCGACCAACCGGGGGTGAGCCGCGACACCGTCCCGTCGATCCGCGAAGGGTGTCTTCGGCATGGGAAAACGTCTGCCGGCGCTGGGTGTCGCCGTGCTCCTCGTCGCCGGTGTGACGACCGCGGGCCGGGCCTGGGCGGCGGCGCCCGCGCTGACCGCCGCGTTCGGCCAGAAGTCGGTGTGGGACAAGGGGTACGGCGGTCAGTTCACGATCACCAACACCGGCGACGCGGCGGCGACGGGCTGGGTGGTCGAGTTCGACCTGCCGGCCGGCACCGGCGTGACGGGCTCCTGGAGCTCGGTCCTCACCCGCACCGGGCAGCACTACCGGTTCGCCAACGCGCCGTTCAACGGCCGCGTCGAACCCGGCGGCACGGCGCTGTTCGGCTTCAACGTCACGGGCCTCGGCCTGCCGACCGGCTGCGTGGTCGACGGCAGGCCGTGCGCGGGCGCCGGTCCCGCGCCGGACACCACCCCGCCGACCGCACCCGGCGCGCCCCGGGTCACCGGCGTCACGGCCGGCTCGGTGTCGTTGGCGTGGAACGCCTCCACCGACGACGTGGGCGTCACCGAGTACCAGGTGCTCACCGGCACGACGCTGCTCGCGACCACCGGCACGACCTCGGCCACCGTCACCGGGTTGGCGCCGGCCACCACCTACCCGCTCACCGTCCGGGCCCGGGACGCGGCGGGCAACCCCTCCCCCGGCGCGACCGTGTCGGCCACCACCGCCGCGGGCACCGGCACCGGTTCCACCGTGGACGTGTCCACCGCGGCCCAGCTGAGCGCGGCGCTCGCGGCGGCCGTGCCGGGTCGGACGATCCGACTGGCGGCCGGCGTCTACCGGGGCGCGTTCACCGCCACCACGCCCGGCACCGCGGCGGAGCCGATCACGCTCACCGGACCGGCGGACGCGGTGTTGGTCAACGACGGCCCGTCGGGCGAGGGCCCTGGCTGCCCCGTGCCGACCCCGGGCTGGGACTCCGGCTACGGGTTCTGGCTCTACGGCGCGCCGTACTGGGCGCTGCGCGGGTTCACCGTGCGGGACTCGAAGAAGGGCGTCGTGGTGGACGACTCGCACCACGTCGTGCTCGACGGCCTGCGGGTGGACCACGTGGAGGAGGAGGGCGTGCACTTCCGCCGGTCGTCGGCGGACGGCGTGCTGCGCGATTCCACGATCACCGACACCGGGCTGGTCCAGCCGGGCTACGGCGAGGGCGTCTACCTCGGCTCGGCGGGCTCGAACTGGGCGTGCCACGGCAACTCCGGCGGCGTGGACCGGACCGACCGGGTGCAGGTGCTGGGCAACCGGATCGGGCCGGGCGTCGCGGCCGAGGCGGTCGACGTCAAGGAGGGCACCGCGAACGGCGTCCTGCGCGGCAACACGTTCGACGGCACGGGCGTCTCGGGCCAGAACTCGGCCGACTCGTGGGTCGACGTCAAGGGCACCGGTTACGTGATCGAGGGCAATACCGGGACGTTCTCCGGGCCCGGCCCGTTCGCGAACGGCTACGAGACGCACAACCCGGTCACCACGCCCGCGTTCGCCACCGGCTGCGGGAACACCTGGCGGGACAACAGGTCCGACCTCGGCGGCGTCGGCGGCTACGCGATCCTGATCACCTCGGTGTCGAAGTGCGGCGCGCTGCCGAACGTCGTGCACGCCTCCAACACGGTGACCCGGGCGACCGCCGGGTTGACCAACGTCCCGGTGACGCCCTGATCCGTCCACAGTGGACGGTGTCGGTTCCTCGGGTCAGACGACGTCCTTCTCCAGCGGGGACTGGGCGTGCTCGTACAGCGCGTCCGCGACCTTCTGGCACAGCTCGGCGAAGATGCTCTGCTCGCCCGGCGTCATCGCGGTCGCCGCGACCGCCGCCGCGTCCCGCCTGCTGTCCGCCGCCCGGTCCAGGAACTCGCGACCGGCTTGGGTCAACGTCGTGGTCAGCTCGCGCCGGTCCGGGCCGTCGGCGACCTGGGCGACGAGCTCGCGGTCCTTGAGGAACCGCAACGCCTTCGACATGCTCTGCCGCGACACCCCCAGCGACTCGCTGAGCTGCGAGGGCGTCATCCTCGACCGCAGCCGCAGGTTCTCCAGGATGTCGTACTGCTGCCAGGTGACGTGCTCGGGGTTCGCCCGCGTCCGCCTGGCCACCAGCACGCACTGGAGGTGGGCCAGGGCGTTCTCCAGTTCGCCAGGCTCGACCGAACCGACCTGCCGGGTGTCGCTCACCGTGGTCATGAGGCGCCTCGCAAGTTCCGCCGGCGGCGGGACCGTGCCGGTGTGGTACTGCCTGCGCCGCCCGCATGGTTTCCGGGAGGAAATCATTTTACCACGTGACGTCGGACACCGGTCAGGGGCCGAGGACTCTGTCCGCCCGGTCGGGCGACGTCAGGGCCTCACGCCGGCGGGCGCGCGGCCGAACCACTCGCGGACCCGGCGGACGTGGTCGCGGTCCAGGAGCGGCAGGTCGCGGTGGCCGATCCGACCGCTGCGGGTCAGCAGCCGGCCGGCGAACTCGGGCGCGGGCGCGCCGACGTGCTCGGCCACCCGTTCGAACCAGTCCCGGCTGATCTCGGCGACCCGCTGCATCCGGGCGACAACCGGTTTCCGCTCCGCCTCGTAGGCCGCGAGCGCCTCGGGCACCGCGCCGTGGTCGGACAGCGCCATCGCGAGCGCCAGGGCGTCCTCCATGGCGAGCTTGGTGCCCGACCCGATGGAGAAGTGCGTGGTGTGGGCGGCGTCGCCGAGCAGCACCAGCCCGTCGCGGCTCCACCGCTCGTTGCGCACCGACGTGAACCGGCCCCAGCGCGGGGTGCGGCACACCACCCGGTGACCCTCCAGCAGGTCCGCGAACAGGTCCGCGATCGGGCCCTCCGGCGCGCGGTCCGGCGCGTCCAGGCCGCTGCGGGCCAGCACCGCGTCGGTGGTCTCGACGATGAACGTGCTGCGGCCGGGCGCGTAGGGGTAGGCGTGCACCTGCATGACGCCGTGCGGGGTTTCGACCACCCCGAAGGTCAGCGCGTCGAACTCGCGGTCCGTGCCGAGCCAGAGGAACCGGGAGTCGCGCGGGGTCGACTCGGTGCCGAAGTCGTGCGCGGCCCGGACCTCCGAGCCGACGCCGTCGGCGGCCACCACGAGGTCGAACCCGGACCGCAGCTCCTCGACCGGCGGCGCGGACCGTCCGAAGTGGAGGGTAGCGCCGACCGCGCGGGCCCGTTCCCGGAGCAGGCGCAGCAGCGTGCGCCGCTCGATCGCGGAGAAGCGGTAGCCGTCCTGGGACACGGTCTCGCCCCGGTAGCGCACGTCGACCCGCTCCCACCGGGCGAAGTGGTCGGCGATCGAGGCGGACAGCGCCGGGTCGGCCGCGCCGATGCCCCCGAGCGCGCCGTCGGAGAACACGACGCCGAAGCCGAACGTCTCGTCCCGCGCGCCGCGTTCCCACACCATCACCTCGTGCGCCGGTTCGACCTGCTTCACCAGGGCGGCCAGGTACAGCCCTCCCGGTCCTCCGCCGACGACCGCGACGCGCATGTGGTTGCCTCCTGGCTGGTCGTGGTGCTCCGGATGCGATTCCCCCTGAAGTCGTTACCCTCGGAACGGCGGGCGAAAACACCGCGCGAACCCGAGGACGGAGACCCACCACCCCGATGCCCGACGCCCTGCCGACGCGCCTGACCGCACCCGACCCACCGCCGTTCGCGTTGCTGCACCGGGGAAACCGCGCCGTCGAGGTGCTGATCGGCTCCGTCGTGACGGTGGACGCGGTGGCCGACATCCCGGTGGGACCGTCCGGTTCGGTGGCGCTGCTGCCCTTCCGGCAACTGGCCGAACGCGGGCTGCCGTGCCACGACGACGGCACGCCGCTGCGCGTCCTGGTGGCCGACGAACGGCACACCGTCGACCTGGAGTCCTTGCCGCACCCGACCTCCGCCCCGGTGCGCGACGCCGGGTTCACCACGACCGACGCGGCGTACGCGGACCTGGCCCGCCGGGTGCGGGACGAGGACCTCGGCGTCGACGTCACGCACTGCCTGCTGCGCCGCGACTTTTCCGCCCGGCTGGAACCCGGCGCGGCGGTGGGCCTGTTCGCCGCGCTGCTGCGCGCGGAAACCGGCGCGTACTGGACGTTCGCGGTGCACGACGGCACCCGGGCGCTGGTCGGCGCGACGCCGCAGGGCCAGGTCCGGCTGCGGGACGGCGAGGTGGTGCTGCGCCCGACCTGCGGCACGTACCGGTACCCGCCGTCCGGACCGGAGGAAGCAGGCCTGCTCGCGTTCCTGGCCGACCGCAAGGAGTCCGACGAGCTGACCGCGACCGTGGACGCCGAACTCGCGCTGCTGTGCGCGCTGGAACCCGACGCGATCACCGTGGACGGACCGCTGCTGGTGCCGATGGGCACGCTCGCGCACACCGCGTGCGTGCTGCGCGGCCGCGGCGGTGTCGACGCGCACCGGGCGCTGGCGGGCACCATGTTCGCCTCCACGGCGATCGGCGCGCCGCTCGCGGGCGCGCTGCGGGTGATCGAGGCGCGCGAACCGACCGGCCGCGGCTACTACGGCGGCGCGGTCGCGCTGTTCGAGCCGAACGGCGACCTGGACGCGGCCACCCTCATCCGCACCGCCGACCTCGACCCGTCGGGACGGCTGACGCTGTCGGTGGGCGCGACGATCGGCGCGGACTCCGACCCGGACGCCGAGGCCCACGAGACCCACCACAAGGTCGCCGGCCTGGTGCGCGCCCTGCAAGGCCCCTCGCACGCCCGGCCGGCCGGCGGCGGATCCTCCGCGGCGACGCGCGACGCCACCGAACCCGACCACACCGGCACGCCGCCACCCGCCGTGCCGCACAGCCGTACCGGGACACCGGCCGCACCGCGCGGCGACGTCGGCGCACCCGGCACCACCCCGCACCCGCGGCAGGTGTCGGGCGGCGCGCCCGTGCCGCCCTCCACCCTGCGGGTTGCCGAAGCTCTGGCGCGCCGTCGTGAGGAGTTCGGCGCACAGTGGACGACACCGGCCGGCCCGGTGCCCGACCTCGGTCCGCTCCTGGTCGTGGACCTGGGCCACCCGGCCGCGTGGACGCTCGCCCACCTCGCCCGTCGACTCGGCTGGCGGGCGACGGTCGTGCGCGTCGCGGACGTCGACCCGGCACGACTGCCCACGACCGTCCTTTGTGGACCGACCACGGACCCGCGGTCGCGCGTCGCGCGGGACCGGCTGCGGGCGGTCGCCGAGCGCCGGGGGTGCCGCGTGCACCAGGTCGACGCCGGGTTCCGCCCCGACGCGGTGCGCGCCGACCCGGACGCGCTCGCGGAACTGCTCGGGGCCCGCTGACCCACCCCGGCGCGCCCGCCGAAATCACGCCGCCAGATGGTTTCCCCAGGGACATCATCCGGCGGCGCTTTCATTGCTGATCCATTACCGGCGCAGCACTCGACGCCCTCTCGCACCCAACCCGCCGGCACCATTTTGGCGATCGGCGAATCACCGGTCAGTACCACCGGAAACTCCGGCCTTCACCCTCGCTCCTACCCCCTGAACTCGGCTTTCACACCCGAAGACGACTTTCTTGCGCGTTTTTCGGCGAAGTGCCACCAAGCGGCGGACGGGGCCTCCCGCACCTGGTGCAACAGTGCAACGAATACCCGCAGCACCCGCTCCCCCGTGTTGACACCTCAAGTCGGAAGCAGCAGACTGATTTCTGCGTGACAACCAGCTCGGGCCGACGAGGAATACCCCGCACACGGGGGCCGGCGGTCCGGGCGGTGCACGCGACTGGGGTCCACACCACTTCCCCGCCCGTGCCGGCGGCGCGCTCGTGCTCGCGGTGGCCGCGCCGCGTCCGAGCAGCAGGAAGGACAATCTCACGTGCCACGACGACATCAGCACACCCTCGAACCGACCCTCACCGCCCGCTTCGCCGACGCCGCGAGGGAGTTCGCGACCCGCACCGCGCTCGTGGAACGGGACCGCGTCACCACCTACGCGGAGTTGGACCTGCGGTCCGGCCGGGTGGCGGGCGCGCTGCGCGACCGCTGGAACGTCCGCCCCGGCGAACCGGTGGGTGTCCACCTGGGCCGGTCGACGGAGCTGTACGTGGTGCTGCTCGGCATCCTCAAGGCCGGCGCGTGCGTCGTGCCGCTCAACCCCGAGCACCCGGAGCGGTTCCTGGCCCGGGTGGTCGAGGAGTCCGGGCTGCGCCTGCTGGTGCACGACGGCGACCAGGCGTTCGACGCCGACGTCGTGCCGCTGGAGGAACTCCTGACCACCGACGCCGAACCGCACGAGTCCGAAGTGGACGGTGAGGACGTCGCGTTCCTGATGTTCACCTCCGGCTCGACCGGCCGCCCCAAAGGCGTGCGGATCGCCCACCGCGGCCTGGCCAGGCTCGGCCCGGACCAGGGCGCGCCGGCGGTCACCGAGCAGGACACCCTGGTGCAGCTGGCCGCGTACTCCTTCGCCGCGTCCACCATCGAGATCTGGCTGAGCCTGCTGCACGGCGCGACCCTCGTGGTGCTGCCCGCGGGTCTCCCGTCGTTGCCCGCGCTGCGCGAGGCGGTGCTGGCCAACGGGGTCACCGTGATGAGCCTGCCCGGCGGGTTGTTCAACCTGGTCGTGGACGAGGAGCCGGACGTCCTGCGCGGGTTGCGGGTGGTGCTGCTCAGCGGCGACTTCCCCTCGCCCGCGCACCTGGCCCGCGCCGCCGCGACCACCGAAGCGACGATCTACAACGGCTACGGCTGCACGGAGAACTCCTCGATCTCGCTGCTGCACCCGATCCGGACGCCCGCGGACGTGCACGCGCACGATCGGGTCCCGGTCGGCACACCGCTGCCGGGCGTGGTGGCCGAGGTCCTGGACGAGGACTCGAACCCGTGCGCGCCGGGCGAGGTCGGGCAGCTGTGCATCGGCGGCTCGGGGCTCGCGCTGGGCTACCTCGACCCGGAGCTGACCGCCGAGCGCTTCGCGCCCGGCCCGGACGGCACGCCGCGCTACCGCACCGGCGACCTGGCCCGCACCACCGGCGAAGGCGACGTGGTGCTGGTGGGCCGCGCCGACAGCATGGTGAAGGTGCGCGGGTTCCGGGTCGAGATCAGCGAGGTGGAACTGGCGCTGCGCGACCACGACGCCGTGGCGCAGGCCGTGGTGAAGGCGTTCGGCGAGGACGTCGAGGAGAAGCGGCTCACCGCGTTCTACTCCACCGCGGACGGCGCGCCGCGCGAGCCCGACGAGCTGGTCGCCCACCTGTCCGCCCGACTGCCCCGCTACGCGGTGCCGTCCGTGTTCCACCACCGGGACCGGTTGCCGCACAACGTGAACGGCAAGATCGACCGAAGCGCGCTGACCGATCCGTCGGCGATCCGAACGACCGCGAAAGGTGACGACATGAGCGACGCGACCACCCTCCTCGAGCCGGTGATCCTCCAGGCCTGGAAGGACATCTCGGGCAACCCGGAATTCACCGCCACCGACTCCTTCCTGGGCCACGGCGGCAACTCGCTGCACTTCGTCCAGCTGGCCAACCGGCTGCGCAAGATCTTCGCGGTGGACGTGGAGACCGAGGACGTGTTCCGGCACGGCACCGTCGAGCAGCTGGCGGGCTTCATCGCCTCGCTGCGCGACGAGGAGTCCGTGCCCCGCTGAGCCCGTTCCCGACCGCACCACCGGAAAGGAGGCGACCGGAATCGTGGATCCCACGCTGGAATCCGCCGTGCTGGACCTGGCACGCGCGGTCACCGGCACGACCGACCTGACCGCGACCGACTCGCTGTCCGCGCGCGGCGTCGCCGATCTGGGCCCGTCCGTCCGCGCGGTGTTCGGCCCGGCCGAGCTCGACGGGTGCGACACGGTCGCCGACCTGGCCGCCGCCGTCGGGAAAGCCCGCGGCGGCGGGGATTCCGAGCTGCGCGCCGGCCTCGCCGACCGGGACCGGATGCCGGCGTCGGCGGGCCAGGGCGGCCTGTGGCTGGCCGACCAGTACGCGCCCGACTCGACGGCGTACAACGGCCCGTTCCACCTCCGGCTCCCCGAGGAGCTGAACCCGGACGTGCTGCGCGAGGCGGTGCGCCGGGTCGTGCGGCGGCACGAGGTGCTGCGCACCACCCTGGAGCTGCGCGACGGCGTGCTGACCCAGGTGGTGTCGCCGCACGCCCGGTTCCGCTACCGGGTCGAGGAGTACGCGGACGACGCCGCGCCCGCGCGGTTCGCCGCCGAGGTGGCCCGGACCAGGCTCGACCTCACCCAGGGTCCGGTCGTGTCGGTGCTGTGCGCGCGACGGTCGACCGCGCCGGAAACCACCGTGGTGTGCAACATCCACCACGCCGCCTCGGACGCCGCGTCCGCCGGGGTGTTCCTGACCGAGCTGCTGGCCCGCTACGACGAGGTGGCCGCCCACCTGCCGACCGCCGACCGCCGGGACCTCCCGCAGTACGCGGACTTCGCGCGGTGGCAGGAGTCCCGCGCCGACGAGGCCGCGCTCGCGCACTGGGCCGAGCACCTCGGCGACGGGCTGCCCGCGCTGGACCTGCCCACCGACCGACCGCGCCCGGCCACCCGCCGGTTCGCGGGCGACGTGCTGCCCTTCGAGGTGCCGGCACCGGTGGTGGACCGGTTGCGGGAGCTGGGCGCGGCCGAGGGCGTGACGCTGTTCATGATCGCGCACGCCGCGTACGCGCTGACCCTGGCCAGGTACGCGCGCCAGGACGAGGTCGCGGTCGGCACGCCGGTGTCGTTGCGCGACCCGGCCGAGGCCGAGGACCTGATCGGATACCTGGTGAACATGGTCGTGCTGCGGCACCGGCTCGAGGACGGCACGACGGTCCGCGAACTGCTGCACGCGGTGCGCGCCGAGGCCTCGGCGGCCCTGCGGCACCGCTGGGCGCCGTTCGAGAAGGTCGTGGAACGGGTCGCGCCCCGGCGCGGCGGCGGCTACTCGCCGCTGATCCGGACCATGCTCGTGCTGACCCCGCCCGGCGCGGCGCGGGTCGTGCGCGGCGACCGGGCGCTGCGGATCGAACGCGATGTCGGCCACGGCGCGAAGTACGACCTGTCCCTGGTGCTGCAACCGGAGGACGACGGCTCGCTGCACGCCGTGGTCGAGTACGACACGGACCTGTTCGACGCGGACACCGTGCGCGGCCTGGGCGACCGGCTGGTGCGGGTGCTCGACGCGTTCGCCGCCGCGCCCGACGCCCGGCTGGGCGAGGTGCGGCTGCTGACCGACGCCGAGGAACGCGCGCTGCTGGACCGGGACGACCGGGTGGCGCTGCGCGAGCCGCCGCGCCCGACCACCGAGCTGTTCGAGGAGCAGGTGGCGCGCACGCCGGACGCGATCGCGGTGCGCCCCGACGGGCTGACCTACGCCGAGCTGAACACGCGGGCGAACCGGCTGGCGCACGCGGTGCGGGCCGGGGGCGTCGGGGTCGGCGACCGCGTCGGCCTGTTCCTGCCCCGGTCGGCGGACGCGGTCGTGGCGCTGCTCGCGGTGCTGAAGTCGGGCGCGGCGTACGTGCCGGTGGACCCGGCCTACCCGGGCGACCGCGTCGCCACCATGCTGTCCGACGCCGGCGCGAAGCTCATCCTCACCGCGTCCGGGCTCGACCTGCCCGCCGGGGCCGACCGGCTCGACGTGGACCGCGAGGACTTCTCCGCCCACCCGGCCGGGAACGTGGGTCGGGTCAAGGAGCCGGGCGACGACGCCTACGTCGTCTACACCTCCGGCTCGACCGGCACGCCCAAGGGCGTGGTGATCAAGGACGAGACGGTCGCGAACCTGGTGCGCTGCCAGCACGAGCTGTCGCCGGTCGGCGCGCAGGGCCCGACGCTCCAGTACATGTCGCTGTCGTTCGACGTGTCGGTGATGGAGATCCTCGGCACGCTGTGCGCGGGCGGCTCCGTCGTGCTGGTCGACGAGGACACCCGCAAGGACCTGCACGCGCTGGCCGGTCACCTGCGCACCCACCGGGTGGCCCGGGTGTACCTGCCCTACGTCGCGCTGCAAGGACTCGCCGCGATCGCGGTGGACGCCGACGTGCGGCTGCCCGACCTGCGCGAGGTCGCCTCCGTCGGCGAGCAGCTGGTGATCTCCCCGCAGATCAGGGAGTTCTTCGCCCGGCACCCGGACGCGCGCCTGCTCAACATGTACGGCCCGTCGGAAACCCACCTCGCCACGTCGCACACCGTCGCGGGCGATCCGGCGAGCTGGCCGGACGCGCCGCCGATCGGCGCCGGCATCCCGGGGTTGCGGCTGGTGGTGCTGGACCGGCGCGGCGCGGTCGTGCCGCCCGGCGTGCCCGGCGAGCTGCACCTGGGCGGCCCGGTGCTCTCGCCCGGCTACCACGGCCGGCCGGACGAGACCGCGCGCCGCTTCCGACCGGACCCGTTCCACCCCGGCGAGGTGCTCTACCGCACCGGCGACCTGGTGCGGTCCGACCGCGAAGGCGTGCTGTCCTATCTGGGCCGGGTGGACGACCAGCTCAAGATCCGCGGGTTCCGCATCGAGCCGGCCGAGGTGGAGGCGGCGATCGACGCGCTCGACCTGGTCGAGGCGGCGGCGGTGACGGCGGTGGACGTCGGCGCGGGCGACCGCAGGCTGGTCGCGTTCGTCGTCGGCGGCCCGGACGACCCGGCGGACGTGCGCCGGGCGCTGGCCCGCACGCTGCCGGACCACCTGGTGCCGGCGCACGTGGTGCCGCTGCCGCGGTTGCCCGTCGCGCCCAGCGGCAAGGCGGACCGCAAGGCGCTGCCCGGCCTGTTCCGGCCCGAGCACACCGACCGGGACACCGAGCCGCCCGCCACGCCGCTGGAGGAGGCGGTCGCCCGGCAGTGGGCCGACCTGCTCGGCCGCGAGGTGGGCAGGCACGACGACTTCTTCGCCGTCGGCGGCCACTCGATCATGGCGACCGAGCTGGCCTACCGGCTGCGCCGGGAACACGAGGTGGAGCTGCCGCTGCGACTGCTGCTGGACAACCCGACCGTCGCCGGGATGGCGGACCGGATCGGCGAGGTGCTCGCGGGCGGCGAGGCGGGTGCCCGCGCGATCGACCTGACCGCCGAGGTGCGGCTGCCCGACGGGTTCGCGGTGACCGGCGAGCCGACACCGGACGACCGGGTGACCGACGTGCTGCTGACCGGCGCGACGGGCTTCCTCGGCGCGTTCCTGTTGCGGGACCTGGTGCGCACCACGCCGTGGCGGGTGCACTGCCTGGTCCGCGCGGACGACGCCGACCACGCCTGGCGGCGGTTGACCGACACCGCGACCCGGTACGGCCTGGCCGACGAGCTGACCCCGGACCGGGTCACCGCGGTGCCGGGCGACCTCGGTGAAGTCCACTTCGGACTGTCCGAATCGGACTACGACGCGCTCGCCGACCGGGTGCACGCGGTGTACCACGCCGCGGCGCACATCAACTTCGTGCTGCCGTACCCGTCGGTGAAGGCGACCAACGTGGACGGCGCGCGCCGGGTCGTGGGTTTCGCCGCGCACCGGACGGTGAAGCCCCTGCACCACATGTCCACCATCGCGGTCTTCTCCCCCGCCGAACCCTCGCCCGTGCTGGACGAGGCGTCGACGCCGAGCGCGCCCGAGGCGTTGGGCATCGGCTACACGCAGAGCAAGTGGGTCGCCGAGCGGATCGTCGTCGCGGCCCGCGCCGAGGGCCTGCCGGTCACCGTCCACCGCATCGGCCGGATCTCCGGCGACAGCACGACCGGCGCGTGCCAGCCGGACGACTTCCTGTGGCGCCAGGTCAAGAGCTTCATCCAGCTCGGCTCGGCGCCGCCCGGCGACACGCTCGCCACCGACCTGCTGCCGGTCGACTTCGTGGCCCGCGCGGTCGTCGCGCTGTCCCGGCACGAGCCGGCGCGCAACCGCGAGCTGCACCTGTTCCACCCGCGCGGCGCGGACTTCGACGTCGTGTACCGGGGCATCCGGGACACCGGCCACCGGGTCGACGTGGTGCCGGAGGACCGCTGGTGGGCCGAGCTCGCGCGGTCCGACGACAACGCGCTGGCCGCCACCGTCGACCTGTTCCGCGAGGGCGCCCTGGAGCTGGGCGACAACACCTACCGCAACGAGGCCACCGCGACCCTGCTCGACCGGCTGGGCCTGGGTTTCCCGGACATCGAGCCGGGATCCGTGTCGCGCCTCATCCGCTACTTCGAGCGCACCGGCGAGCTGGACCGGGCCGGCACGCCCGTCGGCTGAACCGACCGCGCACCCCCCGCCGACCGCAACCGCCCGGCGCACCCCGCCGGGCGTGGGAGGAACCACGATGACCACCCACACGACCCCCGTCGCACCGCTCGGGGAAGTGCTGACCGCCGAGGCGCTGCCCGCGCGGCAGCAACCCGAGTGGAGCGATCCGGTGCGGCTGGCCGAGGTGCGCACCCGGCTGTCGGTCGCCGAGCCGATCGTCGACCACGAGTCGGTCCGCGAGCTGGGCGGGCTGCTGGCCCGCGCCGCGGCGGGCGAGCTGTGCGTGCTGCAAGCCGGCGACTGCGCCGAGGACCCCGCAGAGTGCGGCGTCGAGGACGTGCGGCCCAAGGTCGAGCAGCTCGACGTGCTCGGCGACATCATGCGCGTCGGCGCGGGCGCGCCGGTGCTCAAGGTCGGCCGGATCGCGGGCCAGTACGCCAAACCACGCTCGAACGCGTTCGAGGAGCGCGAAGGCGTGCGGCTGCCGGTGTACCGGGGTTCGATCGTCAACGCGCCGGACCCGTCGCCCGCCGCCCGCAGGCCGGACCCGGACCGGGTGCTGCTCGGTCACGTCGCGGCCCGCCGCACGGTCGGCGTGATCGACGGCCTCGGCCGCGGCGCGGGCGCGCGGGACCGGGTGTGGACCAGCCACGAGGCGCTGCTGCTGGACTACGAGGTGCCGCAGGTCCGCGCGGCGCCGGACGGGCGGCCGTACCTGGCGAGCACGCACTGGCCGTGGATCGGCGAGCGGACCCGGCAGCTGGACGGCGCGCACGTGGCGCTGCTGGCCCTGGTCGCGAACCCGGTGGCGTGCAAGGTGGGCCCGTCGATGACCGAGGACGAGCTGCTCCGCCTGTGCACCGCGCTCGACCCGCACCGCACGCCGGGCCGGTTGACCCTGATCCCGCGCTTCGGCGCGTCCGACATCGACGCCCTGGCACCGCTGGTGCGGGCCGTGACGCGGGCCGGGCACCCGGTGCTGTGGCTGTGCGACCCGATGCACGGCAACACGGTCGTCGGCGCGCACGGCCTGAAAACCCGCCGGCTGACCGACGTGATGACCGAGATCAGCCGCTTCGTCGCGGTGGTGGCCGGCAACGGCGGCACACCCGGCGGCCTGCACCTGGAGGCTTCGCCCGCCGACGTGAACGAGTGCGAGGGCGCGGGCGCGGTGGTGGAACGCGGCGAGCACTACCGGACCCTGTGCGACCCGAGGCTGAACGCGACCCAGGCGGTGGCCGCGGTGGCCCACTGGCACCGCGACCCGACGCGGGTGGTCGCGTGACCCGATCACCGCGGGACACCACCGGCGGCCGCGCCGCGCCGATCGCTCCCGACGGCCCGCGCCGCACCACCCGTCCCGCGGCGATCCCGAGCGGCGGCAGGCGGTCCGGCACCCGGAACCACGCCGACCCCGTCCCCACCGACGGCCCCTTCGCGCTGCTGCACCGGGGCGGCGGTGAGGTCGAGGTGCTGGCCGGGCCGGTGCGCGCCCACGCGGAACTGGCCGAATTGGACCTCGACGGGCCGCGGCCGAGCCTGGTGCTGCTGCCCTACCGGCAGATCCGCGAGCGCGGGTTCGCCTGCCCGGACGACGGCGAGCCCCTGCTGTCGATGGAAGTCCTGTCCCACCACCGTGTTCCGCTCGCCGACCTGCGGGCCGCGCTGCCCGCCCCCGTGCCGCCGGTGACCGACCTCGGGTTCGACCTGGACGACGAGGCCTACGCGAGCGCCGTCCGCCGGATCGTGCGGGAGGAGATCGAGGCGGGCGAGGGGTCGAACTTCGTGCTGGCGCGCAGTCTTCGCGGTCGGTTCGCGGACTTCGACCGGGACACCGCGCTCGCCGTGTTCCGCGGGCTGCTGACCGGCGAGCAGGGCGCCTACTGGACGTTCCTGGTGCACACCGGCGACCGGTTCCTGGTCGGCGGATCGCCCGAGCGGCACGTGCGGGTGCGGGACGGCGAGGTCGCCATGAACCCCATCAGCGGCACCTACCGGTTCCCCGCGCGCGGCGCGGACACCGGCGGGCTGCTGCGGTTCCTGCACGACCCGAAGGAGGTCGACGAGCTGTACATGGTCGTCGACGAGGAGCTGAAGATGATGGCCGCGCTGTGCGACCGGGACGTCGCGGTGTCCGGGCCGACCCTGACCTGGATGTCGCACGTCGCGCACACCGGCTACCACCTGACCGGCCACTGCGCCCGGCCGCTCGCGGACGTGCTGCGCCGCACCATGTTCGCGCCCACCGTGACCGGGAGCCCGGTGGAGAACGCGTGCCGCGCCGTCGCCGCGCACGAACCGCACGGGCGCGGCTACTACAGCGGCGTGATCGCGTTCGCCGGCGCGGACGGTCCCGGGTCGCTCGACTCGGCGATCCTGATCCGGATGGCGGACATCGCGGCCGACGGCGCGTTCCGGCTCACCGCCGGCTCCACGATCGTCCGGCACTCGGACCCCGCCGCCGAGGCGGCCGAGACCTCGGCCAAGGCCGCCGGTCTGCTCCGGGCGCTGAGCGGCGAGCCCAAGTCCACTGTGGACGTACCGCCGCCGCGCGACGGCGAGGTGGCCGACGTGCTGCGCGCCCGCAACGACGGCGTGTCGGAGTTCTGGCGCACCGGACCGAGCAGCGGGCCCACGTCGCGCGGCACGCGGGTGGTCGTGGTGGACGCCGAGGACGACTTCACCTCCATGCTGGCCTACCAGCTGCGCGCGCTGGGGTGCGCCGTGCGGATCACGCCGTGGCACCGGGTCGAGCAGGACGCCGACGAGGTGCTGCTGCTCGGACCCGGTCCCGGCGACCCGACCGACCTCACCCGGCCGAAGATGGCGGCACTGCGCCGGATCGCGGCCGACGCGCTGGCGCGGGGCGGTCCGCTCGTCGCGGTCTGCCTGGGCCACCAGGTGGTCTGCGACCTGCTGGGCCTGCCGCTGACCCGGTTGCCGCGCCCCAACCAGGGCCGGCGGATCCGGGTCCGGTGGCGCGGCCGCGAGCAGTGGGCCGGTTTCTACAACAGCTTCGTCGCCCGCGCCGCCGACGACGTGCTGCCGGGCGGGGTGCTGGTGGACCGCGACCCGGACGGGGCGGTGCTCGCGCTGCGCGGCCCGGGCCTGGCCACCGCCCAGTTCCACGCCGAGTCGTTCCTGACCGAGGACAGCCCGTCGATCCTGCGCGCGATGCTCCGGGACGCGCTGACCTCGCCGCCGATCCGAGAGGAGCACGTCCATGCCTGACCCGGCGACCGTCGAACCGCCCGTGCTGCGCGGTTTCCTCGGCAACTTCCCCACCGGCGTCACGGTGGTCACCTGCCGGCGCGGCGACGTGGTGCACGGCGCCACCGTCAACGCGTTCACGTCGGTGTCGCTGGACCCGCCGCTCGTGCTGACCGCGCTGGACCGCCGCAGCCGGGCCTGCGCGCACCTGGAGTCCGGCGCGTTCGTGGTGAACGTGCTCGGCGAGGGGCAGCGGGACGTCGCGATGCACTTCGCGGGCCGGCCGATGGCCGAACCCGTGCCGTGGCGGGACGAGGACGGCGAGTTCCCGCGGCTGGCCGACGCGGTGGGCCACCTGTTCTGCCGGGTGTGGCGCAACTACGACGGCGGCGACCACGTACTGCACGTGGCCCGCGTCGAGGGGCTCGACCTGCGCGGCGGGCGGCCGCTGCTGTTCCACCGCGGCGGGTTCCCGCGATTGGCCGACCGCGATCCGGTGTGGGAGTTGACCCTCGACGGGCACGCACCGCTCTTCACCACCAACCAGTAGGGAGGAACGCCGCATGACCGAACAGGACAGGCGCGTGACCAGGCCGCTGACCGGCGACGAGTACCTGGAGAGCCTCCGGGACGGCCGGGAGGTGTGGGCCTACGGCGAGCGCGTGGACGACGTGACCAAGCACCCCGCGTTCCGCAACACCGCGAGGATGACCGCGCGGCTCTACGACGCGCTGCACGACCCGGAGCACCACGACGTGCTGACGGCGCCGACCGACACCGGCAGCGACGGCTTCACGCACAGCTTCTTCCGGGTGCCGAGGTCGGTCGAGGACCTGGTGCACGACCGGGAGGCGATCGCCCGCTGGGCCCGGTTGTCCTACGGCTGGCTCGGCCGCAGCCCGGACTACAAGGCGAGCTTCCTGACCACGCTGGGCGCGAACCCGGACTACTACGGGGAGTTCGCGGGCAACGCGCGCCGCTGGTACGCCGAGGCGCAGGAGAAGGTGCTGTTCTGGAACCACGCGGTGATCAACCCGCCGGTGGACCGGAACCGGCCGCCGGACGAGGTGGACGACATCTTCGTGCACGTCGAGGAGGAGCGCGACGACGGCCTGGTGGTCAGCGGCGCGAAGGTGGTCGCGACCGGGTCGGCGTTGACCCACTTCAACTTCATCGCCCACTACGGCCTGCCGGTGAAGAAGAAGGAGTACGCGCTCGTCGCCACGTTCCCGATGGACTCCCCCGGCCTCAAGCTGGTGTGCCGGCAGTCCTACGAGCTGGCGTCGGCGACCATGGGCAGCCCGTTCGACCAGCCGCTGTCGAGCAGGCTGGACGAGAACGACACGATCTTCATCCTGGACAAGGTGAAGATCCCGTGGGAGAACGTGTTCATCTACGGCGACACGGCCAAGGCGGGCACGTTCCTGACCCAGTCCGGGTTCACCCACCGGCTCACCTTCCACGGCGTGACGCGGCTGGGCGTGAAGCTGGACTTCCTGGCGGGCCTGCTGCTCAAGGGCCTGGAGGTGACCGGCACCAAGGACTTCCGCGGCGTGCAGACCCGGGTCGGCGAGGTGCTCACGTGGCGGAACCTGTTCTGGGGCCTGGGCGACGCGATGGCGCGCACGCCGAACGACTGGCACGGCGACGCGGTGCTGCCGAACCTGGACTACGGCATGGCCTACCGGTGGTTCATGACGCTGGGCTACCCGCGGGTGCGGGAGATCATCATGCAGGACCTGTCGAGCGCGCTGATCTACCTGAACTCGCACGCGAAGGACTTCCGGGAGCCGGAGCTGCGGCCGTACCTCGACCGCTTCATGCGCGGCTCGGGCGGGTACGACGCGGTCGAGCGGGCCAAGCTGATGAAGCTGATCTGGGACTCCGTCGGCACCGAGTTCGCGGGTCGGCACGAGCTGTACGAGCGCAACTACTCGGGCAACCACGAGAACGTGCGGATCGAGCTGCTGCTGGCGCAGACCGCGTCCGGGCAGGTCGACTCCTACACCGGGTTCGCCGAGCAGTGCATGTCCGAGTACGACCTGGACGGCTGGACCGCGCCGGACCTGGTCAACCCCGGTCGGGTCTGACGTGGCCGCGAGGCCGGGGCCGGGCGGCGGCACGTCGGCCGCCGCCCGCCCTCCCGGTCACCCGGTGACCAGGGCGAGGGTGAACCCGTCGTGGCCCTTGACGCCGACGGTCTGCAACGACGTCGCGTCCACCCTGGTGTCGTGCGCGAGGCCCTCCAGGAAGCGCCGCACGCCCCGCACGCCGCGGTCCGGGTGGTCCGGGTCGGCGACCGCGCCGCCCTGCACCACGTTGTCCACCACGATCACCGAGCCGGGCCGGGTGAGCTTCAGCGCCCACTCGAAGTACTCGGGGATGTCGGGCTTGTTGGCGTCGACGAACACCAGGTCGAACGGCGCGGCCGGGTCGGCGGTCAGGCCGGGCAGGATGTCCAGCGCCCGGCCGACCTCCTGCCGCACCCGGTCGGCGACACCGGCCCGCGCGATGTTGGCGGCGGCGGCCTCCGCGAAGGACTTCTCGTACTCGATGGTGACCAGCGTGCCGTCGGCGGGCAGCGCGCGGGCCAGCCAGATCGTGCTGTACCCGCCGAAGGTGCCGATCTCGAGGATGTTCCGGGCGCCCCGCACGCGGGCCAGCAGGTTCAGGAACCGGCCCTGCGCCGGCGACACCGCGATGTCCGGCAGGTCGAACCCGACGTTCGCGCCGGCCGCCGCGTCGAGTGCCGGGTCCGGTTCGCCCGCCACGCTTTCGAAGTAGTCGTCCACTGCTTTCCAGCGCTCTTCGGTCATGCTTCCGAGAGTACCCGGAAAAATAGTCGCAGCCAACCGTCGAAGATATTTTTCGACCGCCGTCACACCGGCGCTGAGCTGCACATATCTGGCTGACGCCTGCCCATTTTCGGAATTCACGGAAATTCTCTCACGAATTGACGGAACAGCCGGGCCGTGCTTAGCATCGAATTATTCCAACACCTTCGAACACACACCGGGAGGACCAGCCGTGACCGGACCCACGACCACGCCGACCACGACCAGGCCCGGGTTGCCGCCCGCGCCGCGCATGCACCACGTCGGCGTGCAGACCCGAGACCTGGCCAACTCGCTCGCCTGGTACCGCGACTTCTTCGGCTGCGCGGAGAACTGGAGCCTCGAGGAGTTCTCCGACCTGACGCGCAGCAGGCTGCCGGGCATCACCCGGCTGACCGAGGTGGTGGTGGGCGACCTGCGCTTCCACCTGTTCGAGCGCGCCGACGACGCCGGCGACCCGCCCGCGGGCGACCAGGTCCAGTTCCAGCACGTGTGCCTCGCGGTGTCCTCGGCCGACGACATGCGGCTGTGGCGGGACCGCTGGCTCGCGCTGCGCGCGTCGGGCCGCTACCGCTTCGCCTCCGACGAGGGCCCGACCGACGTGGTCGAGGACGCCGACGGCGTGCTGAGCTGCTACGTGCTCGACCCCGACGGCCTGGAGTTCGAGCTGACCTTCGTCCCGGGCGGTGACCGGTGACCGCGGACACCGCCGTCGTCTCGGCGCTGCCGACGCCGCGCGGCTGGGACTTCGGCGACTTCCCGTACGGCCTCGAACCCCTGGTGATCCCGCAGCCGCTGCGCGAGGACGAGCGGGGCGGCCCGGCGGAACCCGACCACGAGGCGGCCGAGGTGCAGCGCGAACTCGGCTCGCTGCCCCGGTGCGAGCGCAGCGCTCCCCCGCCGTCGGACGGCGAGAAGGCGCACCAGCTGTTCTGGTTCCGCTGGATCACCGGCCACCAGGTGACCTTCGCGGTGTGGCAGTACCTGGCGCGCGCGTTCCACGACGCCAACGCCGACCCGGCGCAGCCGCGCCACCCCGAGGTGATGGCCGAGCTCACCCGCGCCTACACGGCGATGCTGCTCTACACCAGCTCGTGCCCGAACGAGGTCTACCACGAGGTGATCCGGCCGAGCATGTTCTTGCAGCACCGGGGTTTCAGCGGCACCTGGGCGCCGGACTTCGTGCCGGTGCGCCGGTTGCTGCGCGGCAAGACCTACGAGTGGTCGGACACGCCGGCGGGCGCGGAGGTGCACCGCCGGGTGCGGACCTACCACGACGTGCACGCGGGCATCGCGGCGAAACTGGTGCCCGGCGGCCGTTCGCTGCTCCAGCAGACCGCGACCGAGACCAAGCTGCTGCACCCGGAGATGCGGTCGGTGGTCTACGACAACTACTTCCTGACGCTGCGCGCGCCGGTCGGCCAGGACGAGGTGGCGCGGCAGTTGGTGCGCAGGCTCAAGGCGATCGCGCTCGACGTCACCGAGAACGGGCTCTACCCCGGGCAGGACGCGGATTCCGCCGACCTGCCGAGGGAGTTGCGGCTGCCCGAGGTCGTCGAGTGCGAGCGGCGGTTCACCGACGTGGTCACCGGACTGGCCGCGCTGGTCACCGGGGTCGCCGCGGGCGGCGTCTGAGATCCGAGAGGAGGCAACGCGGTGCGACACGGAGTGGTGATCCTGCCCGAACAGCGCTGGGCTCAGGCCCGGGAGCGCTGGCGGCGGGCGGAGGAGTTCGGGTTCGACCACGCGTGGACCTACGACCAGCTGATGTGGCGGTGGCTGCGGGACCGGCCGTGGTTCGGCACGGTGCCGACGCTGACCGCGGCGGCGACCGCGACCAGCCGGATCGGCCTGGGCACGATGGTGGCCACGCCCACCTACCGCCACCCCGTCCCGTTCGCGAAGGACGTGATGACGCTGGACGACGTGAGCGACGGCCGGTTCACCTGCGGCCTCGGCGCGGGCGCCGGCGCGGCGGACGACCGGGTGGTGGACCGCGCCGAGCGCTCGCCCCGGCAGCGCGCGGACCGGTTCGGCGAGTTCGTGGACCTGCTGGACCTGTTGCTGCGCAAGCGTTCCACGACGTGGTCGGGCGAGCACTACGAGGCCGAGGACGTGTGGAACGCGCCGGGGTGCGTGCAGGACCCGCGGGTGCCGTTCGCGATCGCGGCGACCGGCCCGCGCGGGATGCGCCTGGCCGCGCGGCACGCCGACACGTGGATCACCGCCGGCCCGCCCGCGACGTTCGACGCGCGTCCCTACGCCGAGGCGCTGCCGGAGATCGCGCTGCAACTGCGCAAGGTGGACGACGCGTGCGCGGCCGTCGGCCGGGACCCGGGGACGTTGCGCCGCCTGCTGTTGACGGGCGCGGCCGTGGGCGGCGTGCTGGAGTCGGTGGAGGCGTGGCGGGACGCGGCGGGCCGGTTCGCCGGGATCGGCGTCACCGACCTGGTCGTGCACTGGCCGCGCGCGGACTTCCCGTACGCGGGCGACGAGCGGGTGCTGGAGGACGTCGCGGGCGACCTCGCGGGCGCGGCGGTGGGCCGATGACCCTCCACAAAGGACAGCCGGTTCCCGGCAACCCGAACGCACCCCGCCGGGCCGAGCACGAGAGGGCCGGCGGCACGGGCGAGCGGGACACCGACCGCGGTGGACACCGGAAGGTCGGGCACGCCGCCGGGCCGACCACCGACGGCATCCGGCACGAAGCGCGCGGAACAACCACCGACCACCAGGCGCGAGCGAGCGGGCCGACCACCGACGGCCTCCGACACGAAGCGCACGGGACAGCCACCGACCACATCCGGTACGAGGTGGTCGACATGTTCGCCGACCGCCCGCTGACCGGGTGCGCCCTCGGCGTCGTGCCGGACGCGTCCGGGTTGTCCGACGAGGACCTGGCCGCGGTGGCCGCCGAGCTCAACACCTCGGAGACCGCGTTCGTGCTGCCCGCCACCGCGCCCGGGGCCACCCACCGGGTGCGGGTTTTCACACCGACCGGCGAGTCCCCGTTCGGCGGCCACTCCGCGATCGGCACCGCGGCGACGCTGGTGCGGCTCGGCGTGCTGCCGGCCGGACGGGTGGTGCAGGAGTGCGGCCCGAAGCTCCAGCCGGTGGACGCGACGGCGGACGGCGGCACGCTGTCGGCCACGAACCCGTTGGACAGCGAGGAGTTCGACCCGACCGGTCTGGCCCGCGCGTGCGGACTGCCGGCCGACCTGCCCTCCGCCACGGCCGCCGGTTTCGGCCCGGCCTTCCACTTCCTGCCGGTGTGCCCGGACGCGCTCGCCGACGCGCGGCTGCACGCCGACGACCCGGTGTGGGCCGACCGCACCGACCTGTTCGCCTTCACCTGGGACCCCGACACCCGCACCGCCCGCGCCCGGATGTTCGCGCCGGGCTACCGGATGCCGGAGGACCCGGCGTGCGCCTCCGCCGGGCTCGGCCTCGGCGTGTGGCTGGTGTCGGCCGGCCTGCTGACCGACGACGGCACGCACCGCTTCACCGTCCACCAGGGAGTCGAGCTCGGCCGTCCGTCCACTCTGGACTGCACCGTGACGGTCGAGGGCGGCCGCGCGGTGGCCGGCTCCGTCTCCGGCGTCGTGCGCCCCGCGCTCGACGGCCGGATCGCCCTGTCCTGACCCGCTCACCGGAAGGGGAACCCCACCGTGCTGCTGCGTCCCGAACTCCTCGGCACCCAGGCCGCCGTCTCGTCCACCCACTGGCTCGCCTCGGCGGCGGGCATGGCGATGTTCGACCTGGGCGGCAACGCCTTCGACGCCGCGACCGCGACCGCGTTCGTGATCCAGGTGGTCGAACCGCACCTCAACGGACCGGGCGGCGACGTGCCGATCCTGGTGCACCGCGCGGGTTCCGGCTCGGTCGAGGTGATCTGCGGGCAGGGTCCGATGCCCGCCGGCGCGACGCCGGAGTTCTTCCGCGACCGCGGACTGTCCGCCATCCCCGGCTCCGGTCTGCTGAGCGCCGTCGTGCCGGGCGCGTTCGGCGCCTGGCTGCGGCTGCTGCGCGACCACGGCCGGCTGCCGCTCGCCGACGTGCTGGCGCCGGCGGTGCACTACGCGGAGCACGGCTACCCGATCCTGCCCAAGGCGGCGGAGATGATCGGCTCGCTGGCGGAGCTGTTCCGCGACGAGTGGACCGAGTCCGGTCGCACCTACCTGGTCGGCGGCGCCGTGCCGACACCGGGTCGACGGGTGACCAACCCCGCGCTCGCGGCCACCTACCGCAGACTGCTGGCCGAGTCGCAGGCCGCCGGCGGCAACCGCGAGCACCGGATCGAGGCCGCGCACCAGGCGTTCTACGGCGGTTTCGTGGCCGAGGCGATCGACGCGTTCAGCACCGGCGCGGAGATGGTCGACGCGACCGGGCGGCGCAACGGCGGCCTGCTCACCGCCGACGACCTCGCCGGGTGGCAGCCGACCGTCGAGGAGACGCTCTCGCTGGACTACCGCGGCCACGAGGTGCACAAGGCCGGCCCGTGGTCGCAGGGTCCGGTGTTCCTCCAGCAGTTGGCGCTGCTGGAGGGGTTCGACCTGGCCGCGATGGGCGCGGGCAGCGCCGACCACCTGCACACCGCGGTGGAGTGCGCGAAACTCGCGTTCGCCGACCGCGAGGCCTGGTACGGCGACCCGCTCCACGCCGACGTGCCGCTGAAGGCGTTGCTGGACCGGGGTTACGCCGACGAACGCCGCCGACTGGTCGGCGACCGGGCCTCGGGCGTGCTGCGGCCCGGCTCGCCGGACGGGCGCGAGCCGTTCCTGCCGCCGCTGCCCGGGCACGCCGGCGTGCCGGAGGACCCGTCGTGGCTGGCGCAGCTGGACGACGGCGTGCCGGCCGTGGTCAAGCGGACCGCGGCCAAGGGCGACACGTGCTGCCTGACGGTCACCGACGCGGAGGGCAACGCGGTCGTGGCCACGCCGAGCGGCGGCTGGTTGAAGAGCTCGCCGGTGGTGCCCGGCCTCGGCTTCCCGCTGGGCACCCGCGGCCAGATGGCGCTGCTGGTCGACGGCCACCCGAACACCGTCGCACCCGGCAAGCGCCCGCGCACCACGCTGAGCCCGACGATCGTGCTGCGCGACGGCCGGCCGCACCTGGCGTTCGGCACGCCCGGCGGCGACCAGCAGGACCAGTGGACGCTGAACTTCTTCGTCAACCACGTCGACTTCGGGATGAGCCCGCAGGAGGCGATCGAGGCCACCGGGTTCCACACCGACCACGTGCCGTCGTCGTTCACGCCGCGGGTGGCCAAGCCGCTGTCGCTGGTCACCGAACGTGGTCGCGACGAGGCGGTGCTCGCCGAGTTGCGCCGGCGCGGGCACGAGGTCGGCGAGGTGGCGCCGTTCACGCTCGGCAAGGTCTGCGCCACCGGCCGTACCAGCGACGACCTGCTCCTGGCCGCCGCCAGCCCCCGGGGAGCGCAGGCGTACGCGATCGCCCGGTGAATCAACCCGGCTTGAACCGGGTACTCCAGGGCCTGGCAGCGCCAACCGGCGAGATCAAGTCCACTGCAATATGGTTTCCGGTGAGAAACCATATGAGTGCGGGGAGGGACAGGATGAGCAGCCAACGCGGGGTCCGCTCCGGCGGTCACATCGTGGTCGGCAACGCCAGGGAGAACAACCTCAGGAACGTGTCGCTGCGCATCCCCAAGGGCGAACTCACCGTGTTCACCGGGGTGTCCGGCTCGGGCAAGTCGTCGGTCGTGTTCGGCACGATCGCGGTCGAGTCGCAGCGGCAGCTCAACGAGTCGTTCCCGTCGTTCATCCGCAACCGCCTCCCCCGCTACGAGCGGCCCGACGCCGAGGTGATGGAGAACCTGTCGACCGCGATCGTCGTGGACCAGAAACCGGTCGGCGGCAACTCGCGGTCGACCGTGGGCACCATGACCGACATCCACCCGGTGCTGCGCGTGCTGTTCTCCCGGCACGGCAGGCCGAGCGCGGGCGAGTCGACCCGGTATTCGTTCAACGACCCGCAGGGCATGTGCCCGGAGTGCGAGGGCCTGGGCCGGACCGTGCGCCTGGACCTCGACCGGCTGATCGACGGGTCGAAGTCGCTCAACGACGGCGCGATCCGGCACCCGGCGTTCGCCGAGGGCACGTTCCAGTGGCAGCTCTACGCCGAGTCCGGCCTGTTCGACCCGGACCTGCCGGTCGGCCGCTTCACCCAGGCGGACCGGGAGAAACTGCTCTACGGCACGGGTTTCAAGGTGGACCGGTCCGGCCGCAACGGCGTCTACAAGAACGAGTACGAGGGCGTCGCCGTCCGCTTCGGCCGCCGCTACCTCAAGAAGGGCCTCGACTCGCTCGGCGAGAAGGAGCGCGCCGCGGTCGAGGAGGTCGTGACCACCGGGCCGTGCCCGGAGTGCGGCGGCGACCGGCTCAACGCGGCGGCCAGGCGGACGAAGGTCGGCGGCCACACCATCGCCGAGCTCACCCGGCTGGAGGTCGACGAGCTGGTCGACGTGCTGGCGGGTCTCGACGTCCCGGCCGCCAAGCCGATCGTGGACGCGGCGTTGGCGTCGTTGCGCCGGGTGTCCGACATCGGCCTGGGCTACCTGACGCTGGACCGGGAGACGCCGACGCTGTCCGGCGGCGAGAGCCAGCGGCTCAAAACCGTGCGGCACCTGGGCAGCAGCCTCACCGACCTGACGTTCATCTTCGACGAACCGAGCGTCGGTCTGCACCCGCGCGACGTCCGACGGCTCAACGAGCTGCTGATCGCGTTGCGGGACAAGGGGAACACCGTGCTGGTCGTGGAGCACGACCGGGACGTGATCGAGATCGCCGACCACGTGGTGGACATGGGACCGGGCGCCGGCACGGCCGGTGGCGAGGTCGTGTTCGAGGGCACCGTGGCGCAGCTCAAGCGGGCGTCGACGGTGACCGGCAGGCGGATGCGGTCGGTGCCGGGCCTCAAGGAGCACTTCCGGCCGTGGGACGAGGTGCTGACCGTGCGCGGCGCGGACCTGCACAACCTGAAGGACGTCACGGTCGACATCCCGGTGGGTGTGCTGACCACCGTCACGGGCGTCGCGGGCTCGGGCAAGAGCACGCTGATCTCCGGCGTGCTGCCGCGGCAACTGGCGGACGTCGTGGTGGTCGACCAGTCCTCGATCGGCCTGTCGCCGCGCTCGGTGCCGGCGACCTACGTGGAGATCATGGACCCGATCCGCGCGCTGTTCGCCCGGGAGAGCGGCCAGGACGCGGGTCTGTTCAGCTTCAACTCGACCGGCGCGTGCCCGGTGTGCAAGGGCCGCGGCGAGATCAAGACCGACCTCGCCTACCTGGACCCGGTCACCACGCGCTGCGAGGCGTGCGACGGCGGCCGGTTCCGACCGGAGGCGCTGGAGTACACAGTGGACGGTCGGACCATCGTGCAGGTGCTGGCGCTCACCGCGGACGACGCGGCGGGGTTCTTCACCGACGAGCGGATCCTCGAGCGGCTGGCGCTGTTGTCCGAGGTCGGCCTCGGCTACCTGACGCTCGGCCGACCGCTGTCCACGCTGTCCGGCGGCGAGCGGCAGCGCCTCAAGCTGGCGGACCGGTTGCGCGACACGGGCCGCGTGTACGTGTTCGACGAGCCGACCACCGGCCTGCACATGGCCGACGTCGACCGGTTGCTGGCCCTGCTGGACCGGCTGGTGGACGCGGGCAACACGGTCGTGGTGATCGAGCACGACCTGGACGTGGTCCGGCACTCGGACTGGATCCTCGACCTGGGGCCCGAGGCGGGCCGGCACGGTGGCGAGGTCGTTTTCCAAGGCACGCCGAAGGACCTGGTGAAGGCCAAGGGTTCGCACACCGCGCGGTGCCTGGCGGCGGACCTGCGGACCTACTCCTCCGGGAGGCGGGATGGCTGACGACGTGCTGATCCCGATCGGCCGGGTGGCGAAGTGGTTCGGCATGCGCGTGTCCGCGCTGCGGTACTACGAGGAGGAAGGGCTGCTGACCACGCAGCGGCGCAACGGGCGTCGGCACTTCAACCACGCCGACCTGCGCCGGCTGATGCTGGTCCGCACCTACGTCGAGGGCGCGATGCTCAGCCTGGACGAGGTGAGGGGGTTGCTCGCCGCGGACTCCTCGCCGGGCCGTCGATCCCTGGTCGAGGAACGCGTGCCGCGGCTGGAGGCGCACATCGACAGCACGTGCGCCGCGCTGCGGTTCCTGCGCCACCACACCGACCACGAGCACCGCGACCAGTTGACCTGCCCGCGCTGCGAGCGCGAGCTGAGGGACCGCGTCGCCCGGCTGGCCGGGCGCGACCGGACCTGGTGACCGGAAAGGGGAATCGAGTGCCGCAGATCCACGTGACCGTGCTGCGCGGACGCAGCCGGGAGCAGATCGCCGACCTGGGCGCGGAGCTGACCGCCGCCACCGTGCGCGCGCTGGGCGTGCCGGCGGAGGCGGTGAAGGTGGTGGTGACCGAGGCCGAGCCGGAGCACTGGTTCGTCGGCGGCGAGTCGATGGCCCGCCGCCGCGCCGAGGGGCGCTGACACCGCCGTACGGAGGGAGAGCGTGATGCGTGAGCCGACCCAGGCGCAGGTGCGCCGCGAGTTGGAGGACGGGCTGCCGGGGTTGCGCCCGCCGGGCCGGGTGGTCGTCGTCGGCGCGGGACTGGCGGGGTTGGCGACCGCCTACGAGCTGTCCCGGCGCGGCTCGAAGGTCACCGTGCTGGAGGCGCTGGACCGACCCGGCGGGCGGGCGTACACGTTGCGACACCCGTTCGCGGACGGCATCCACGTCGAGGCGGGCGCGATGACCGTGACACCGCACTGCCACTACGTGCTGCACTACGCCCGGGAGTTCGGCGTCGGGCTGGACACCGCGGACCTGCTCGACACCACGTTCGGCTACTTCATGGGCGGTCGGCACTTCGGTCCCGACCAGGCGTCGATGGCGGCGTCCGGGTTGGCGCTGACCGAGGAGGAGACCCACCTCGACGTGCCGGGGATGATCAAGCGGTACGTGTCGTCGCTCGCCGACGACCTGCAACCCGACCTGGGCGCCCCGCAGTGGCGCGCGACCGACCGGCTCCGGCCCTACGACGAGCGCTCGGTGTACGACGTGCTGCGCGAGCGCGGCGCGTCACCGGCGGCGATCGACCTGATGGAGCCGATGTTCCTGGAGATGCGCGGCGGCGACCTGCGCTCGGCGTCCGCGCTGGCGTGGCTGCGGCACGAGGCGAGCCCGCACTCGCTGTCGCACGCCGACCCCCGGTGGTCCAAGATCGCGGGCGGCACGGACCGCCTGCCGCACGCGTTCGCCGACCGCCTGCGCGACCGGATCCACTACCGCAAGCCGGTGGTGCGGATCCGGCAGGACGACGAGTCGGCCGAGGTGACGTTCCTGGAGCACGGCCGGCCGCGCACGATGACCGCGGACCACGTGGTGGTCACGGTGCCGTTCAGCGCGATCCGGCACATCGACCTCGGCGAGGCGCGGCTGCCGGCGGACAAGGTCGAGGTGATGCGCCGGCTGTCGTACTCCTCGATCGTGCGGGTGTACCTCCAGGTGCGGCGCCAGTTCTGGGCGGGACGCGCGGTCAGCTTCTCGACCGACCTCCCGGTCCGCTGGCTGCGCGACGCGACCCCGCACGGCCCCGGTCCGCGCAAGGTGCTGGAGTGCCTGCTGACCGGCTGGCGGGCGCGCATGGCGGCGGCCATGACCGACGAGCAGCGACTGCACTTCGCGCTGGACCAGGTCGAGCAGGTGCTGCCGGGCGCGCGCGAGCACTTCGAACTGGGCACGTCGGTGGTGTGGGACCAGGAGCGCGGCATCGAGGGCGCGTACATCCTGCCGGAGGTGGGCCACGAGCGCCTGATGCCGGTGATCCGCCGCCCGGAGGGTCGCCTGCACTTCGCGGGCGAGCACGCGGGCTTCGAGCCGAACGGGGGCTCGATGACCTTCGCCCTGGAGTCCGCCGCCCGCACCGTGGTCGAACTGGGCCACACCTCCTGACCCGGGCACCGGCAAACGCCGTGGTGCGCGGCCGGAACCGACCGCCTCGGGGCACCTTCCGACCGAACACCGGACCGACCTCATCCGCTCGACCGAGCCCATCGCCCCCGGCATCGGTCGAGCCGGATGGCCTCACGCCGCCGCGGCCGGCTGCACCCGCCTCCCAGGGCACCGACCGAGCCGGGCGGGCCGCACCCGCTCGAACGGCCTCATTCCCCACCGCCACAAGGCATCCGCCGAGCCAGGCGCCCCCGACCGACCGGCCCGCCGTCACCACCCGCCCAAGACACCGGCCGAGCCGTACGGGACCCGTGTCCGTCGCGAGCACCCGTGGCGACCGACCGCCGTCACCAGTCGTCGCGGGGCAGCGGCCGGCCGAACACGTGCGTCGGCCGGTGTTCGGCGACCAGCCGCGTCACCGACGCGGTGTCGCGGTGGGCGGTGAGGATCAGCGTGCCGCCGAAGCGGCACAGGGTGATCGCGGCCCCGAACGACGTGGCCAGGGGTTCCAGGACCAGGTGGCGCGCGGTCGGCGAGCGGTGTTCCGCCCGACCGCCGATGGCCAGGTGCGAGTAGCCGACCGGCGCCGTCCCGACCACGATCCGCGCGGTCGTGACCGGGTCCACCGCCACCGGGGTCCAGGCCCGGCAGCGGGCCGACGGGGTGATCACGCCGGGCGCGCACTCGTCGCCGAGCACCGCCGCCAGCCCGCACGGGCGTCCGCCCTCGAAGGCCAGTGCCGCCGCGCCGACCGCCGCCACCGCCAGTTCCGCGATCACCGCGTCCCGACCGTTGGGCAGCCGGATGCCGACGACGTCACCGGGCGCCACCCCGCGCGCGGTCAGCACGCCCGCCAACCCGCGCACCTCGACCTCCAGCCGCGCGTAGTCGAGCGCGCCCCGGTCGTCCACCACCGCCGGGTGCAGCGGGCGTTCCCGGGCGTGCGAGCGGAACAGGGTGTGCAGGTCGGTCACGTCGGCCGCCGACCCAGCACCGAGTAGAACACCGACGAGGACGCCCGGAACCGGTCGTCGTCCAGCACCGCGCGCACCGCGGCCAGCTTGTCGTCGTTCATGCCCTCCGCGACGAGCGGGTCGCGCAACTCCACCGTGTGCAGCCGGAGCAGCCGCACCGCGGGCGACCCGGACGTCCACGGCTGCACGACGGGCATCGGGTCCACGTCGACCAACCCGGCGGCGGTCATCGCACGGGCCACCTTGCGCCCCCACGTGTGGTCGACGCCGGCCGCCGAGAACATCCGGTCCCGCGCCGCGAGGTACTCCTCGTACAGCGCGGCGGAGTTCCGGTCCGGCGCCAGCAGCACGGGCGCGTAGTCGTTGTCGAACTCGTCCACCTGGAGCCACCCCCCGGGCTTCAACGCCCGCACCAACCTCCGCAGCACGTCCTCCCGGTTCGGCAGCTGCCGCAGCACCAACCGCGCGTGCACCAGGTCGAACTCGCGTTCCGCCAACGGGTCCCGGGCCAGGTCGTGCCGGGTCACGGTCAACCCGCGCGCGGGCGGCACGAACCGCGGCTCGAGGTCGGTCGCCAGCACCGTCCCCGGCGGCGCGACCCGCGCGGCCAGCCAGTGCGCCACGCTCCCGCCGCCGGCGCCGACCTCCAGGCACCGCCACCCCCGCCGGACACCGGTGCGCGCCAGCCGGGCGAACGTGATCGGGTCGTACGCCGCCGCCAGGAACCGGTGCTGCTCCGCACTGGCGCCGACACCGCCCCGGTGGATCCTGCCGCACCCCGCCACGCGCACCTCCGCCTCCGGTCGACCCACTCACCGCCCGCCACCCCGGGCGACACCGCCCGCTCAGGTCCGACCCGCGAAGCGGCAGACCTCGTCCGCGACCTGCTCGGCCTGCGCGTCGGTGAGCCGGTGGTGCAGGGGCAGCGCCAAGTGGTGCGCGGTGGCCCGCTCGGCGGCCGGCCAGTCGCGACCGGGTGTGGCGAGCGCGACGAACGCCGGGTGCCGGGGCAGCGGCACGGGGTGGTGCACGTGGGTGCCGATGCCGCGGGTCGCGAGGTGCTCGCGCAACGCGTCCCGGCGTTCGGCGAACACCGCGTACACCGCGTGGAACCCGCCCGCGGACGGCGCGGGCCGCACGCCGGTCAACCCGGAGAACCGCCCGGTGTAGTACTCGGCGATCCGCGCCCGCCGGTCCCGCAGCCGCGGCCACAGCGGCATCCGGTGCAGCTGGAACGCCGCCATCACCTCGTCGAACCGCGACCCGGCGCACGGACCGCCCGGCGCGAACAGCGCCCGCACCGCCCGGCCGAGCCCGGGATCCGACGTGACGACCGCGCCGCCCTCGCCCGGCATGCCGCACACCTCCGACCACGCGAACGAGAACATCCCGACGTCACCCCAGGTGCCCGCGGGCCGGCCGCCGAGCACGCCGCCGTGCGCCGACGACGCGTCCTCCAGCAGCCGCACCTCGTAGTCCGCCGCGATCCGGCGCAGCGCGGGCATGTCCGCCATCACCGCGAACACGTGCGCCGCCGCGATCACCCTGGTCCGCCCGGTGACCGCCTTGTCCACCTCGACCGGGTCCACCACGAGCGTCCACGGGTCCACGTCGGCGAACACCGGCACCGCGTCGAGGTGCACGCACGCCGACGCCAGCGCCGCGCCGCCGAACGCGGGCACCACGACCTCGTCGCCCGCCCGGACCCCGAGCGCCCGCAACACCGGCGGGAAGCCGCCGCCGCAGGCGATCACGTCCACCGCGCCGACGTCCGCGCGCAACGCCTCCTCGAACGCCGCCGTGCGCGGTCCCGGCACGAGTTCGGGTGACATCCCGACCCGGCGCACCGCGTCCAGCAGGGCCGTGCGCGACTCGCCGAACAGGTCGAGGGGCAGGTAGGGGATCTTCACGCCGCCCACCCCGCCACCACGTCGCACACCCGGTCCACCTGCGCCGCGGTCAGGTCCGGGTACAGCGGCAGCGCCACCACCCGGCGGGAGGCGCGCTCGGCGTTGGGGAACGCGCCGGGGCCGTGCAGCGGGTGGGCGTGGGCGGGTCGCAGGTGGGCGGGCACCGGCACGCACACCCGGGCCACGACGCCCGCGTCCGCGAGGCCAGCCACCAGCCCGTCGCGGTCGGCCACCTCCACCACGTACCGGGCGAACACGCCGCGCAGCCCGCCCTTGCGCGGCGGGTCGGCCACCACCCGCACGCCCGGCACGTCGGCCAGCCGCCGGTGGTACTGCCTGGCGAGCGCGGCACGCCTGCGGATGTCCGAGTCGAGCCGGCCGATGCCCGCCAGCAGCACCGCCGCCTGCACGTCCGACATCCGGCTCGGCGCGCCGACGACCGGGTAGCCCGACCGCTGGTGCCGCAGCGCGCCCACCACCTCGGCCACCGCCGGGTTGTTGGTGATCACCGCGCCCGCGTCGCCGAGCGCGCCGAGCGTGCGGCCGGGTGCGAACGACAGCGCGCCGCCCGCGCCGAGCAGACCCGCGTGCCGGCCGCCCCAGCGCATCCCCAGGGCCCACCCGGCGTCCTCCACGACGGTCAACCCCAGCCGCGCGGCCACCTCCGCCACGCCACCGAGGTCGGCCGGGCGGCAGAACAGGTGCACCGGCAGCACGAACCGCGTCCGCTCGCCCGCGACCGCCTCGACCGAGGCGGCTTTGATGCCGTAGCCCTCGGGCTCGATGTCGGCGAATACCGGGCGACCGCCCGCGAGCACCACCGCCGCCGCCGACTCGGGTGGCGAGAATGCGGGCACGACCACCTCGTCGCCAGACCGCAATCCTGCGGCTTTGAGCAGCAGCACCAAGGCGTCCACACCGCTGTTCACGCCGACCACGAATTTGGCGCCGGTGTACGCGGTCAACGCTTTTTCCAGCTCCAGAACTTTGCGGCCGTCCGCGAACTTCCCCTGGTCCAGCACGTCGGCGACGTGCTGCCGGGTAATAGGCCACAACTGGGAAAATGTTCCCGATTGCGCGAAGAAAGGCACCGTCGGCATGCTCACCTCCGCTGGTCGAGAACCGTGTCGAAGCCTATGACAAACGATCTTTGTGCCGGGAGGTCGAACCCGAGTTCACTCTTCCTGGTCAACTCGCGCGGCCCGTGTTGACAACGAGTGGCCGACTGGGACAACGTCCAAAGCGATCAATTCGATCACTATTAGGAACTTGCCGGCACAACAAACAGACAGGGCTCAATGGTGCGGACTCTTGTCGTGGGACTCGGCCGAGCCGGGGCGGGCCTGCACATTCCGGTGCTCGCACGGGCGCGGGCCACCGCCCGCCAGCTGTTCTCCACCGAACCCGTGGTGGCGTGCGAACCGCGGCACAACGCCACCCGGCGGCCGGGCCTGGTGACGACCACCAGCCTCGCCGAGGCGGCCGCCCAGCTCTCGCCCGCGGACACCGTGGCGCACGTGTGCACGCCGCCGACGGTCCGCACCGAGGTGATCTCGGAGCTGGCGGCGCTGGGCTTCCGCAACATCGTGGTCGAGAAGCCGCTGGCCGCCGACACCGACGAGCTCGCCCGGATCATCCGGTTGCGCCGCAAGCACAACCTGCGGGTCGCGGTCGTCGAGCCGTGGCTGACCAGCTCGCTCACCGCGGCCCTGGCGAACCTGGTCCGCTCGGGCGTCCTGGGCGAGCCCAAAACCATCACGATCGTGCAGAACAAGCCCCGGTTCAGGCGATCGCTGACCACGCCGAGTCACCCCACCGCGTTCGACGTGGAGCTGCCGCACGGCGTCGGGTTGGCGTTGCGGCTGGCGGGCAGCGCGAGGGTGACGCACGCGGCCGGGTTCGACCTGTCCGTCGGCGACGTGGTGATCCCCCGGATGGGTGGCGCGCGGGTCGGGTTGCGGCACAACTCGGGCGTCCGCACCGAGATCGCGTCCGACCTGACCTCGCCGGTGCGCGAGCGGCGGATCACGATGGAGTTCGAGAAGGGCACCGCGGTGGGCCACTTCGCGGTGAGCGACGACGACGACCACTCGCAGCTGACCGTGACCCGCAACGGGCACCGGGAGCACAGCGTGCTGCGGGACGACTCGCTGACCGAGTGGATGGTCCAGGCCTACGGCCGCTTCCACGCGACGGCGGACCAGCATGCGCGCGGTTTCCAGTTCGCCACGGACGTGGTGCAGCTGCTGTCGGTCGCGAAGAACATCTGCGCGGAGCCGGTCGTGCCGGCCGCGCGCCGGGAGGCCGCGGTCGCCGCGCATGCCTGGTGAACTGGCCGGCCTCACCGACGAGGCCGCGCCCGACCTGGCGACCCAGCTGGCCGTGCTGGACGAGCTGGGGTGGTCGGCGATCGAACTGCGCACCGTCGACCACGTGCCGATCGCGGCGCTGACCGACCGCGCGTTCGCCGCCGTCGCCGACGCGCTCGCCGTCCGCGGCGTCCGCACTGTCGGCGTGGCGTCCCGCATCGGCGGCTGGTGCAGGCCCGTGACGGGGCCGTTCGCCGACGACCTCGCGGAGCTCGAGGTGCTGTCCCGGCGGTGCGCGGTGCTGGGGACGCGGTACGTGCGGATCATGTCGTACCCGAACGACGGGTTGCCCGAGCGGCAGTGGCGGGAACGCGCCGTCGCGCGGGTGGCGGTGCTGGCGGAGTTGGCGGGCGCGGCGGGGTTGGTGCTGCTGCACGAGAACTGCGCGGGCTGGGTGGGCGGCGACCCCCGGCGGACCCTGGACCTGCTGGGCGAGGTGGCGAGCCCGGCCCTGAAACTGCTGTTCGACACCGGCAACGGCGTGGCGCACGGGTACGACGGCTACGCGCTCCTCGCCCAGGTCGTGGACCACGTCGCCCACGTGCACGTGAAGGACGCCACCCCCGAGGGCTTCGTGCCGCCGGGCGAGGGCGACGCCCGCGTGGCCGACTGCGTGGCCCTGCTGCGGGCCGAGGGCTACCGCGGCGCGTGGACCCTGGAACCCCACCTGGCCGCGCTCCCCCACCCGGCCGCGCCGGCGCTCCGCCCGGAGCCTCGCCCTGGCGACGGTGCACGGCCGACCGACGCGGCTCCGGCGGGAGCACCCGGCGGTGGTCCGAGGGACGCGGGCGGCGTCAGACCGGCGGACCACGTGGGGCCCGCGGGTGGCGCGGTGTCGGCGAGTGGTGTGCGTCGTGGGAGTGGTTCGGGGAGCGCGGTCGAGGTGTTCGTCGGTGCTGGGCGGGCGATGGCCGTGTTGTTGGGCGGGCCCCGGAGTTCCACCAGTTGAACCACGACCACCGGAGGCTGCGCGGGGCGGCGCGAGCGGCCAAGCTAGCCGAATAGTTCGATCAAAGGTCCAGACCACGACCCCGTGTTGCGGCAGTCCGCGATTGGAGTGACCCCATGCGAGTGCCGTGCCAGAGAATTGTTCAACAATCCTCACACTCGATTGTTGAACAATCCGATCGCCGAAGTCCGTCAGCGGAAGGCTGGCTGGTGCTTCCGTCCACGGACACGATCCCGGACGTCCCGTCCCAGCCCGCGCCGACGACGACGGCGGCGGACCGCACGCCCAGGTCCAAGAGAACCGGACCCATGCCCGGGCAGAACCGCTCGCCCGGGGCGTTCTGAGCCGACCGCGCGCACCAGGTTCGCGCCGGCACGAGAGAAGGCCAGGGAAGACCCGGTGACCGCCCCACCGGGCCCCTCCACCACCGGCCACGAGCCGCCGAAGCCGACCGCAGGCGCTCCCTTCGCGCAAGCCGGCAGCCGGCAGCACCGAACCGCACGAGCTCACTCCGCCACCGGCCGCGAACTGTCGGAGCCGAACCGCACGAGCTCACTCCGCCGCCGGCTGCGAACTGTCGGAGCCGACCTCAGGAACTCCCTCTGCCGCAAGCCCGCGGAGCCAACCCGCGGGAGCTCGCTCCCCCGCCGGCCAAGAACTGTCGAAGCTGACCTCAGCAACTCCCTCTGGGCAAGCCGGCAGAGCCGAACCGCGGGAGCTCACTCGGCCGCAGGCCCGCGGAACCGAATCCCGGGGCCTCCTGCGGCGACCGAAAGGTCGGGGCGCGGGAATGACCTAGAGCCAGGTCGGGGTGTCCGCGCCCCAGGCACCCGGCGGGCGGGTCCAGTGCTCCGGCGCGCCGGCGTAGTGCACCGGCGACAGGGCGTGCCGCAGCACGCCGGTGGTCGTCACGCACCTCTCCACGTCGTACTCCCCCGCACCGGGCGACGTCGCGGTCAGGTCGTGGACGAGCCAGGATGCCGTGCCCGCCAACGACAACCGCAGGTGCGCACCACCCCCCTCCCGCTCGCCCAACGCCCGCAACACCGCCGCCGCCAACAGGTACCCCGTCCCGTGGTCCAACGCCTGAGCCGGCAACACACCCGGCGCCGCCGGCGAACCCTCGCGCAGCGCGATGCCGTTCGCCGCCTGCACGAGGCTGTCGAACCCCCGCCGCCCGGCCCACGGCCCCGTCCACCCCCACGCGTTCAACTCGGCCACCACCAACCCCGGGAACCGCTCCGCCACCCCCTCGCCCACCGGCAGCGCGCCCGGCCGGTACCCGGTGATCAGGACGTCGGCGGAGGCCAGCAACTCCGAGAACACCGCGCCGTCGGCCCGCAGGTCGAGCAACGTCGACCGCTTGCCGCCACCGGTGTCGGCGTGCGCGTCCGGGAACTCCGGCAGCGCCGGGGAATCCACCCGCAGCACGTCGGCGCCCAGCAGGGCCAGGGTCCGGGTGGCGACCGGACCGGCGATCACCCGGGTCAGGTCCAGCACCCGCACCCCGGACGCGGGCAGCGCGCCGGGCCCGAGCGCGGGTCGACCGACCGCCGAGGTCGAGCGCTCCACCAGCGGAAGGCGGGGCGTGTCCGGCGTGACGGCCACCGCCAACCCGCCTGCCGCGTACACCGCCTCCTGCACGTCCACCGCCGACCGCTCCCCGATCGCCGCCGCCACCGCGTCCCGCGACTCCGGCACGCCGAGCGCGCCCAGCAGCCGGTCGCGGTGGTGCGGGTAGTTCGCGTGGGTCCGCACCCAGCCGTCCGCGGCGCGCCAGAAACCCGACAGCGGCGCGAACACCGTCGGCGCGCGGCCCGCCACGCGAAGGTGGCGCTCGCTCACGAACGCGGTCGCCACCCGGTCCTCGCGCACCACGACCTCGGGCACCGGCCCGCCGTTGCGCGCCGCCAGCAACCGCGCGGCCGCGAGCGAGCACACGCCGACCGTCGCGCGGGCCAGTTCGCGGACCGGGAGGGTCGCCGGCAGCACGTCACCGGCGCCCACGTAGGACACGGTCGCGTTCGTCCCGCCGAGTGCCGCCCACGCCCGATCAGTCGCATCGTCACCCATCCGCCCAGTCTGCATGCGACCCACGGCCACCGTGCCGCCACGACCGGGTTACGCGCATCACCCGCCCAGGGCAACAAACCAGTCACCACCGGTTGCCGAAACCAGTTTGAGTTAGCTAGACTCAAACCATGCTCACGAGGGACGACGCGCTCAGCCGGATCGGAAGCGCCCGCACGGCCACCGCGCTGTTCGGGCCGCGCACCGACGACCCGGAGCGGCAGCGGGAGGCACGGCGGCTGTTCCGCGGCCTGGCCACCGCGCTGCACCCGGACCACGTCGGCGCGCACGACGACGAGGCCGCCGACGCGACGTCCGCGCTCACCCGGCTGTTCGACCAGTGGCGGCGCGGCGGTGTCGAACTGCGCACCGCGAAGGGCCGCTACCGGGTCGACGCGCCGCACGCGGTCGGCAGCGTCGCGAACGTCTACCTGACCTCCGCCGGCCACGCGGTCAAGATCGTCCGCAAACCGGCCGCCAACCCGCTGCTGCACGCCGAGCAACGGGCACTGGCCGCCCTGACCGCGTTCACCGACCGGAACCGCTGGCTGCGCCCGTACTACCCGCGCGTGGTCGACACGTCCGGCCCGGCCGACCGCGAGTTCACCGTGTTCGAGGCGCTGGCCGACGGTTTCGTGACGCTGGCCGACGTGCGCCGTGCCTACCCGGACGGTCTCGACGGCCGGGACTACGCGTGGATGCACCGCCGGCTGCTGCGGGCGGTCGCGGGCGCGCACCGGGTCGGGCTGGTGCACGGCGCGATCGTGCCGGAGAACGTGCTGGTGCACCCGCGGCAGCACGGCATCGTCCTGGTGGGCTGGTCGTTCGCGGTCGAACGGGACCAGCGGCTGCTCGCCACCAGCGCGGCGTTCCGCGACGCCTACCCGCCGGAGGTCCTCGACCGGCAGCCGGTCACCGCCGCGCTGGACGTCCACATGGCACACGGCGTGATGCTGGATATGTTGGCGCAGAACGAGAAGCGCCAACGGCGGTTCGCGCTCGGGTGCCGGCAGCGCGACCCGGACCGGCGGCCGGACGCCGTCGACCTGCTCGACGAGTACGACGCACTGCTCCACGACCTCTACGGCGACCGGGAATTCCGTCCCTTCGCCGTGCCACGGAACGGAGAATGACCATGGGTTACGGCAAGTGGGACGACGACACCTACGCGGCGGCGAAGACCTTCCGCGCCGCCAAGGGCCTGGACGACTTCGGCTACACCAGCGCCACCAAGGCGAAGTCGCGCGACGAGTGGAAGGCCGACCCCGCGCTCGACCCGTTCGGCGTGACCGCGCGGGAGTGCCGGGACTCGCCCGACCACGCGGACTCGACGCCGATCGCGGTGCTCTTCGACGTCACCGGCTCGATGGGCCGGGTGCCGCGGATCATGCAGCAGAAGCTCGGCAAGCTGCACGGGCTGTTGCAGCGCAAGGGTTACGTGACCGACCCGCAGATCCTGTTCGGCGGCATCGGCGACGCGGACTCGGACCGGGTCCCGTTGCAGGTGGGCCAGTTCGAGTCGGACAACCGGATGGACGAGCAGCTGCGCGCGGTGTTCCTGGAGGGCGGTGGCGGCGGGCAGAAGAGCGAGTCCTACGAGCTGGCCGCGTACTTCATGGCCCGCCACGTGGAAACCGACGCGTGGCGCGAGCGCGGCCGCAAGGGCTACCTGTTCCTGATCGGCGACGAGCTGAACAAGCCGCGCCTGGAGGCCGGGCACATCCGCCGGGTGATCGGCGACAAGGTGCCCCAGGACGTCGACCCCGCGTCGGTGTACCGGGAGCTGGCGCGCAAGTGGCACGTCTACTACGTGCTGCCCAACCAGTCGTCGTACTACAACGACCCGGAGATCGGCGAGCACTGGCAGGCGATCCTGGGCCAGAACTTCCTGCGGCTGGACGACCCGGGCGCGGTGTGCGAGCTGATCGCCGCCACGATCGGCCTGGAGGAGCGCGTGGTGGACCTGGACCAGGCGATGGTCGACCTGGCCGAGATCGGCTCGGTCGCGGAGAGCCACTCGGTCGGCAAGGCGCTGGTCGGCGTGGGCGGTGGCGCGATCGCGACCACCCCGGTGCCGCCCGCGCTGGACGGTCCCGACGACGTGACGCTGGACTGAGGGCCGTGACCGGGGAGCACGTCGCCGTCGTCGGACTGGGTTTCGGCGACGAGGGCAAGGGAGCGGTGGTCGACGCGCTGTGCCGCGACGGCGGGGTGACCTCGGTCGTCCGGTTCAACGGCGGCGCGCAGGCCGCGCACAACGTGGTGGTCGGCGACCGGCACCACACGTTCAGCCAGTTCGGGTCGGGCACGCTCGCCGGCGTGCCGACCCTGCTGTCCCGGCACGTGCTGGTGGAGCCGATCGCGCTGGCGACCGAGTCGCGGGACCTGGCCGCGCTCGGCGTGCCGGACCCGCTGTCGCTGCTGTCGGTGGACCGGGACGCGCTGCTCACCACGCCGGTGCACGTGGCGGCCAACCGCGCGCGGGAGGACGCGCGGGGCCGCGACCGGCACGGCTCGTGCGGCAAGGGGATCGGGGAGACGGTCTGGTACTCGCTGCTGGCGCCCGCGAAAGCCACGCCGGGCAGCGTCTTCGAAGGCCAGGAGGTGTCGGGCGAGGCCGGGTGGGCGCCCCGGGTCGGCGACTGCGCGGACCCGGTCCGGTTGCGGCGCAAGCTCGACGCGCTGGCCGCGTTCTACGGTCCGCTGGTGGGCGACGCGTTCCCGGCCGTGGCCGAGATGGTGGAGCTGTACCTGGCGTTCGCCGACGCGGCGCGGCTGGTGGACGGCGGCGAGGTGGCCCGCCTCGCCGCCCGGGGGCCGCTGGTCTTCGAAGGGGCGCAAGGGGTTCTGCTCGACCAGTGGCGCGGCTTCCACCCGCACACCACGTGGTCGACGGTGACGCCGGACGGCGCGCGGTCGCTGCTCGGCGCGCCGCTGCGGGTGCTCGGGGTGACCCGCACCTACCAGACCCGGCACGGCGCCGGGCCGTTCCCGACCGAGGACCCCGTTGTGCGGCAACGGTTCGCCGAGCCGCACAACGGTCACGGGGAATACCAGGGCGACTGGCGGGCCGGGCACCTGGACGCGGTGCTGCTGCGGTACGCGGTGGCCGCGTGCGGTGGTGTCGACGCGCTGGCCGTGACCCACCTCGACCGCACCGACCTGCGCGTCGCGACCACCTACGACACCGGGCCCGTGCTGCCCGACCTGCCGCCCGGCGACCTGACGACGCTGCTGGGTCGCGTGGTCCCCGTGGTGGAGCAGTGGGCGGATCCGATCGGGTGGTTGGAGCGGGAACTCGGTGTGCCGGTGCGGGTCACCGGGTCCGGACCGGACCGGATCCACTACGACGTCCGGGTGCCGGTCGCCGCGGGCCGCGCCGGGTAGGCGACAATCGGCGCGTGCGGATCGAGTCGACGTTGGTGTCCGTTGACGTGCTGGCGCTGCGGTTCGACGCCGCGGCGCGCGCGGTCGTGCTCGGCATCGCGCCCCGGGAGCTGGAGCCGTTCGCGGGCGCGCTGGCGCTGCCCGGTGTGCTGCTGGGTCGCGGGGAACGGTTGCGGGACGCGGCTTTGCGCGCGGCGACCGGGAAACTCGGCCTGCCGGAGGTGGCCTCGACCGGCCAGCTGGTGACGTTCGACGAGCCGTCCCGCGACCCGCGCGGGCCGACGCTGTCGGTGGCGCTGTGGGCGACGGTCGACCCGGCGGCGCCGGCGGACGGCCCCGTGTGGGTGCCGCTGGACGCCGTGCCGCCGCTCGCGTTCGACCACAACCGCATCGTGTCCGACTGCCGGCCCCTGATCCAGGACCGGCTGTGGCGCGACGCGGCGTTCACCTCGGGCCTGCTGGGCCGCGAGTTCACCACCGCGCAAGCCCTGGACGTCACCGAGGCCCTCACCGGCGACCGCCCGTACCCGGCCAACCTCGGCCGCACCATGGAACGGGTGCCGGGCCTGCACCGCACCACCCAGCACGCCGCCGCCCAGGCCAAGGGCGGCCGGCCGCCGTCGGTGTGGCGCTGGGAGGACTGAGCCCCCGGCCGGCTCAGCAGTAGCCGAAGTAGCGGTCCCACCAGCGGGGGCGGGCGCTCGCGCGCAACCGACTCGGCCCGTCGTAGTCCTCGCGCAGGAGTTCCTCCGACGACCCGCCGTACTCGCCGGAGTCCTGGGTGTCCCGCTCGGCGGCGCGGCGGGTGGCGAAGTCGCGGTCGAGCCTGGTCACCACGGCGTCGAAGGCGGTCGCGAGCGCGGGCCGGTCGTGGTGCCGCGGCCACTCCGGGTCGTCCAGTTCGCGCGGCAACGCGGACAACGCCGCGTCGCCGCCCGGCTCACTCACGCATCCACTGCGGCACGTGCTCGGGGTCGCGCGGGAACAGCTCCAGTTCCCGGGCGACGTCCTCGGCGGTCGCGGGTTCGTAGAACGGGGGGCGGGCGCTGCGGTCGTAGTCGATCGAGTAGTAGTCCGGGTAGTCGATCCAGTAGGTGGCCTGCAACCACGCGCCGAAACCCGGCGCGGCCATGCCGGCGCGCAGGGCGGTGAACCTGTCGGCGATCTCGGCGGGCGGAGGCCAGTCGGCGACCTCGCCGCGTTCGGTGAACAGCAGGCCGACGCACGAGATCCGGTCGCCGACGGCGGCGTAGTCGACCTGGAGGCGGTTCCAGCCGGCGGGCAGGACGAACGCCAGCCGGTCGGTGATCTCGCCCAGCAGGGCGGCCTGTGCTTCCGGGTCGAGCGGGGTCGTCATGGTGTCAGTATCCCGGAGTCGGTTCGGCGAGCCGGGCGCGCAGCCAGTCCGGCACGTGCTCGGGGTCGCGCGGGTAGGTGGCCAGGTCGGCCCGCCAGGCGTCCGCCTCGATGCCCGGCGACCAGTTCGGGTCGTGGTCGAAGTTGAACATCACCCGGTAGGACAACGGCGGGTCCACGGTGAAGCGCAACGAGAACCACGTGCCGGCGCCCGGCCGGTACATCAGGTCCCGCAACGCCCGCAGCGCGTGGCCGACCGGGGTCGGGATCCGCACCGGCACCATGTCGCCGCCCGGCATCAGCACCGCCAGCGAGGCGTGCGACACCGGCGCGGTCGCCAGGAACGTCAGGTCGATCCGGAACCACCCGGCGGGCGCCGCGTCGGACAGCTCGCGGGCCACGCCCTCCAGCAGCTCACGGTGCGGGTCGGGGTGGTCCGCCGAAGAGGGGGTTCCGGGACGGGGGCGGGACATTCTGGAAGCTCCTCTGCTCCGTGATGGAGATGACCACCGGGTGCGTCACCGACATCGACCAGTCCGCGTGCAGCACGTCCGGCGTCCGCACGTCGGGGGTGTGCCGCTCGCTCCAGATGTCGATCCGGTCGACCGACACCCCGGGCCGGGCGCCCATGTCGGCCAGGTCGTGCTCCATGCGCCGCCACGTGTCGGCCGTGTTGCCGCCGGGGATCTGCCAGCCGCTGTTCTCGTAGGCCCACTGTGGCACGTGGTTGATCCGCTCGCCCGGACCGCCGCCCTCGAACGGCACCAGGTGGCCGCCCGCGAACCGGAACAGCCGGCGGTCGTCCGGCTGGTGGCGCGCCGGGTCGAACTGGTACTCGCCCGGCACGTGCCCGCCCGCCCGGTCCCGGCCGCCGCCCGCGATGTGCCCGACCTCGGTCTGGAGCGGACCGTCCGAGTCGAACCCGCGCCTGCTGCCGAAGTGCTCCGGCGCGGTGGTGCCCGGCGGCGGGTAGTGCGGCCGACCGCTCGCGGCCTCGGTCAGGCCGTGCTCGTCGGTGCGGAACAGCTGGCGCGGCTCGCGCGGGTCCAGCCCGTGCTGCTCCAGGTGGCGCGGCCCGACCGCGTAGGTCGTGTTGGGCCGCGGCACGTCGAGGCCGCGGTTCGCGGTGCCGGACGTGCCGAGTTCCGGGTTGAACCCGTGCTCCCGGTTGCCCGACCACGTGTGCACGTGCGAGAAGTCGCCGTTCGCGTCGGTGTAGAACGTGCCGTGCCAGTTCCCGTCCGGGTCGTACACGTCGTACCGGGTGTGCGGTTCGCGCGGTCCGGACAGCGAGAACGGGCCGGCCGCGCCGCGCGCGTCGTACCCGGTGACCGGGTCGGCGGTGTGGTAGATCCCGTTGTCCCCCGGCGGGTTCCAGTCGACCGCGGGCGGCGTCGCGCCCTGGTCGAACTCCGGGAACCGCTGCGGCGGGTGCTGCGGCGCGGGCTGGTCGGGGTGGTGCGGCGCGGGCGGCGTGGCGTCCGGCGTCGGACCGGAGGGCAGCGGTTGGTGCGGCGTGCGTCCGACGTACACCGAGGGGTGACCGACGCCGCGGTCGACGTGGTAGGTGACGCCGGGCAGCGGTCGGGCGATGTCGGGGTTGACCGCCGGCCGCGCCGGGTTCGTGCCGAACCCGGTGTTCGACACGTTCGCCTCGACGTGGGTGATGTTGCGGTCGCCGTCGGTGTAGAACACGCCGCGCGGACGGCCGTCCGTGTCGGTGACGACGTGGCGTGCGTTGGGCCGCAACGGTTCCCGGCCGTCGAAGTCGGAGATCCGGGTCGTCGGGTCGACGTCGAGCGGCACCTCGGGCAGCGGTCGGCCGTCGTGGTGGGTCGGCGGGTCCCACTCGGCGCGGTGCTGCGGCGACGGGTTGCGGTCCGGCGAGTCGTGCACCGGCGGCAGCGCCCGGGCGCGGTCGCGCGCGTCGGCCGGGTCGAGGTCGTGCTTGTCGTGCTCGCGCGTGCCGGGCACGAAGCCGTCGTCACCGGTCCGCGCGCGGGTGCCGTCGGGGCGGTGGGTCTCCCACTCGCCGTTGGGCGGGATCCGCGGCCGCCGGTTGCCGTCGGGACCGATCTCCGCGTCGCTGGTGTACACCCGACCGCGGCTGTCCGTCCACGCCGGCCTGGTCGGCGCCAGCACGTCCGCGCCGGTGTGCCGGGACAGCCGGTTCGCGAAGTCGTTGGCGCCCGCGTCGCAGCCGATCAGCCGGATGGGCGTCCGACCGTCCCACCCGTTGCGGCGCAACAGGTCCCCGTACTCCTCGGGGCTGTAGGAATGACCGCCGATGTGGGCGCGGCCGTCCGGGGTGATGTGCACGTCGGCGGTGAAGTAGCGCGGGTCGTGCGGCACGCGGGAGGGCAGGTCGCCCATGTCCGAGTCGCCGCGGTGGTGCGAGACGCCGGCCGGCGTGACCTCACCGTGCCGCGCGTGCGCCTCGTCGATGCCCGGCCGGTCGTGCTCCGGGGTGTGCCCCGGGTCGCCGGGTCGGTCCGGGTGGCCGGGCGGGTCGTCGTGCGCGTGCCGGGGCGCGGGTGCGTCGGGCCGGGGTGACTCGGCGGGACCGTGCGGACCGCGGGCACCGGGCGGACCGCCCGCCTGCGGACCGCGCGGTGGGCCCGCGGTCGGATTCCCCTGCGCGGGCGCGACGTGCCTGCCCGGCCCGGGGTGCCCGCCGGGTGCGGGTTGGCCGGACGGGGCGCGGTGCGGGCCGGGGGTTCCGGGCGGGGTGTGGCCCGGCGGGTTCGGGTGGTTCGGCCCGGCGTGGCTCGGCGCGGTGGAGCCCGGGTTCGGGCGACCGGCGGCCGGGTGTTGCGGCGCGGTGGGTCCGGGACGCGACGCGGGACCGGGGTGGTTCTGGCCGGGGTGGTTCTGGCCGGGGTGGTTCTGGCCGGGGTGGTTCTGGCCGGGGACGTTCTGGGCCGGGGTGCGCGGTGGCGGGGTGCCGGAGCCGAGGTCGCCGCGGTGGCCGGGGGTGCCGGTCCAGCCCGCGCCGGAGCCCGGGCGGGCCGAGGAGGGTGTCGGGGAACCGCCGGGCGCGCCACCGCCTCCGGGGGCGTGGGTCGGCACGGAGGGCGCTTGTCCCTGCCCTGGTTGGTGGTGCGGCGTGGGGGCGGACGGCGGCGGGGGCGCGGTGGTGCGCGGCGCGGTGTCGGGCGGGGCCGAGGTCGAGGCGTGGGTCTGGTCGTGGCGCGGGGTCGGCGCGGACGCCGGGTTGCCCGACGGGGTGGTCGGGTTCGAGGTGCCGGGACCCGGCGTCGCGTGGCTCGGCGTACTCCCACCGGACGTACCGGGGCCGGGGGTGGCGTGGCTGGGCGCATTTCCGCCGGAAGTACCGGGGCCGGGCGTCGTGTGGCTGGGCGCATTTCCGCCGGCGGTGCCGGGGCCTGGAGTGGCGTGCGTCGGTGCGCTGCCGGCAGTACCCGGACCGGGAGTGGCGTGGGTGGGCGGGCTGTTCCCGCCGGGGCCGCCTCGGGTTTCGCCGAGTGGGGTGTTGTGGCCGGGTGTGCCCGTTCCCGAGGTGCCGGGGCCGGGGATGGCGTGGCTCGGCGCGGTGCCGGGCTGCGGACGACCGGGCTGCGGACTTCCGGGTTGCGGGCTTCCGGGGTGGGTGCTTCCGGGACGCGGGCTTCCCGGCTGCGTGCCTCCCGACGGCGTGCTGCCCGGCTGCGGGCCGTTCGGGTGCGTTCCCGGGCCGGGCACGGAGGACGGTGTGGTGGTCGACGTGCCCGGACCGCCCCGGGTTTCGCCCTCCGGGGCGTCGGTGCGGCTGGTGCGGGTCGTGCCCGGGGCGTCGGGCGCGTCGGGGTCGGGTCGGCTGGACGAACTCGGGTGCGTGCCGCCCGACGGCGTGTCGACGGAGTGGTTGCCCGTCTGGAGGAAACCGCCGCGCTTGATGTTCTTGGGGTCCAGCACGTCCAGGCCGGTGGCCTTGCCCGCGAGCTTGCCCACCACCTTCATGATCTTCTCGAAGATCTCGACCAGCCGCTTGAGCATCGGCGAGACGCGCTTGATGGTGTCCAGCAGGTCCTGGATCACCTTCGCGATCTTCGCGGCCCACTTGGAGATCGCGGTGATCGCCTGCGCCACCACCACCGGCGTGCCGAAACCCAGCGAGAACACCGTTTCCAGCACCCACGCGATGAGCTTGCCGACCAGGTCGGCGATCAGGTCGCGGACCAGTTCGCGGACGAACGCCACGACCATGCCCATCAGGCCGACGACCGTGCCGACGGTGCCCGCCGCCGACGCCGCGCCCGCCAGCGCGTCGCCGTGCACCCGCGAGTTCTTCAGGTACAGCTCGGCCGCCGGTCCCGTCCACCCCTGGGTCCCGGACTTGACCGCGTTGCCGTAGTCCTCGGAGATCTTGCCCAGCTCGGTCGCGACGTTGCCCCACGTCGTGGAGTAGGACTCGATCACCGGCGGGTTGCCGGCCAGCCAGTCCAGCATCTCCTTCAACGGCTGCATGTGTTCCATCAGGAACGACGCCACCGACGACATCAGCGTGCCGAACGGGTCGACCGCCATCGCCGCCGCGTCCGCGGCCAGTCCGACCACGCCCAACCCGGCGGTGATCCAGTCGCCGTCCTTGATGCCGTTGAACGTGTCCATCGCCGACTCGGCGAGGGAGAAGCCGGTGGCCCAGCCGTTGTCGCCGGTGCCGGCGGTGAAGAACGAGCCCGACTCGGCGGGCGACGCGGCGACGAGGGGGTTCTCGCCCGCCATCACCCACCGGCCCGGAAGCTGTCGCGAATGGACTCCTCCATCTCGCGGTACTGCGCGACGGTGGTCTTCACCGCCTGGCCCGCGGCCTCCATCGCCTCCACCGCGCCCTGCAACGCGTCGAGACCCCACTGCTCGACCGGGTCGAGCATCATCCGGAACGGCTGGCAGATGATCCCGTACGCGTCGGTCGGCATGCTCACCGTGCGGGCCGCGTCGACGGCGCCCTGCAACCGGGTGCCGAGGTCGGCCAACTGCCTGCCGTGCGCGTCGAGCGTGTCACCGACGATCTCGAACCCGGCCACGGAACAACTCCCCCTCGGCATCGACCCTGTGCGCCACCAGGATGACGCCATCGTGAACCTCACGGTTCCGGCCGAGTACCTCGTAACTCGAATGGAGCAGTGATCATCACAGGGTGTCACGCACGGCGGCCAGGGCGAACCCCAGGAGGTTCAACCCGGCCCACTGCGCGGGATCGTCGGCACGGGGGTCGTCGGCGGCCAGGCCGATGCCCCACACCCGGTCGAGCGGACTCGCCTCGACCAGCACCCGCGACCCGGTGCCCAGCAGGAACTCCCGCAGATCCGGGTGCGCGGCGAACTTCGCCCGGTTGCCCGCGACCACCACGTCGAACCGCGCGGCCACCCAGGCCGGCTCCTCGAACCCGCGCACCGACCGGCCCCACTCCTTGGCCGCGTGCGGGTGCGGCGCGGCGAGCACCGCGTCGGCGGTGGCCCGGTCCTCGAAGAGCAAGGCCTTGCGCCACATCATGTAGTGCTCGGCGGTCGCGAACTCCACGCCGTCGACGGTGAACGGCGAGGGCCACCACTGGCTCAGGCACCCGCGCCCGACGGCGCCGTCCCGTTCCGGGCGGTGCCCCCAGAAGTGCAGGTAGCGGACCTTGGCGCCGGCGGCGACGGCGCGGCGGAGTTCGGCGACGGAGTACACCGGCGCATCCTCACCCGCGACCGCGCCCCGGCGCACCCGGTTTTGCCCGCGCTCAGCCGTCCGCGGCGATCACCTGCGCGGCGTTCGCGGTGTGCCGCAACAACATCGCCGTCGTCACCGGCCCGACGCCGCCCGGCACCGGTGTCAGCCTGCCCGCGACCGGCGCGACCGCGGCGTGGTCGACGTCGCCCACCAACGAGCCGTCCGGCGTCGGGTTCGTGCCGACGTCCACCACGAACGCGCCCGGCTTCACGTGCTCCGCGCCGACGAAACCGGGCCGGCCCACCGCGACCACCAGCACGTCCGCCGACGACGTCACCGCCGCCAGGTCCGCGGTGCGCGAGTGGCACACCGTGACCGTGGCGTTCTCCTCCAGCAGCAACAACGCCGCGGGCTTCCCGACCACCGTCGAGCGGCCGACGACGACCGCGTGCGCGCCCTCCAACGGCACCCGCTCGTGCCGCAGCACCTCCAGCACCGCGGCGGCCGTCGCGGGCGGGTAGGTCGGCAACCCGGCCGCGAGCCGACCGAGGCTCGCCGGGTTCGCGCCGTCCACGTCCTTGCGCGGGTCGATGTGCGCGCCGACCTCGTCCAGCGTCACGCCGGCGGGCAGCGGTGTCTGGCAGATGACACCGTGCACCGACGGGTCGGCGGACAGCGCGTCGAGCCTGGCCGCCACCTCGGCCGGGGTCGGGTCGTCCAGCTGCACCACCCGGCAGGCGATGCCCACCTTGCGCGCGGCGCGCTCGATCGACCGCACGTACCAGGCCGTCGCCTCGTCCCGGGTCGGCACCAGCACGGCCAGCGTCGGGGTGAAGTCCAGCGCGGCCAACGCCGCGGTCACCCCGGAGGTGATCGACGCGGCGATCGCGCGACCGTCGACCGCGGTCACCGGGCGATCCTGGCGCGCACCGCGGCCACCACGGCGTCCGCGCGCGGCACCGCGACCAGGTGCGCCGCCAACTGCGCCGCGAGGTCGGCCCGGCGGCCGGGATCGGCCAGCGTCGCCAGGTTGACCTCGACGTTCACCACGGCCGCCTCCAGGGCGGCCTTCGCCGAGGACGCGGCCACCGCGACGTCCGACAGCACGTTGGGGTTCGCGCCGTCGAGGACCGCCGCGCACAGGTCGACCACCTCGGCCGCCAGCGCGGCCACCCGCAGCGGCACCTCGGCCGCGCCGACGAGCGCCTGCTGGATGAACCCGGTGCGCACCCGGCGGTCGTCGTCGGTCTCCTTGGGCAGCCCGTAGGCCGCGACCACCGCGCCGAACGCGTCGGCGTCCTCGCCCGCCAGCGCGAGCGCCTGCACGCGCAGCTTGTCGGCGCGGTCCAGCACGGACGAGAACATGGCTTCGTGGACGGCGAACTTGGGCCGGCCCAGCGTCAGGTTGCACACCATGGACACCAGGGCCGCGCCGATCGAGGCGTGCATGGCGGCTGCGGCGCCGCCTCCGGGTGTGGACGCTTCCGAGGCCAGCTCTTCGAGCCACTGTCCAACTGCTTGATCCTGCACACAACCCCCTTAGTAGTACCGGGAAAACCCTACTAGGCCGGCGGCGTGCCCCGGGCCGGCGGCTCGGGCGGGCGCGTACCGTGGCGGGTATGTCCACAATGGATGGTTACTTCGCGGGGCTGCCGGCGGCCGAGGGCGAGGCGTTCCGCCGGGTCAGGGACCTCGCCCTCGAGGTCGTGCCGGACGCCGAGCGGGGCGAGAGCTACGGCATGCCCGCGCTGCGGTACCGGGGCAGCCCGCTGCTCGGTTTCCGCGCGGCGTCGGCCCACCTGGCGGTGTACCCGTTCAGCCCGGCCGCGATCGACCTCGTGCGCGACCGGCTCGACGGGTTCAGCCTGACCAAGGGCACGATCCGGTTCACCGCCGGGCACCCGCTCCCGGCCGACGTGGTCCGCGACCTGGTGCGGTTCCGGGCCGATGAGATCGGCTAGCGCACCAGCACGTGCGCGGCCCACGGCGACAGCGCCACGCGCCCGTCCCCGATCACCGGGCCGTCGACGTTGCCCAACCGCGCGTGCCGCGCCTCCCACGCCCCGTCGAGCGGCACCTCCCGCGGCACACCGCTCAGGTTCGCCACCACCAGCAGTCGAACGCCGTCGAGGCTCCGCTCGAACGCCCACACGTGCGGGTGGTCGGCCACCAGCAGCCGGAAGTCGCCCAGCCGGACCACCGGGAGTTCGTGCCGCAACGCGATCAGCGCCCGGTAGTGGTGGAACACCGACGCCGGGTCGTCGTACTGCGCCGCCGCGTTCAACCACGCGTGGTTGGGGTTCACCGGCAACCACGGCTCACCCGCGGTGAACCCCGCCTGCGGCCCGGCGTCCCACTGCACCGGCGTGCGCGCGTTGTCCCGCCCCATCGCCCGCAACCCGGCCAGCACGTCCTCCGGCGCGCGCCCGGCCGCGACCTCGCGCTCGTAGTGGTTGAGCGACTCGACGTCCCGCAGCGCCGACACGTCCGCGAACGGCGCGTTCGTCATGCCCAGTTCCTCGCCCTGGTACACGTACGGCGTGCCGCGGTGCAGGTGCAGCACGGTCGCCAACGCCGTCGCCGACTCCCGCCACCACCGCCCGTCGTCGCCGAACCGCGACACCACCCGGGGTTGGTCGTGGTTGTCCCAGTACAGGCTGTTCCACCCCACGTCGGCCAACCCCGCCTGCCACCGGGCCAGTGACGCCTTCAACGCCCGCAGGTCCACCGGTCGCGGGTCGAACTTGCCGCCCGGACCGTGGTCCAGCGACATGTGCTCGAACTGGAACACCATGTCGAGCTCCCGCCGCGCCGGATCGGTGAACGCCGCGGCCTGCTCGCACGTCACGCCCGGCATCTCGCCCACGGTCAGCAGCCGGTCCTCCCGACCCGCGAACACCGCCTCGTACATCTCGCGCAGGAACTCGTGCACCCGCGGCCGGGTCCCGTAGTGCGGGTAGCCGTCGCCCAGCCCGCCCCGCGTCACCGGGCCGTCCGGCAGGTCGGTGTCCTTCGCGATCAGGTTGATCACGTCCATCCGGAAGCCGTCCACACCCCGGTCGAGCCACCACCGCATCATCGCGTGCACCGCGTGCCGCACCTGCGGGTTCTCCCAGTTCAGGTCCGGCTGCCGGCGGTCGAACAGGTGCAGGTAGTACTCGCCCGTGCGCTCGTCCAGCGTCCAGGCGGACCCGGTGAAGAACGACTCCCAGTTCGTCGGCTCCGCGCCCGGCTCCCCCGCCGCGAAACCCGGCCGCGCGGGCCGCCACCAGTACCAGTCCCGCTTCGGGTCCTCCGCCGACGACCGCGACGCCACGAACCACGGGTGCTCGTCCGAGGTGTGGTTCACCACCAGGTCCATCACCAGCCGCATGCCCCGCCGGTGCACCTCGGCCAGCAACCGGTCGAAGTCCTCCAGCGTGCCGAACACCGGGTCGACCGCCTGGTAGTCCGAGATGTCGTACCCGTTGTCCGCCTGGGGCGAGGCGTACACCGGCGACAGCCACAGCACGTCCACACCCAACCGCTCCAGGTGGTCCAGGCGCGCGGTGATGCCGTTCAGGTCGCCGATACCGTCACCGTCCGAGTCGGCGAAGCTGCGCGGGTACACCTGGTACACCACGGCCGACGTCCACCAGCGCTCCACCGACGACCTCCACACCTCCGGGGCTGCCACCCGAGGCTACCCGCGCGACCGGACGGCGCAACCTGCGCTTCCACCCGGCGCAATGCGCGATTTCCGCGTTACGCCAAGGGTTCCGCGCGGGTACCAGGTGCATCGACATCCCTCGGAGGTGGTGACGATGACCCGGCGCGTCGCGGTGGCGCTCGCAGCGGTGGCCGTGCTGGCGGGCGGCTGCGCGGAACTCGCGGACGTGACCGACGGGGTCGGCTCCTCGCCGTCGGTCGCCATCGACCGCGTGCCCGAGGGGACACCGGACGCGGCGACCGCGCGCACCACGCTCACCTCGCTCACCGTCGCCCCGCCCGGACCGCTCGACGGCTACGAGCGCGACTGCGAGCAGGGTTCGGCGTGCGTGTTCGGCCAACCCTGGTACGACGTGGACGGCGACGGGTGCGACCAGCGCAGCCAGGTCCTCGCCCGCGACCTCGCCGACGTGACCCGCAAGAAGGACGGTCGGTGCGCGGTCGCGTCCGGCACCCTGGACGACCCGTACACCGGCGAGCAGGTCACCGCGGTGTCCAAGATCCAGATCGACCACGTCGTGCCGCTGGCCGAGATGTGGCGCAGCGGCGCGGCGGGCTGGCCGGCGGAGCGCCGGGTCGCCGCCGCCAACGACCTGGCGAACCTGATCGCCGTGCAGGGCAAGGCGAACCAGTCCAAGAGCGACAAGACGCCGGACCAGTGGATGCCGCCCAACGCCGGCTACGCCTGCCCGTACGCGCGCGTCTACATCGGCGTGAAGGGCAAGTACGGCCTGACCGTCAGCGACCCGGAGCGCGCCGCGCTGGAGTCCGCGCTCGCCCGCTGCCGGACCTGACCGACCTCAGTCCTGGAGCTTGGTCAGCACCGTCGTGTTCCACCACGCGTCCAACTTCTCCAACGCCTCCGGCGTGATCGCGGTGGTGGACAGCAGCACCCCGGTGGTCAACGTCTTCGTGTCCACCCACCACACCTGGCCGAAACCGTCCTTCACGAAGCACGTCGTGAAGTCGCCCTCGCGCGGACCGCTCTCGTTGCGCCAGTACCCCGCGTAGTGGATGTGCTGGGTCGCGGGCCGGCAGCCGCCCCAATCGTCGTCACGCGGGATGTTGTTGTCCTTCACCAACTTCTGGAACTGCGCGTCCTGCGTAGCCCGGTCCGGGAACAGGAAGAACCGGCCCTTGGTGGGCGGCGGGATGCCGAACAGCTCGCCCTCGTTGGCGATCGGGCAGTCCACCGCGGCGAGTTCCGTCGTCTCGATCGGCTTGCACGAGGAGTTCCCGTGGTACAGCGGCGGCAACAGGTCCAGCAACTTGCGCTGCGGCTCGGTCGGCCCGGCGGGCGTCGTGGTCGTGGTGCCCGCGGTGGTCGTGGTCGACCTCGTCGTGGTCGGGCCGGCACCCGACCCGGTCGTGGTGACCGCGACCGAACCCGTCGTCGGACTCGCGAGCCCGCCCTGGTACTTGTTCCACACCAGGATCGCCGCGACCACGCCCACGATGAGCGCGATCACCACCGCGCCCACGAGGGCCGCGCGGTTGGCCGACCCGGCGACGGGTGGGTGCCCCGGGTGGACGACCGGCGGCACCGCGGGCGACACCGGAGGTCGGATCGCCGGCGGGTGCTGCGTCCCGGTCGGACGCGAGACCGGAACCCGGGTCACCGTCATCGGCTGCCCACCGGCCGGCGTGGACGGTGCCGGCGGCCGGCCGGTCGGGTGCTGCCGGGGCTGGACCGCGGACCGGTCGCCGGGTCGCCCGCCCGCGAGCGGCGTCGCGGTACCCGGCACGGTGCCGACAGGTCCGGCCGGAGGGGCCGCCGGGGTCGGTCCGGGCGGGGTCGGTCCGGGCGGGGTCGGCGGGAGGCCGTGCCGGAGCGTGGTCCGGTGCACGGCCGGGTCGACCCGGGTCGGTGTCGGGCGGGACTCGAGCGCCGCTGTCACCGCCTCCGCCAGCGCACCCGCGGTCCGGTAGCGGTCGTCCGGCGACTTCGCCATGCCCCGGGCCACGACCTCGTCCAGCGCCGCCGGCACCGCCGGGTTCCTGGTCGACGGGCGCGGCGGCGGTTCCTGCATGTGTGCCCAGATCTGGGCCGCCGTGCCGTCCGCCTCGAACGGGCGCAGGCCGGTCACCGCCGTGTACAGCACGCACGCCAGCGCGTACACGTCCACCCGGCCGTCGACCGCGTCGGCCGAGAAGCGCTCCGGCGCCATGTAGTCCAACGTGCCGACCACGTCGCCGGACGCGGTCAGGTGGGTCGCGGCGGGCGAGGAGCTGCGGGCGATGCCGAAGTCCACCAGGTAGACGAAGTCCGACGCGGCCACCAGGATGTTCGACGGCTTCACGTCCCGGTGCACGAGGTCGTCCGCGTGCGCCGCGTCCAGCGCCGACGCGACCTGCTCCACGATCCGGGCCGCCCGGCGCGGCTCCATCCGACCGCGGGCCAGCACCTTGCCCAGGTCCTCGCCCTCGACGAGCCGCATGTCCAGGTACAGCCGGCCGTCGATCTCGCCGTAGGCGTGGATCGGGATCACGTGCGGCTCGCGCAGCCGGGCGACGATCCGCGCCTCGCGCCGGAACCGGGCCCGGAAGTCCTCGTCGTCGTGGTAGGCCGGACCGAGCCGCTTCAGCGCCACCACGCGGTCGTGCGCGGTGTCGAAGGCGCGGTGCACCTCACCCATCCCGCCGCGACCGAGCAGCTCCTGGATGCGGTAAGGGCCGAACACCTCCTCGACCATCGTTCTCCCGGGTTCCGTCCGCCTGTGCCAGCCACCGTCTGCGGTAGTCGACGCGGATCGTAGTCACCGGGTTCCCCCGTCAGGCCACCTCGGCGGGCGCGGGCACCCGCACGGCGAGGAACGCGCGGCGCGCGCGCAGCTCGAAACCGAGCGACAGGTAGAGCCGGATCGCGTGGGTGTTGGTCGCGGCGGCGTGCATCATCGGCGTCTCGCCGCGCTCCCGGATGCCCGCCGCCACCGCCAGCACCAGCCGGGTCGCGAGGCCCTGGCCGCGGAACTCCGGCAGCGTGCAGACGGCGCTGATCTCGGTCCAGCCCGGCGGGTGCATGCGCTCGCCCGCCATCGCCACGAGCACGCCGTCCCGCCGCACGCCCAGGTAGGTGCCCAGCTCGATGGTCCGCGGCCGGAACGGGCCGGGCTTGGTGCGCTCCACCAGGTCCAGCATCTCGGGCACGTCGTCGTCGGTCAGCCGGACCGCCTCGGCGAACGGTTCGGCCCGCACGCCGGCGTCGACCAGCTGCACCCCGCCGGCCCGCTCGACGAGCTCCCAGCCCTCCGGCGGGTCGTTGTTGACCCCCACCACCGCTCCCGGACCGGCCAGCGCGGCGACGTCGTCCCAGACACCGTCGTACGGCTCGGCCGGCAGCGCGAGGAACGGCGCGACGTCCTCCTGGTAGCGCAGCACGCGCCCCTGCCGCTCGGCGAACCGGCTGTGGTGACCGAGCAGCGACTCGTACGCGGGGTTGTCCAGTGGCGATGACACGCGAGCCTCCGTAGTTCGAGATCGGGCGAATCATCCGTTGGCCCTTCCGGGCGTGTCCACGGCTCCCACATGGTGAACGCGCCGCCGCCGAGGCGTGAATTCGGTCAACACTGAAGGAATAGTGCCCAGAAAGAGTGAGAGCCCGCAGCAGTTCACGGAGAGTGGCCGACACCGTGCTCAGGGTGTGCTGAACACCAGCAGCGCCACGTCGTCGTCGTGCGCCTCCGCCAGCAACGCGCCGGTCAACGCCGTCGCGACCCGCTGCGGATCGGTGACGCCCGCGCGCACCGAGTCGGCGACCACGGCGGCGGCCCGACCGATGCCGTGGTCCAGGTTCTCCCGGCGGCGCTCGACCAGACCGTCGGTGTAGAGCACCAGCACCGACCCCGGGGGCAGCGGCGCGGTGAGCTGGACGCGCGGCGTGGCGAGCACGGCCAGCGGCGGCGTCAGCGCGCCGTCGAGCAGCACGTGGCCGTCGGCGGTGGCCAGGACGCCGGGCAGGTGGCCGGCGCTGGCGTAGGTCAGCACGCCGAGGGCCGGGTCCAGCACCGCGCAGAACACCGTGGTGCACAAGGCGCCCACGACCGTGGCGGCGAACCCGTCCAGGGAGGCCAGCACCCGGGCCGGGTCGTGGTCGGCCAGCAGCAGCGCGCGGGAGGCGCTGCGCAGCTGACCCATCACGGCCGCCGCCGATACGCCGTGCCCGACCACGTCGCCGACCACCACGCCGTACCGGCCGCCGGGCAGCTCCACCACGTCGTACCAGTCGCCGCCGACCTGGAGGGTCGCGGTCGCGGGCAGGTAGCGCACCGCGAAACCGGCGGGCAGCGCGGTCGGCCCGAGCAGCGCCCGTTGCAGCGTCAGCGCGACCTCGACCAGCTTGCGGCGCTGCTCGGTCTCGAGCTCCTCGAGCCGGCGGCGCTCGGTCACGTCCCGGAACAGCACCGCCACCCGTTCCGACGGCCCGGCGGTGAGCCGGAAGATGTACAGCTCCAGCACCCGGCCGAAGCTCGCCAACTCCTGCTCGAACCGGATCGGCTCCCCGCCGCGCATGACCTGGTCGATCACCTCGACCCAGACGTCCGGCTCCTCGGGCAGCATCTCCCGCACGGTCCGGCCGACCACGCCCACCACGCCGGACTGCGTCTCCAGCGCCGGGTTCGCCTCCAGGTAGCGGAAGTCCGGCGGGCCGAGACCGGTCGGCTCGACCCGCTCCAGCACGCAGAAGCCCTCGTCGATCAGCTCGAACAGCTCGCGGTAGGTCGCCTCGGACTCCTTGAGCGCGGCCTCCGCCCTGGCCCGCGCCACCAGCGACCACGTGCCGTGCGCGACCTCCTCCACCAGCGCGACCTCGCGCGGCGTCCACCCGCGCGGCTCCGCCGAGTGCACCGCGATGAACGCGGTCAGCCTGCCCTCGACCACCAGCGGGACGCTGACCTGCGCGCGGGTGCCGATGGACGCGTAGGACTCGCGTTGCGCCCCGCCCAACCGGGGATCGGTGTCGCAGTCGGCGACCACGTGCGTGCGGCCCGCGCCCATGTCCTGGCGCACCGCCGCGCCGAACGCGTCCATCCGGTACCGGCCGACCACCGAGGCCATGCCGTCGCGGAAGAACTCGTCGTGCACCACGGCCGTGTCGCCACCGTCGACCACGTCGACGTAGAGCACGCGGCCGGCGCGCAGGTGACCGCCGAGCATCCGGCACACCCGCTGCTGCACCTGGGCCGCGTCCCACAGCGAACGCGCCTCTTCCGCGAGTTCGCGCAGGAACCGCTCGTCCTCCCGATCCATGCACCCGCCTCCAGGCCACCGCCGCACGTCCGACCGACGACCCGACGCCTAGACGGTAGACGAGACCCCGGCGGAGGCCACGACGGAGCCGGCCTCAGTCCACGATCCCGGCGGAGGCACCCACCATCGCCACGGCGAACGCGGAGAACAGGAACGTGCCGACGAGCGCGATGAAACCGGCGAACAGCCCCGGGAAACCCGGCAGCACCCGCCGGCCGAGCAGCCCGGCGACCAGGCCGAGCGCACCGCACAGGGACCAGCCCGCGTGCAGCCAGTCGTCCTCGCCCACCGCGGTCCACCACGGCACCGCCTCGCGCCACCGGGCGGCCTCCTCCGGCGGCACGCGGAGGCCGTTCAGCCACACCGTGTCCGAGCCGGGGCCGTAGCTCTTGGTGCGCTGACAGACCAGGTCCACGCCCCGGTGGGTGGCGTGGCACGGGTCCCACGCGGTGTCGCCGAGCACGATCGTGATCGCCAGTTCCGCGCCGTCGACCGGGACCGCGCAGCGCGCGGTGGCGCCGTCGTCCGCGCAGGCGAGGTCGTACGAGGTGATCACGAAGTCGGGCGCGACGACCCGGTACACGCCGCCCGTCGCCCGGGCCGGCCCAAGGAACCAGCTCGCCACGCTCAGCACGACCAGCGCCAGCAGCACGACGGCGCCCGTGATCACCAACGGCTTGGGGTTCCGGACCGCTTCCACCACCACACCCTCCGTGTCGGCCCGGACACGCGCGGTGTTACCGCCGAGTGTCCACTGTGGACCTGCGGCGCGACCCTCAGTCCACCAGCCCCGTACCCAGGGAGATCCACAGCACGGCGTAGGCGGAGAACGCGTAGACGCACACGGCCGCGACGAAGGAGGAGGCGAGGCGCAGGTGGCGCGGCACGACGTACCAGCCGAGGACGGCGGCGAACAGCGCCGGGCCGCAGCAGATCCACCGACCGAGGGCGATCCACCGGTCCTCGTCCACCCGCCACCACCACCGCACCGCGTCGTTCCAGCGGGCGGCCTCCGCGGGCGAGACCTCGAGACCGTCGAGCAGCACCGAGTCCGAGCCGGGCGCGTAGTCCTTCGACCGCAGGCAGCTCAGCTCCACGCCGCGGTGGGTGGCGTGGCACGGGTCGTCCGCCCACTGGCCGAGCGTGATCGTGACGAGCAGTTCGGAGCCGTCGACCGGGACCCGGCAGCGGGCCGTGACGCCGTCGTCGGAGCAGTCCAGGTCCTCGGCGGTGATCACGAAGTCGGGCGCGACGACCTTGTACACCCCGCCGGTCACCCGCGCCGCGCCGAACTGCCAGGCCAGCACGGTCAGCACGGTCAGGGTCAGCAGTTCCACGACACCCATGAGCAGCAACGGTTTCGGCCCCCAGGCCGCCTTTTCCACACCCCCCGTGTCGACACGGGCACGCGCGGTGTTACTCGACCGGCACCCGTGAGTCCACAGTGGACGAACCCGGGTGATCGGCGGAACCCGGCGACACCTCGGCCACCCGCGCCGCGCGCCGGGCCGCCCACCGCCGGGTGAGCGCCGGTTGGCCGAGCAGCACGCCCGCCAGGACCAGCGCCAGGCCGACCAGTTGGCGGCCGGTCAGCACCTCGCCCGCCACGGCGGTGCCCAGCAGCACGCCGGTGACCGGGTTCAGCAACCCCAGCAGGCCGACCGTGCCCGCGTCCAGGTGGCGCAACCCGGTGAACCACACGCTGAACGCCAGCGCCGTCGCCACCACCGACACGTAGCCGAAGCCGAGGACGGCGGGCAGCCCGACGCGCGGTGGCGCGCCCTCCACCAGCACCGCCGCCACCAGCAGCACCAGCCCGCCCGCGACCAGCTGCCACGACGTCACCGACAGCACGTGCGCGGTCGCACCCCAGCGCTTGGTCAGCACGTGCCCGAACGCGGACAACCCCATCGCCGCCGCCGACGCGGCCACCCCGAGCGGGTTCACCCCACCCGAGCCGGAGGCCACCAGCAGCACCACGCCGACCAGGCCGAGGCCGGCGCCCGCGAGCGGCAGGGGTTTGGGGCGTTCGGCCAGCAGCGGCCAGGCGATCAGCATCATCGCCACCGGCGACACGGCCATGATCGTCGCCGCCACGCTGGTCCGCAGCAGTTGCGCCGCCACGTAGACCAGCGCGAAGAACGCGCCCATGTTGAGCGCGCCGAGCACCGCGGCCCGCCACTACCAGTCGCCGCGCGGTCGTTCCCGGCGCACCGCCAGCAGCAGCAACCCGGCGGGCAGCGCGCGGAAGACCGAGCCCCAGAGCGGACTCCCGGCCGGCAGCAGCTGGTGCGTCACGTAGTACGTCGAGCCCCACGCGACCGGCGCGACCGCGGCCACCAGCGCCCACCGGAAATTGGCTTCCATGGAAGAGATAGTAGCTTCCATGGAAGCTAAGCTGTACCCCATGAGCGTGCCGAAGGACCGCGTGGCCCGGATCCAGGCCGAGTGGGCGCGCGAGCGCCCGGACGTCGACGTGTCGCCGCAGGGCGTCATCGGCCGCCTGCACCGGCTGGCCGGTCTGCTGACCGAGGAACTGCGCGTCGTCTTCCGCCGGCACGGCCTCGGCGAGGGCGAGTTCGACGTGCTGGCCGCGTTGCGCCGGGCGGGTGAACCTTTCGAGCGCGCGCCGGGCGAACTCGCGCTGCACACCATGGTCACCACGGGCGCCATCACCAAGCGGATCGACCGCCTCGAGCGCGACGGACTGGTCACCAGACGGGCCGCCGAGGGCGACGCGCGCCGCCGCGTGGTGGCGCTCACCGACGCCGGCCGGGACGTCTTCGACCAGGCTTTCGGCGAGCACATGGCCAACGAGCGCCGCCTGCTCGCCGCCCTCTCCCCCGCCGACGCGCGCGCCCTGGAGTCGATCTTGACGGGGTGGCTCGCGCACTTCGAGGCCCCCCGCGTTGTCCGGGATCGGGAGGCCGCCGACTGACGACGTGGGCCGGACGTCCGCGCGCCGACCCGCACCGCCGGCCGCCCTAGACTGCCGATCGTGATCACCGCGGGGGTTGGACGGGAGTGACCGGTCCGGATTTGTGGTCGGTGCTGGACGACGCCCGGTCCCGGGAGCACGGCCCGGAGCGGACCGCCGCCCTCGCCGACGTCGTCCGGCTCGCCGACTCCGAGGACCTCGTCCGGGCCGGGTTCCACGCCCGGCGCGCGCTCGCCGGCGCGCACGCCGCCGACGGCCGCTGGCACGAGGTGTGCGACCTGTTCCGGGACAGCCTGGCGAGCTTCGACCGGCAGCCGTGGCGGTTCGCCCGTGCCGACGAGGACGACATGTTGGAGTGGTACGGCAGGCAGGTCGGCGTGCTGCCCGGGTTCCCGTGGATCCCGACCGAGGAGGTGACCCGGGCGCTGGCCGACGCCGAGCGCCGGTTCCACGCCGCCGGGCGGGACGTCTCCGCGCTGCACGCGGCACGGCGGACCCTGGCCGCGCAGGCGGGCGACCGGGACGCCGAGCAGGACGCCCACCGCCGCTGGCTCGCGACCGCCGCCGAGGACGAGGGGTGGCGGCGCGCGGTGGAGGTGGAGCGCGCGCTGTGGCGCGGGGAGGCGCTGCCGGACGTGCGCGCGGAACTCGCCGACCCCACCACCGGCGACCACCCGACGAACCTGGTGCGGCTGCGGATGCTGTTACCCCTGGCCGCCTCGGGCCGGGTGGAGTTGGCCGCGTCGACCTGGCGGCGGTTCCACCGGGGCGCGGCGCGGCGCGAGCACACCGCCGAGGACCTGGCCCTGCTGCTGGAGTTCTGCGCGCTGACCGGCAACGAGGACACCGCGGTCGGCCTGCTGGACCAGCTGCGCGGGTTCGAGGAGCGGCTGCGGCCCTCGGCCGTGCTGGAGGTCGCCACGGCGGTGGCGCTGTTGACCGAGCGCCTGGTGCGGCAGCGCCGCGGCTCGGTGCCGCTGGACGTCGGGCACGGCCCCGAGCCGTGCCGCGCGGTGGCCTACCGGGCGCGGAACCTGGCGCAGGACCTGGCGAAGCGGTTCGACGAGCGCAACGGGACGTGCCACCGGTCGAACGGACTGCGCCGGCGGTTGGCCCGGGAGCCGGTGGTCGCCTTCCTGCCGCTCGCGCCGACCGCGCGCCCGTCCGTGTGGCCGGTGTTCCCGGCCCGCCTGGCCAACCGCGACCTGCTGGACCTGGCCGAGCGGCACGACCGGCGGTCCGAGCCGGAGGAGGCGAAGGCGGCGCTGTTCGCGGTGGACGAGGACGCGCTGACCGACGCCGAGCGCCACCGGCTGGACGAACTGGACGCCTGGCTCTACCAGGACGTCGACGTGGAGGAACGGCTGCGCCGCGCCGCGTCCGGCCACCTGGAGCACGGCGCGCACGGCCGCTACCTGACGGCGCGCTGCCGGCTCGGCCTGTGGATCATCCACAGTGGACACCCGGCGGAAGGTCTCGACACCACCTCGCGCGCGGTCGCCGGGTTGCGCACCCTGGGCGACGACCACGCCACCGCGTGGGGCGAGTACTGGTTGGCGGTCGCCTCCGAGCGGCGCAACCGGGTGGGCGCCGCGCTGCGGGCGGTGGCGCGCGGCACCACCCGGGCGCGGGCGTGCGGCGACCCGCTGGCGCTCGGCGTGCTGCACGCGCTGGCCGCCGCGCTGCACGACGAGCCCACCGCGTCGATCGCGTCCGCGCGGTCCGCCCTGGACTCCTTCCTGCTCGCGGGCGCGCCGGAGCGGGCGCTGGAAGCGTTGGCACTGCTGGAATCCGCGCACGAACAGGCCGGACTGGACTTCCGCCCGGTGGTGGCCGAAGTGCTGGAATCGTTGCCGGAGCGCGGTGTCGAGCGGGTGCGCGGCTTCCTGCTGCTGCACCGGGCCGAGTCCCTGGCGGACCTGGTCGAGGGTGTCGGGCAGGCGGCGCGGCGCGGTGACGACACGGTGGACCACTGGCTCGTGCTGGCGGAGGCCTGCCAGGAGGCGGGCCGGCACGAGGACGGCATCGACGCGGGCTCGCGCGCGGCGGCCGCCGCCGACCGCGCGGGCGACCTGACCTCGGCCGACCGGGCGCGCCAGGTGGTCGCCGAGTGCTACCGGGCGATCGGCGACCTGCGCGCGGCCGTGCAGGAGTACCGGCGGCTGGCCGACGGCTCGGGCCCGCTGGCCGCGGCGGCGTTCGTGGCGGGCGCGGAACTGCTCGCCGAACTCGGCTGATCCGCGATCCGCTCCACCCCGCCGCGCGAGGCGACCGGCGCGTGGCGTGCTCACCCGGCCGCCGGCACGACCTTCGACAGCGTCAACCGGCCCGGGTTGCCCCGGCCGCCCGGCTCGTAGTGCGGTATCCGCAGGTGGTAGCCGGTCATGCCGATGAACAGGTACTCCAGGTGCGGCGGCGGGAGGATCACCGGCAGCGGTCCGCACCGGAGCGGGTTCCACGCGCCGGGGTGGCACGTCGGGGTGAACGTGATCAGGTCGGCGGTGAGCTTCGTGAGGTACAGGTCGACCTTGTCGCCGCCGACCGCCTTGAAGCTCGCGTTGTCGGTGAACGGCGCGGCCTCCTGCACCAGGGTGACCGTGACCCCGTTGGCCGCGGTCGCGCGCAGCGTCAGGTCCGAGTGGACGGTGAACTCGTCCAGCACGAAGTGCATCACCTCGACGGTCCTCGTCCCGCCCGCGGCCGTGCGCAGCGGCAGCGACTCGTTGCCCGCGTAGACCAGTCCCCCGACCCAGCCCGCGCCCGCCGACACGGTGATCTCGGTCGCGGTCGGCGCCGTCGGCACGTCGGCCCGGGCGGGCGGTGCCGACGCGAACGCCGAGCCGCACACCAGCACCAGCGCCGCCGCGGTCGTGGCCTTGCGCGCCCGGGGTGCGCCCCAGGACGCGGTCATCGCGCCGCCGATCACCGCGAACAGCGTGCCGACGAAGAAGCCGCCCAGGTTGGACAGCGGGAACGCGGCCAGCCCGACCAGCGCCGCGATCACCCCCGCGATCACCCTGGTGGCCGGGGTGAACCAGGCCGACAGGCCGAGCACCACCAGGATCGAGCCCAGCAGCACGCCCGACACCCCGCCCGTGCCGCCGCCCAGCACCACCTGGATCGCCATCAGCGGCACCACGAGGATCGGCGCGGCGCCCAGCAGGATCAGCAGCCCGCCCCAGAACGGCCTCGTGCGGCGCCAGCGGGCGAAGGCTTGTCTCACGGTTGCACCCTCCCGGGTAGTCGCGGGCGGGGACGGCGCAGTCCCCGCCCGCGGTGGTCAGCAGGTCGAGCGGCCGGTGGAGACGCCGAGCTTGAGGTTGTCGAGCTTGAACGTGCCGCCGATGGCCGCGGACAACGCGCTCGCGTCGAGCCGCCCGATGTGCGCGGTGTCGGCCTGGAGGCCGAAGTTGCTGCCGCCCTGCTCGGTGCGCAGTTCGGCCGGGCCGCGGTCGAGGGCGGACTTGTCGACGCCGAGCTTGAGACCGGTGAACTCGGCGTTGCCGGTCAACTCCTTGGCGTCGAGCAGCAGGTCCTCGGCCGCGATCTCCCGGGTGTTCGGGTCGGCGTCGCCCGCGCTGAGCTTGAGCGTGAACTCGACGCCGAGCACCGCCGGCGTCATGGCCGCGCACAACCCGCTGAGCCGGGCCTCGCTGAACCCCGCGTAAGCCACGCCCTGGGAGCCGCGCGCGGACACCACCCCGCCGAACCCGCTGCCGTCGACGTCGTCGGACTTGAGCTGGATCGGCACGCCGGACACCGCGAACGACGCGGCGAGCAGGCTGTTGGCCATCGCCGCGGTCATGGCCGCGACCAGACCCAGGCCGGGCAGCGCCACGAAGGCGGCGCGTCCCCACCGGGTCCGCCCCTCCTCCGGTGCCTCCGGCCGGGGCGTCGTCTCGTCGTCCATCCGCGTTCCTCCTTCCACCTCCCGCCCCCGGTGGGACGGGAGGTGGAAGCTGCCCGGCGAGACGTCGATCACACAAGCGTCCATTTGGCCTGGTAGAGACAGTTACCCATGGTCACACGTAACTCCGAGTAACGTGTTTCGGCCCACATCGGTACCGGTCCGTACCGAAATGTTCCCGGCACTGGGCGACCCGCCCGCCGCGAGCTACTGTGCGTGCACACCGAACTCGAAGTAACAGTTACGCAACATCGCAGATACTTGACCCGAAGGGTGGCGGCCGGTGCGTCCGAAAGTGCTCGCGGTGTCCCTGGCCGGCGTCGTCGGCGCGGCCGCGCTCGCCTGCCTGGTGGTGTTCGCGCTGTCCGCGCCGGTCGAGGGCCTGAGCATGGACCCCGCGCTCGCGCCCGGCGACCGGGTGCTCGCGAACCCGTTCGGCGACCGGGCGCCCGACCGGCTCGACGTGGTGTCGGTGCACCCGCCGCGCAGTTCCGTGACGGCGGTCAAGCGGGTCGTCGGCCTGCCCGGCGACCGGGTCCGGGTGCATGGGGGCCGGGTGCTGGTGCGACCGGCCGGCCGGGACGACTGGCTCGCCGTCTCCTACTCGCGCGCCGCGCCGGGCCAGTGCTGCGCCGCCGACGGCCGGGCGGGCGCGGACGCCGACGCCGTCGTGCCGCCGGGCCACTACTTCGTGCTGGGCGACAACCTGGGCGCGTCCACCGACTCGCGGTCCTACGGCTTCGTCGCGGCGGCGGACGTGGTGGGCGTCGTCGCGCTGCGGGTGTGGCCGTCGGTCGGCGCGCCGGACCGGCCCTCGCTCACCCCCGCGACCGGGTGAACGGAGCAGTGGCGACGCGCGTTCGCCCGATCTGGAACAATGGCCCACTGGTCCTGTCCGGTTCACCCCACGAACGTCGGGGACCCGGCGACAAATCAGAGAGGCGACCATGAAGAGCGGCATCCACCCGGAGTACGTGGCCATCGACGTGACTTGCAGCTGCGGGAACAGCTTCACCACCCGCAGCACCAACACGTCCGGTCGGATGCAGGTCGAGATGTGCTCGAACTGCCACCCGTTCTACACCGGGAAGCAGCGGATCCTGGACACGGGCGGCCGAGTCGCCCGCTTCGAGGCCCGCTACGGCAAGCGCAAGTCCAAGTAGCCGACTTCCGCGCCTGCACGCGCCGACGGCGTCCGCCCCACCGGGCGGGCGCCGTCGCGCCGTTTCAGGCCGGCTCGGCCGTGACGGCCACGCAGAACGACACGTACAGGTCGTACTGGTAGCCCGCGCGGAGTTCGCCGTCGAGCCGGTCGTGGCCCAGGAGTTGCCCCTGCTCGCCGAACAGCCCGTCGCCCATCGCCAGGCCGCCCGCGAAGTGGTTGTTCTCGAGCCTGACGCTGCCCGGCACCAGCCGCAGCCGCACGGGCCCGTCCGCCGACAGCAGCACGGTGTACCAGTACTCGGGCGGTGTCGCGTCGGCCGTCTCCAGGATCGCGCTCACCCCCGCCTGGCCCGCCGACCCGGTGGTCGGGTCGCCGACCACGTCCGGCAGCAGCACCCGCGCCCGCAGCCCGTGCACGGTGTGCGAGCCGTCCTCGTCCAGGTTGTCGGCCGCCGAGTTCTCCGCGTACACCCGGAACACCAGGTGGTCGCCGGCGGTGATCTTCTCGTGCCGCTGCCAGAGCCCGGTCGCACCGCCGCACGTCGCGTCGACGTGCCGGACGCCGAGGAACTCGCGCTCGTCGCCGAAACCCGGGTTGTCGGTGATCGAGTCCAGCGTCACGAACGGCGCGGGCCGCTCGAGGGTGAACATCTCGCGATCCGGTCCCCAACCGGCCCGCAGCACCGGTTTCGCCACGTCGGGCGCCGGCACCGGCGACGGGTCCACCGCGCTCGACGGCGCCTGCCCGGACGGCGCGGTCAACGGCGTCCACGCGTCCTCGACCGGTTTCGCGAGCAGCGGCAGGGTCGCCGACACGAGCAGCGCCACCGCGGCCAGCGCCACGCCGGTCTCGGTCTTCTTCCGCCGGCGCAGGTACACCCACCCGATGCAGCACAGCAGCAGGACCAGGCCGACACCGGCCAGGCTGATCGACAGGGCACGCGGCATGGTTCCTCGACAAGGGCGGGGGGTATGCCGGTTGATCGTCGGCGAAGATCGCCATCGTTACGCCACCCCGACCCGGACCGCTCCGCGCGAGCCACGCCGTTGTCACCCGCGGCCGGACCGGCGCCGATCGACCCGGCGGTCGGCGGCGTCGCGCCGATCAGCCCTGACGTCGCCGACGTCGCGCCGTCTGTCGCCTTGCGGCCGGATCACGCCGCTCGCGCCGATCGGCCTCGAACGTCGGCGAAGATCATCAGCGTGCTGCCGCCGAGCCGTCCGGAACCCGCTCGGCGTTCCCGGTCGTCGGCGACGATCGTCGGTGTCGCGCCGCCCGGAGCCGGAGCGCGGTGGGCGCCGACCGGCCGGAGGTGCGGGGTCCGCGGCGCGTGCGGACCCCGCACCGGCGTCAGCGGCCGACCGCGGAGGTCATCCAGGTCGCGGCCGCCGCGTAGTAGTCGCGCGCGTTCGGCGCCAGGTTGATCGAGTGCCCGTAGGACGGGAGCACGTAGGTCGTCAACCCCGAGGTGAAGTACGGCGCCTCGGTCGCGCGCACGGTGGCGGCGGTCGAGCAGTTCGTCCCCAACGCGCCGCACACCGCCGTGTCGTTCTGGCCGACGGCCAGGAACACCGGCGCCTTGATGAACAGGCTGTACGGCAGCAGCACGCTCACCCCGAGCCCGTCGGCCGCCTCCAGCGGCGAGAAGACGTCCTTCGTCGCCTCCTCCACCGCCCTCAGCTCCGGCGTCAGCACGCCCGGCGCGTGGAAGCTCGCGTACCGGGTGCCCGGCGCGGTGGTGAGGTAGCCGATCGGGAACAGCGGACCGAACTTCACGTCCAGCTCGGCCGGGCGGAAGTTCGCGAACGCCGCCGCGACGCCCGGCGGGTTGATCCGGTGGGTCAACCCGGTGAGCAGCACGCCGTCGACCGAGTCCGGCCAGGTGCCGGCGACCAGCACGCTGATCGCGGAGCCCAGCGAGTGGCCGCCGACGACGACCTTGCCGAACGACGTGCCGTACGCGCCGGACCGCAGCCCGGTCACGACCTGGTGCACGGCCTCGGCCTGCACGAAACCCGTCAGCAGGGCCGCGACCGGCCGGGAGCTGCGACCCGTGCCGAGCCGGTCGAGGGTGAACGTGGCGAAGCCCGCGTCGTTCTGGGCCGCCCGGAACGAGTGCGCGCCGTCCGAGTAGTCCCAGTAGGAGCTGTTGTAGGTGGCGCCGGGGATGAGCACCTCGACGGTGGACGAGCCACCGGCCGGGACGCACAGCCTGCCGTGTACGGTCTGCGTGGAGAGCAGCACCGAAACCGGCGCGTCGACCTCCCGGCATTTCGCGGGCGCCGCCGAAGCGGGCGTCAGCGCGGTGGTCAGGAGCAACGCCGCCATGCCGACGGCGAGTGAGTACCGCAAGGAACCTCCGTCCTCATCTGTGTCGGGCAACCGCCGTCATCGGCAGTTGTGAGGGGTACACGAGGCCGGTCACCTTGGGGTGCACGGATTTCCCGGGCACCGGGACCAGCCGCCAGCGGGCCGCGACGGTGGCCGCGACGATCGCCAGTTCGGTCAGCGCGAACGCGTGACCCGGGCAGTGGTGCAAGCCGCTCGCGAACGGGATGTAGGCGCCGCGGGGCACGGACGCCGCCCGGTCGGGCAGCCAGCGGTCCGGGTCGAACGAGGAGGGCGCGGGGTGGTAGCGCGGGTCGTGGTGCAGCGCGTGCGGGCTGTAGCCGACCTCGGTGCCGGCGGGCAGGTCGACCCCGCCCAGCGTCACGGCCGTGTTCGACCGCCGGGTCACGAACCACAGCGTGTACCGGCGCAGCACCTCGGTGATCACCCTCCGGGTGTAGTCCAGCCTGGGTAAGTCCTCGGCCGTCGCCGGCCGGTCGCCGAGCACCGCGACCGCCTCCGCGTGCACCGCCTCCTCCACGTGCGGGTGCTGCCCCAGTTCGTGGAACAGCCAGGCCAGCATCAGACCGGTCGTCTCGCTGCCCGCCGTCAGCAGCGTCACCACCTCGTCGCGCACCTGCTGCCGCGACATCGGCTCGCCGGCCTCGTCCCGCGCGCCCACCAACGTGGACAGCAGGTCCTCCCGACCCTCCCGGGCGCTCTCCACGACCTCGTCCACCACCCGGTGCACGTGCGCGATCGCCTCGTCGAACCGCCGGTTCGCCGCGATGGGCAGCCGTTCCAGGAGCCCGGACGAGGTCAGCGCGCGCACCACGCCGAGCCGGATCAGGGTCGGCGTGTGGGTGCGGATCTCCGCACCCACGGCCGCGCCGAAATCGGTGGAGAACAGCGTGCGGCCGACCACGGAGATCGCGAACTGCTGCATCACCCGGTCCACGTGGACGACCTGTCCATCCCGCCAGGAATCCACCAGTCCAGCGGCCAATTCGGTCATGGTATCCGCGTAGCCGCGCATCGGGCCGCGGTGGAACGCGGGTTGGATCATCCGACGTTGACGCCGGTAGAATTCGCCGTTGGTGCTGACCAGCCCGTTTCCGAACGCCTGGCGGAGTTTGTCCACCAGAACGCCCTTGTCGAACTTGTCGGTCTGCTCGGTCAGCACCTGGTGGGCCAATTCGGCGGTGGTGACGAAGTAGACCGGGAGGGTGCCCAGGTCGACCCGCACGACATCGCCTCGTTTCCGCAGGCCGGCGGTGAAGTCGAGGCGTTGTCGCAGCATGGCGGCGGTGTGCCCGAGCAGGGGGAGCCTGCCCGGAGCTGTGGGAACCTCATGTTCTCCAGCGGTGGAACGGTTTTTCGGGTTCGCGGTCATCCGCGCTCCTCGGGTCGGCCATCATTGGCCGCGTGCACTCTATGCGCCGTTCGGTCCCGGTGGGATCGCGCATTCGAGTTAAGTTGTTGGATCCGCTGGTGCTACGGTGCCCCTCGCGGTTGGATGTTCGAGTTCCCCTACGGCATCCGGATGGCATCCATTCACGCGACCGCCCAACGCCCGGTAGCGCTGCGTCGTCGTCCGGCGGGAAACTGGAGTGCGCGATGAACGACCTGGATTGGGTGCCCGACGGGATCGACACCAACATCCCCAGCGTGGCCAGGACGTACGACTACCTGCTGGGTGGCGCGCACAACCTGGCCGTCGACCGGGCCATGGGCGAGCAGATGCTCAAGGTGCTGCCGAGCGCGCGGGACCTGGTCCGGCTCAACCGGGCGTTCCTGCGGCGCGCCGTGTCGTTCCTCGTGCAGCAGGGCGTGCGGCAGTTCCTGGACATCGGCTCCGGCATCCCGACCGTCGGCAACGTGCACGAGATCGTCCGCGCGCTCGACCCGTCGTGCCGCGTGGTCTACGTGGACAAGGACCCGGTCGCGGTCGCGCACAGCAGGATGATCCTCGCGGGCGACGACACCACCGCCGCCGTGCAGGCCGACATCCGCCAACCCGAGGACGTCCTGGGCCGGCCCGAGGTGCGCGGCCTGCTCGACTTCGACCAGCCCGTCGCGGTGCTGATGCTGCTGGTCGTGCACTTCATCCGGCACGACGAGGACGCTCCGGGCATGCTCGCGCGGTACCGGGACCGGCTCTCCCCCGGCGGCTACTTCGTGATCTCCCACGCCACCGCGGACCACCGCGTGCACACCATGAGGAAGGCCGCCGACACGTTGCAGGAGTCCAGGTCCAAGGACAACCTCGTGTACCGCTCGCACGAGGAGGTCTCCGAGCTGTTCACCGGCTTCGACCTGGTGGAACCGGGTGTCACCGGCTTCGCGCTGTGGAGACCGGACGGCATGGGGTCGATCTCGGACCGGCCGGACGACAACACGCAGGTGTGGGTGGGCGTCGGGCGCAAACCCGCGGTGGGGAGCCGCTGACATGACCGCCCCGCTTCCCAGGGACGCGGAAGGACTGCGGGAACGCGCCAAGCTCGCCAAGAAGTGGGCCTACCTGCTCAGCACCCGCACGTTCGTGCCGCTGAGCACGGCCGAACTCGAACTGCGGCTGCTCGGCATGGTCGAACGGCTGTGCGCGGGCGTGACGACGCCGCCCGTGGCGCGCCGGGCGGGCGCGGAGGTCGGCAGCGCGCTGGTCGACCTGAACTGCACCACCGCCGACGGCCTCCAGTGCAGCGTCGAGGTGGTCAGCCGGTCGCTGCTGGACATGGCGTCGCTGCGCGGCGTGGACAACCGGCGCGACCAGGTCGTGGAGGTGGTCGCCGCGTTCGCGGCCGGTTTCGTGGACCGGGTCCGCACCTCCACGCTCGAGCAGCAGGAGCAGCTCGGCCGCTCGCTGTACCGGGCGATGCGCCAGGCCCAGCAGGACCTCCAGCTCAGCGAGGCGCGCTTCGACCTGGTGGAGGGCTACTCCTCGACCGGTCTCGCGACCGCCGAGCTGGACGGGCGGTTGGTGCGGGTGAACACCGCGCTGGCCCGGATCGTGGACCACCCGGTGGTCGAGCTGCACCGCCGGACGCTGTACGACGTCGTGCACCCGGACGAGCGCGACGCGGTGCGCGCCGACGTGCGGCAGCTGGAGGAGGGCGTCGCCACGTCGATCACCCAGCCGCGCCGGCTGCTGCGCGCCGACGGCGAGTTGGCGTGGGTGACGTTGACGCTGTCCCCGTTGCGCCGACCCGACGGGCGCACCCAGGTCGTGGTGCTCGCCGAGGACGACACCGACGTGAACCTGTTGCAGGGTCAGCTGAACCACCAGTCGCTGCACGACGTGCTGACCAGGTTGCCGAACCGGCAGTACTTCACGAGCCGGCTGGAGCGGGCGCTGCGCACCGCCGACCCGACCACCGGGATCAGCGTGTTCCACCTGGACCTCGACGGTTTCTCGCAGGTGAGCGGCGGACTCGGCAGGCACGTGGGCGACGTGGTGCTGCGCACCGTCGCGGCGAGGTTGGAGGAGCTCGTCGCGGACGAGGTCGCGATGGTGGCGCGGTTCGGCTTCGACGAGTTCGCGGTGCTGATCGAGAACGGACCGTCCACACCGGACGTCGTGACGACGGTGCGGCGGATCAACGACCGGCTGCTGGAGCCGTTCGACGCGCACGGCCACCCGGTCGCGGCGTCGGCGACGATCGGCGTGGTGCACCGGCCGCCGCCGGACTCCTCGCCCGCCGACCTGCTCGACTCGGCGGACCTGACGTTGCGGCGCGCCAAGCGCAACGGGCGTCGCCAGTGGGAGCTGTCCGACCAGGTGCAGGACGGGCGGGACCGGCGCACGTTCGGCCTGGCGGCGACGATGACCGGCGCGTGGCGCGCGGGCCGGCTGCGGATCCGGTACCGGCCGGTGGTGCGGCTGTCCGACGAGGTGCCGGTGGCGACCGAGGCGCTGCTGCGGTGGGACCACCCGAAGCTCGGCCCGGTGCCGCACGAGCAGTGCCTGGCGCTGGCCCAGGACTCGGGACTGCTGGTGCCGCTGGGCGCGTGGGTGCTGCGGCGGGCGTGCGAGCAGGCGCAGGCGTGGCGGCGCGGTCGTGGGCTGGACGTGCCGGTGCGGTGGGCGCTGACCGCCGCCGAGGCCGCCGACCCGGACCTCGTCGGCGTGGTGGTGGACGCGTTGGCGGACACCGGACTCCCCGAGTCCGCGCTGCGCCTGGGCGTGCCCGCGCCGGTGCTGCTCGGCGGTCGGGACGACGCGCCGGACAACCTGAGGATCCTGGCCGAGCGCGGCATCGGCGTCGAGGTGGACGAGTTCGGCGCGGCGCCCGCGGACCTGGTGCGGGTGCTGGAACTGCCGGTGCGCGCGGTCCGGTTGGCGCACCCGGTGGTCGGCCGCCGGGCCGAGGTCGTGGCCAAGGCGCTGGCGTCGTTGCTCGGCGTGGTGCGCGAGGCGGGCGTGGAGGTGTCGGTCACCGGCGTCGCCACACCCGACCAGGCGCGCTGGTGGCGCGAGGTGGGCGCGACCACCGCGTCCGGTCCGCTGTACGCCCCGGCGACCGGCCCGGAGGCCCTGGCCTGAGGAGCCCGTCCGGCACCGCCGGACGGGCCACGCGACACCGGACGACGGATCACCACCGACCAACCCGCGACCGCCGGCACCGACCGGGTCCCGATCACCGCCGATCGACGCACAACGGCACACGCCGGGCTCGGGCGCGGCTTACGGCCCGACCACGATCACCGCGCGGCCCCGTGGCGGTTCGTGCGGTCCCTAGGCGGGACGGGTGGCGCGGGTGATGCCGCACAGGTCGTCGGCGGCGGTGATCAACTCGTCCTCGCGGGCCCGGTCGTAGGACTCGGCGGAGGAGCGCACCACCGCGCCCCGGCTGACGTACGAGCCGGTCTCGCCCGGCTGCGGGCCGGTCAGCGACTCGGCCATCAGCCGACCCGCCACCGACACCGGGGTCGCGGCCGGGGTGAGGGTCAGGACCGTGCCGACCGCGCGGAACACGGCGCGGCCGATCGGGCCGTTGTCCCGCGCCAGGCCCGTTCCGGGCACCAGGCCGGGGTTGTAGGTGTGGACGGTCACGCTCTCGGGGAGCAGCCGGGCGAACGCGTGCACCAGGTACAGCACGCCGAGCTTGCTGGTGGCGTAGGCGCGGCGGGCGTCCCGGCCGCCTCCCGGGCGCGGCCTGGCCAGGGCGAGCGGCGAGGTCCACGCGGGCGGTGGCACGAGGCCGAGGCTGCCGTGTGCCGGGTCGTGCACGTCGCTGCCGACGACGACCAGGCGGGCGGGCGCGGTGAAGCGGTCCGCGAGCAGGGTCAGCAGCAGGTGGTAGGCCAGCACGTTGACGCCGAACGTGCGCTCGAAGCCGTCGGCGGTGGTGGTGTCGGTGGTGGTCGCCTGCACGCCCGCGTTGCCGAGGAAGCCGTCCAGCGGCTCGTCGACGAGCGCGACGGCGGCCCGGATCGCCTCCAGCGAGCCGAGGTCGCAGTCCACCACGCGCACCCGGTGGTTGCCGGTCCGGTCGCGCAGTTCGCGGGCCAGGTCGGTGCGGCCGCGGGCCAGCACGACCAGGTCGCGGCCGGCGTGCAGCAGGTGCTCGGCGGCGACCCGGCCGAGGCCGCGGGTCGCGCCGGTGATCAGGGTGGTCACGGTTCCTCCAGGCGGTCCAAGTGGTACCGAGTACCACATGTGTCTCCGTACCATAGGGCATCCCGTCCCACCGGCGCTATGCTCTGCCGCATGACCGGTCTTCGCCAGCGCAAGCAGCAGCGGGTTCGCGCGGACATCGTGCGCGCCGCGTTCGAGTTGTTCGCCGAACGCGGTTTCGCCGACGTGACCGTCGCGGACATCGCCGAACGCGCCGAGGTCGGCCGCACGACGTTCTTCCGCTACTTCGGCGACAAGCAGGAGGTCGCGTTCTCCGACGAGGGCCTGGTGCTGGACGAGTGGCAGACCCGCACCGCCGACCTGCCGCCGGTGACGACGCTCGCGCAGGCCCTGGCGCAACTGCGCGAGGTGGCGATCGACATGTGCCGGGTGGTCACCGAGGACCCGCGGCGCTTCCTCGTCCACCAACGACTCCTGCGCGCCAACCCGGAGCTGCGCGACCGCTCGCACCGCAAGTTCGACGGCATGTGCGCGCGGCTGCGCGACACCCTGCTGGCCCGCGGCACTCCCCCGGCCGTCGCCGCGCTCGCACCGCAGGTCGCCTTCGGCTGCTACCGCGCGGCCGTCGAGCTGACCGAGGACGACCCCGCCGCGCTGCCCGACGCGGTCGCCGCCGCCTTCGACGCGCTGGCCAGGCCCTGACCGGATCCGTCCGCACCACGACCGGCCGACGCCTCCCGCCGACGCGCCATGACGTCCACCCCGTGAACGACGGGTGCCGGTGCTGCCGGGGGTGAACCTGCCGGACCTGGCCGGTCCCGCGCAGGTGTTCGACGCCGCGCCCGGCTAGCGGCCGGAGTTCGTCGGCACGGCCGACAGCGAGGTCAGCGCGCAGGGGCGCGGCTCGCGTCGCTCGACCCGCCGCCGGCGGTGGTCGACCGGGCGGGCGAGGCGGAGAAACCGTTGCGGGACCAGGTGAAGCGGCAGGCGGACCCTGGCGCGCGGGCGTCACCTCGGGCGTGGTGGGCGCGCTGGGACCGGACACCGACGAACCGGACCTGGCCGCCGCACTGGAGATCGAGCCCGGCTCGTCGTTCGCGGTCACGACGATGCCGGTGGCGGTGGTCGTCGGACGTCTGGTCCGCCGGACGGGCGGGACCGGGACGGGTTCCCGGTCCCACCCGCGTCCGGTGGCGGCAAGGCCCTGCCGGCCCGCCGTTGTCGGGGCCGCCCCGGACTCGGAGCAGGACCCCTCCCGCTCCTGAGGACAATTACGCCACGACCGGAGCGCCGGGTTCATGGTTGAACGAAGAAATTTCTCGGCGTTCCGGCGAATCCTCGGATAACACCCGGTCAGCCGTTCGCGCTTTACTCGGAACAGCCCAGTGAATTCGCCCACAAACCTTAATCTGTGAATGTGATCCCATTTAGTGGGGTGGTCGTGATCACACTCGGGAGTGCCGGACGTCGGCGTCCCACTCGGCGACCCAGCGGCCGTCGCCGAAGCGCAGGTTGGCCCGACAGCGGTAGGTGTCGCCGTCGCACGTGGTCCGGGTCACCTCGACCGGGCTGCGGGTGTCGGCCGAGCGGGTGTGCCGGATGTCGGCGTCCCATTCCGCGATCCACCGGCCGTCGCCGAACTTCAGATTCGCCGTGCACTTGTAGGTGTCGCCGTCACAGCGGAGCCGGGTCACGTCGACCGGCGCGCGCATCTCCGACTTCGGCGCGTGGAACACGTCCACGTCGTAGCGCGCGATCCACCGGCCGTCGCCGAACTTCAGATTCGCCGTGCACTTGTAGGTGTCGCCGTCGCACTTGAGCCCCACCACGTCGACCGGCGCGGCGGAGGCGGGCACGGCGGCGAGCAGCAGGACGGACGCGGCGGTGGCCACCGCGGCGGACAGGGCTTTCAGGAGGTTCATGGCGGTCATGCTGCGCGGACCTCGTTCGTCTCCGGGTCCGACACGAACCCGGCTCACCCGGCGGCACCGCCGTTCACCCGGGCCGGGCGGACCGTCCCACGGACTGCGTCACCGCTGGTGAACACCGCGAAACGTGCGAAGATCCCGACCCTATGCGCCAGATCACCAACCGGGTCCGCGCCGGGTACGCGATGGGCTCCTTCGTCACCGGGGCGTTCAACACCGTGCCGGGGTTGCTGCTGCTGCCCTACCTGACCGACCACGCGGGGATCTCCGCCGGTCTCGCCGGGCTGCTGGTCCTCGCGCCGAAGGCGTGGGACGTCGTGTTCAACCCGGTCGCGGGCCGGATCAGCGACCGGTCGGGCACCCGCAGGCCGTTCCTGCTCGGCGCCGGCACGGCCGTCGCGGTGCTGTTCGCCGCCCTGTTCGCGAGCCCGTTCACCGGCGCGGGCGCGGCGGTCTACGTGACGGCGGTGTTCCTGCTGTGCGCGACCGCGTTCGCGTTCTTCCAGGTGCCCTACCTCGCGATGGCGCCCGAGATCACCCCGGACTACCACGAGCGCACCCGGCTGATGGCCTGGCGGATGGCCGTGCTGGCGCTGGCAATTCTGGTGAGCGGCGCCGGCGCGCCCGCGGTGCGCGACCTCGGCGGCGGCTACCCGGCGGTGGGCGCCGCGATCGGCGCGCTGATCCTGCTCGGCGCGCTGGCCTCGTACGCGGGCACCCGCGGCGTGCCCGCGGCCACCCGGAGCACCACCTCCACGAGCGCCCGCGCACTGCTGGCCGCGGTGCGGGGCAGCAGGCGGTTCCGGTCCCTGCTGGCCGTGTTCGTGGTGCAGGCCGTCGGGCTCGGCACGATGCTCGCGGGCGTCGACTACTTCGCCCGGCTCGTGCTGGAGGACCGGTCGCTCCAGACGTTCCTGTTCGCCGGTTTCGTCGGTCCGGCGCTGCTGGTCATGCCGCTGTGGCAGCGGTTCGGGAGGCGGCACGGCAAGCGGCGCGGCGTGCTCGTCTCGTCGCTGCTGTTCACCGCCGCCGTGGTGGCGCTGATCCCGGCGCGGGTCGAGCCGGTCGCGGTGGTGCTCGCGCTGATGGCCGTGATCGGCGTCGGCTACGCGGGCATGCAGGTCTTCTTCCTGTCCCTGCTGCCCGACGTGATCACCGCCGAGGAGGAGCGCTCCGGCGAGAGCCGGGCCGGGCTGTTCTCCGGCGTGTGGACCGCGGGCGAGACGCTCGGCCTCGCGCTCGGACCCGGCGTGTACGGGTTGGTGCTGGCGCTCGGCGGTTACGTCCCGAGCACCGACGGCGCCGCGACCCAGTCCTCCGGCGCGGTGCTGGCCGCGCTGCTCGGCTTCACCGTCGTCCCGGCCGTGCTGGCCGTCGTCGCCCTTCCCCTGCTGCCCCGCGAGGAGTCCGCATGACCGCACCGGAAGACGTGCTCGCCGAACTGCGCGCGCTGCGCGAGGGCGACCTGCCCACGCACGGCGGACGCACGCTCGCCTACGTCTACGACAGCGCGCTGCCGGGCCTGGACGAGTTGGCCGCGCGGGCGCACGCGCTCGCCTCGTCGGTCAACGGCCTTGACCCCACCGCCTTCCCGAGCCTGCTGCGGCTCGAGAACGACGTGGTGCGCACCGCCGCCGCGCTGCTCGGCGGCGACGAGCGGACCGTCGGCACGGTCACCTCGGGCGGCACCGAGTCGTGCCTGCTCGCGGTGCAGGCGGCCCGGGACGCGCGACCGGAGGTGGCGACCCCGTCGATCGTGCTGCCCGAGACCGCGCACGCGGCGTTCCACAAGGCGGCGCACTACTTCGGCCTGCGAGTGGTCGCGGTGCCGGTGGACCCGGTGACGTTCCGCGCGCCGGTGGACGCGGTCGCCGCCGCGATCGGGCCGGACACCGTGCTCGTGGTGGCGAGCGCGCCGTCCTACGCGCACGGCGTGGTCGACCCGGTCGCCGGCATCGCCGCGGCGGCCCGGGAACGCGGCGTGCGCTGCCACGTGGACGCGTGCATCGGCGGCTGGGTGCTGCCGCACGCCGACGACGTGCCGCCGTTCGACCTCTCGGTGCCGGGCGTGACGAGCCTGTCGGTGGACCTGCACAAGTACGCGTACTGCCCGAAGGGCACCTCCGTGCTGCTGCACGCGGACGCCGACCTGCGCCGGCCGCAGTTCTTCGCCAGCGCCGCGTGGCCCGGTTACACGATGCTCAACGCGACCACCCAGTCCACTCGTTCGGGCGGTCCGCTGGCCGCCGCGTGGGCGGTGCTGAAGCACGTCGGCGCCGACGGCTACCGGGAGTTGGCGCACCGCGCGCTGACGAGCGCCCGCGCGATCCGTGCCGGTGTCGAGGCGATCGACGGGTTGCGGGTGCTCGGCGAGCCGGACGCGACGCTGCTCGCGGTGACCGCCGACCGGGCCGACTTCGACGTGTTCACCGTGGCCGACGAGATGAAGGCGCGGAACTGGTACCTCCAGCCGCAGTTCGCGTTCGGCTCCTCGCCCGCGAACCTGCACCTGACCGTGACGGCGGCCAACGCGGGCCACGAGGAGGAACTGCTCGCCGACCTGCGCGCCTCGGTGGCCGCCGCGCTCGAGGCAGGCCCGGTGCGCGTGCCGCCGGAGGTCGTGGCCGCGATCGGCGCGCTGGACCCGGACTCCCTGACGCCGAGGGAGTTCGCGGGTCTGCTCGCGGGCGCGGGCCTGGGCGGCGACACCGTGCTGCCGGACCGGATGGCCGGCGTGAACACGCTGCTCGCCGCCGCGCCGCCGCGGCTGCGCGAACGCCTGCTGATCGAGTTCCTGGGCGTCCTGTACTCCTAGGCCCGCCGGTCACTCCTGGACGTCGATCATCCAGACGTCGCCGTTCTTCACCAGCTGGTAGGTGTTCCGCTCGGTCTGGCCGGTGCTGTAGGTGAGGGTCGCCGACACCCGGTTCGTGCCGACGACCTGGATGTCGGACAGGGTCACCGAGCTGAACTGCGACCAGTAGGTGCGGTAGTCCTCGAACGACCGGGCGCGGGCGGACTTGAAGCGGTCGGTGAGGCGGGAGTAGCCGGTTTGCAGGTCGCCCGGCACGAGGGCGTAGTAGTCCGCGAGCCCCTCCTCCGGGCCGCCCGCGTCCGCCGGCGGCGCGGTCGTCGTGGTGGGCGCGGCCGTCGTCGTGGTGGGCGCCTCGGCGGCGGTGGTCGTGGTGGTCGGCTGCGCGGCCGACGACTGGTTCGGGTCGCCCTGGGCGACCGGGGAGGTCGGCTGCTGCGAGGTTCCGGTGGCGGTGCCGGTCGGCGAGTCCTTCTCGCCGCGGGTGATCAGGAACGCGACCGTGCCGACGACGATCATCACCAGCACGAGCGCCGCGAGCGCGAACCACTTGCGCTTCGGGTCCTCGTCGGCGGGCGGCCCGGCCGGCGGCGGCACGGCGGCGGGCGCCGGTTCGGGGCTCGGCTCGGGTTCGGCGACGGGCGCGGGCTGCTCGGCGGTCCAGGCGAAGAACTTCGCGGACTCGGGGTCGGCGGCGGCCGGTGGCGCCGCCTCGACGGGTTCGACGGGCTCGGGCTCGGGTTCCGGCGCGGCGGGCGGCGCGACCGGTTCCGCCTCCACCGGCTCGGCCACCGTCGCGGGCTTCGCGACCGGGTCCGGAGTGGACACCCAGCTCGGCAGCACCTTCGTCTGCGGCGACACGGGCGCGCTGCCGACGACGGTGCCGGGGTCGACCGACACCTCGCTCAGCATCCGGACCGCCTCGGGCATCGTCGGCCGGGTGTCCGGGTCGGTGTCGAGCAGGCGCACCAGCACCGGCTCCAGGTCGCCCGCGTTGACGGGCGGCGGGTACTTGCCCTCGGCCACCTTGTGCAGCAACGCGATCGCGTTCGTGTCGGTGCCGAACGGCGGTTCGCCCTCCAGCGCGGTGTACAGCGTCGCGCCGAGCCCGAACACGTCCGCCGGGAAGTCCGCGGGCGCACCCTTGGCCACCTCGGGCGCCAGGTACGCGGGCGTGCCGACGAGCAGACCCGACGCCGTCACGGTCACCTCGTCGGCCGCCCGGGAGGTGCCGAAGTCGGTGACCTTGACCGTGCCGAACTCCGTCACGAGCACGTTGGCGGGCTTGACGTCCCGGTGCACGACGCCCGCCCGGTGCGCGGCGGCGAGCCCCTCGGCGAGCTGCGCGCCCAGCCGGCGCACCTCCTCGGGCGACATGACCCCGTTGTCCCGCAACAGGGTCGCGAGGCTGCGGGACGGGAGGTACTCCATCACCAGCCACGGGTGGCCCTCGTCCTCGACCACGTCGTACAGGGCGATCACGTTGGGGTGCTGCAACCGCGCGGCGATCCGACCCTCGCGCACCGCGCGCTTCGCGCCCTCCTCGTCGAAACCCTCGCGCAGCAACAACTCCTTGACCGCCACGACCCGGCGCAGTCGGGTGTCCTCGGCGCGCCACACGACGCCCATCCCGCCCGAGCCGATCTTCTCCGTCAGCCGGTACCGACCGGCGACTGTGCGGTCCACGTGAGTCCTCCCCGTCCTCGACGCGCACGCCGAGAACAAGGGGTACCCGCTCGGGCGACCGTCGAACGTGTGCGGTGCCATGATGCCCGAACGACGCCGGCCGGTCGCCGCGGGTGCGACGACCGGCCGGTAACCCCTAGTGGTGTCAGCTCAGCGTGACACCGAGGTCGTCCAGCACGAACGACGTCTGCAACGAGGCGTCCTCCACACCGGTGAACTTGATCGTGACGGACTGTCCCGCGAACGAGGACAGGTCGAACGTCTTCTGGGTGTACCCGGTGCCCTTGTTGGTGTTCGAGTACGTGGCGAGCGTGGTGGTGCCCGCCTGCGCGGTCAACTTGTCGTAGGCGACCGTGGCGGTCGTCTCCGCGGTGTCGACGTGCAGCCAGAAGGTCAGCGAGGCCTTGCAGCCCGCCGGGATCGTCACCGACTGGGACAGCGAGTCGGTGTGCGCCGAGCCGTAGCCGTCGAGCCACGCGATCTTCGTGCCGCCGTGCGCCGGTTCCTGCGCGGTGGCCGAGCTGATCACGCCGGACGTCTGGGTCCAGCCCGTCGCGCCGGACTCCAGGCCCGGGTTGGCCAGGATCTGACCCGTGCAGTTGCCGGGAGGCGCGGTGGTCGTGGTCGGCGGCGTCGTGGTGGTGCTGGTCGGCGTGGTGGTCGTGGTGCCGCCACCGGTGCACGTCGGGTCACCCGACTGCGCCGGCACGCTCACCGCGTCCCACGCGGCCTTGACCGTGTTGAACTCCGCGCAGCTGCCCTGGTACAGGTTCTTCGCGGCCTGGAGGGTCCACGTCCGGTACTTCAGGTAGGAGCTGCTGGAGGTCTTCATCAGCATCGCGTTGTACATGATCTTGGCGGCCTTCTGGATACCGAGACCGGAGATGCTGGTGTTGTTGCAGGTCGGGCTCTTCGGCTGGCCGTTGGTCGGGCTGGTGCCCTCGGCGAGCAGGTAGAACCAGTGGTTGCCCGGCCCGGCCGCGGCGTGCACCTCGGCGTTGGGGATGCTGCTCGAGTAGCAGTTGGCGTGCCCGGCCTTCGAGGGGTCGTACATGACCCGGATCGGGCCCTTGCCGACGAGGTTGATCTCCTCGCCCACCTCGTAGTCCGGCGGGTCGTACGCCGAGCCCTCGTTCGCGTAGAACTCGGTCATGGCGCCGAACGTGTCGGCCACGAACTCCTGGGTGTTGCCGTTGGAGATGCCACCCGGGGTGTGGTCGTCGATGCCGTGGCCCATCTCGTGGCCCACGACGTCCATCGAGCTGATCCACTGGTTGGACTGGTTGTGGCCGATGGCGACCTTGGTGCCGTCGTAGTAGGCGTTCAGGTCGTCAAGACCCACCTTGATCGGCCACGCGCCGCCGTTGCCGTCCATGCCGTTGCGGCCCAGCCACTCGGACAGCATCTTCTTCTCGGTCTGCGCGGCGAACAACGCGTCGACGCAGCCGGTCTCCTTGTTGGTGGTGCTGCCGTTGCCCCAGTTGTCGTCGGGGCCGGAGAACACGGCGTTGGTGGAGTAGTCCTGGCAGTTCAGGTTGGTGATCGACGGGTCCTTCAGCGAGTACGTGCCGCCGGAGTTCGTCGTGTTGATGGTGACCGGGCCGTTGTAGCCGGAGTTGCCGCTGCCGTGGGTCACGTGCTCCTTGGTGGAGAGCACCTTGCCCGTGGTGGCGTCGACGTACACGGTCAGCCTGCTGACACCCTCGGGCCCGGTGCCGTTGACGGTGGTCTCCCACGCCAGCGCCGGCTTGTCGCCCGCGACCACGACGAGCCGGTTGCCCTCGCTGCCGGTGACGTCGCGGAGCTGGCCGCGCGCGGTGGCCTCGGCCTGCTTCTCGGAGACGACGGCCTGGTCCGGGACGTTCTGCAACGCCCGGTCCTGCGCCACCGAGGTGTACTTGACCTGGCCGGACTGGTCGGTGACGACGACGAAGTCGCCGCCGACGACCGCGCGGCCCTTGTGCTTGCGGTCGTACGAGACGTACTGCGTGCCGCCGGACGTGACGACACCGTTGCGGACGAACTCGTCGTCGGCGGTCGCCTGGAGCTGCGCGGGCCGGTTCGCGACGAGGTTGTCGGCTGCCTGCGCGGCCAGCTGCTGGGCGGCCTCGACGCCGACAGGGGTCGGGGTCGAGGTACCCGGCGCCGCGACGGCGGTGCCGATCACCACGGTGCCCGCGGCGAACGCGCCGAGGACAGCCAGTAGTCGATGCGGTCTCTTCACGGTAGTGCTCCTTTCCCGACAAATCCGCGCGGACCCGTTACAGGTCGGGCCGCACGGCCTGCCGGAAAATGCAGGGGTGAACACCAGCTCAAAACAAATAGGGACCGTAGCCCGCCCCGTTTCCACCCGACAGGGCCGACCAGCGGCAGTTATTACCCGTTAACGCAGACGGCCGACGTGCAGGTCAGCGACCTGCCGTCGGCCGTTCGTCCCTCTTTGTCCGCTTTATCGCACCTGAACCGGAACCGGCATTTTCCGCACCGGCGCGCGACCGGTCGGGAAATGTTCAGACCAATTCCGTCAGGCCACGATCAGCACCGTCTTGCCGGTGGCGTGCCCGCCCTCGACGTAGGCGTGCGCCTCCGCCACCCGGTCCAGCGGGAACGTCCGTCCGACCGCGACGTCGTACGTCCCGGCCGCGACGCCCTCGGCGAACGAGGTCAGCGCCTCCGGCTCCCGCTCCGCCCCGCCGCCGGTGAACTGCACGCCGAACTGCTGCGCGGCCGGGTCGGCGATCGTGACGATGCGGGACGTGCCGCCGCGCAGCTCGATCGAGTCCGGCAGCGCGCCGCGACCCGCGACGTCGAACACCGCGTCCACGCCCTGCGGCGCGACCGCGCGCACCCGCTCCACCAGGCCCTCGCCGTACACGAGCGGCGTCGCGCCCAGCTCGCGCAGCCGGTCCTGGTTGCCCGGGCCGGCGGTGCCGATCACGGTCGCGCCGAGCGAGCGCAGCAGCTGCACCCCGACCTGCCCGACCGCGCCCGCCGCGCCGTGCACCAGCACGGTTTCGCCCTCCCGCACGTCCAGCAGCGCCAACACGCGCCTGGTGGTCTCGATCGCCACCGGCAGCGCCGCGGCGGTCGTCCAGTCGACGCCGGCGGGCTTGCGCACGACCGTGGTGGCCAGCGCCTGCTCCGCGTACGCGCCGCCGTCGGTGAAGCCGAACACCTCGTCGCCGACGGACAGGTGCGCCACTCCCGGTCCGACCGCCTCGACCACACCCGCCGCCTCGATGCCCAGCACGGCGGGCAGCGGCGTCGGCGCGAACGCCTCGAACGCGCCCGAGCGGATCTTGTAGTCCACCGGGTTCACCCCAGCCGCACGGACCGCGATCCGCACCTGCCCCGCGCCCGGTTCGGGCGTCGGGAGGTCGGTCTCCCGGAGCACCTCGGGACCGCCGAACTCCTCGATCCGGTAAGCCTTCGTCACCCTGACTCCTCCGTCGTGTCCCGGTCGTCTATCGACCGGGTGATGGTGCGGGCGAGGCCCGCGAACGTCCCGATCTGCGCCGCGTCGAGCCCACCGGCGGTGACCTCCTCCAACCTGGCCCACATCCGCCCGATCGGCTCGCGCAGCGCGCGCCCCTTCGCGGTGAGGGAGACGACGAGCACCCGCCGGTCGCGCTCGGCGGGCCGCCGGGTCACCAGACCGGCTTCCTCCATGCGCCGCAACGCCTTGGACACCGTCGAGTGGTCCAGGCACACCGCGCCCAGCAGCTCGGACTGGGTCTGCTCGTCCCGGTCGTACAGGTGCATCAGCAGCAACTCCTGGCCGGGGTGCAAACCCAGGCCGCGCAACAACTCCCCCGCGTGCGCCCGGTGCGCCCGGGCCAGTTGGAAGATCAGGTAGCTGAGCCGGCCGCCGCACGCGGCGCCGGGCACCCGGTCGTCCACGGTGATCCCTCCACTTAGGTGGCTAGCCACACGCTACGCCGACCCGTGGCAGGCCACCGCTCTTCCCGGATCGCGGGAAGCCGGTGGTGTCGTGCCCACACCCACCCGAGCGGAGGACGCGCGAGTCGAACGCGCGCCGGGACGTCGTGCCCGGACCACGGATTAGCCATCCGGTGCCTTGCCTGCTCGGCCAGCCCTCCGGGGAGTGCGGTGGTTGGTCTGGAACCCGCGCCGCCCGCCACCGCGTCCTCGCGCGGTGACGTGCGGCGGTTCCAGCAGTGCCCCGACCGGGAGTCGAACCCGGGACCTCGCCGTTCGTAGCGGCGCGCTCCATCCACTGAGCCATCGGGGCCGGAATTCCCACCGGCCACACTGTGCAGTTGTCAAAGGGCAGCACGAATCGACCCGTGCGAATGCATTGGGGCAGCAAAAAGAAAGCCGCCCTGGTCGGTTTCCCGACGGGCGGCTCCCTGGACCTTCGTCCTCTCGCGAGGACTAGGGCGGGGAGCCCACCGCACCATCAGTCAGGTGCTTGAGCAGCCAAAACCGGTTCGAGTAGCCGAATCCGGCGCACACCGGGGGCAGCCCGGCAGTCGTCTCGACCACCATGCCCCGTCGCTCTCGTGCGTCCGTCATCGCGTGCTCCTCGATAGGTGCCGTCGGCACTCATCATGGCCGAGGCGAGTTGCAGAAGCACGTCTTCGCGTCCGACGCGCCCGCGAGCGACAACCCGAGGGTGCGCCGCTGGCTGGTCAACCAGCTGCGGTTCCTGTTC
>NZ_JBFAEO010000027.1:0-7081 GCF_040642015.1 Actinosynnema sp. NPDC020468
CACCGAACCGCCCAACCGCCGCCCAAACTCGACAACGGCCCCCTTGACGCATGTGGTTGCCTCAGGCAGGCCATACGGGGAGAACACGACGCCCTTACACCTCTCTGGCGGTCAGCCCGTCCGGCGAGGACGCTTTTACGCCCTTAACTCCCTAAACCACACCCACACCCAACGCAGGATCGATCTTCCGAACCAACTCGTCCCCATCGGCCAACCGAAGGTTCCGATACAGGCTCAACGCCGCAACCCAATGCGGCGTAGCCACCTCAATCCCCTCCAACTGCTCCAACACATCCCCGATGGCCCGGTGGCACAACGCCTCCTGGTACCGATCCCCCAACCGCTCGGCCAACGCCAACCCCTCCCGATAAGAAGCCAACGCCTCCCCCAACCGCCCCAACGCCTGCAACGCCGCCCCCACCGTATGCAACGTGGCCGTATGAGCCTTCGACGGCGCCAACGACGAAAACAGCACCAACGCCGAAGAAGCCTGCTGCAACGCCTCAGAAGCCCGCCCCTGCCGCAACAACACATTGGCCAGGTTGTTCCGAACAGAAGCCTGCGACCGCGAGTCCCCCACCTCGGCCGCAACCTCCAACGCCTCGAGAATCGAAGCCTGGGCAGCCTCCAACCGCCCATCAGCCATCAGGCAGTACCCCAAATTGGCCAACGCAGCCAACTCCAAGTGCCGATCCCCACCGGCCAACTCAGCCGCCCGAGTACAAGCCGACACGGCTTCGTCAAACCGCCCCAGATCGGCCAACGTCGACCCCAACCGCAACAGGAACGTCGCCTCGGCGTGCGCGTCCCCCAACTCCCGCACCGCAGCCAACCCGATCCGACACAACGCCAACCGGTCCTGCAAGTTCCCCCGCCGAAAGTGGAACGCGTCCAGGCACAGGGCCAACTGCCAGGTCCGCCGAGCCTGCCCCCCGTGCACCGCGATGTCCAACACCAGCCCGAGATTCGCCTCTTCCCGGGTGAACCAGTCCAACGCCGCCGCATGCGAGTCCAACGACGGGAACGTCACCGGCGGATGCTCCAACGCCCCGAACGGCCGCACATGATCGGACAGATGCGCCCGAGCGGCATCCGCCACGAACAAGTAGTAGTCCAACAACCGATCAGTGGCATCCCGAGTGTCCACTTCGGACTCCACGGTGGCCAGCTGATGGGTGAACAACCGCACCAGGTCGTGCCGCGAGTACCGATCGGGCGTCGACTCGTGCAACAGGTTCGCATAGGCCAACGTCCGCAGATGCGTCCGAGCCGTCACCACGTTGATGTCCAACAACGCCGCGGCCGCATACGAATCCAGGTCCATCCCCGGGTGCAACCCCAACCGCCGGAACAACCGAGCCGCCCCCTCGGGCAACTCCCGATAAGACACGGCCAACGCCGCGTGCACCCCACGCCCCGCCTCGGGCAACGACAACGCGGACAACCGCGAATCCTCGTCCCGCAACTCGTCCACCAACGACTGCACCGTCCACCGAGGCCGCGAGGCCAACCGCGCCCCCGCGATCCGCAACGCCAACGGCAACCGATCACACTGGTCGACCAACTCCGCGACAGCCTCGGGCTCGGCCTCGATCCGCACCCGCCCCAACAACGCCGTCAACAAATCCTCAGCCCCGGAGGCCGCCAACGTCGGCACCGCCAACGAGGTCGCCCCCTCGGTCACCACCAGATCGTCCAGCCGGTGCCGCGAGGTCACCAGCACCAGGCACCGGGCCGACCCGGGCAGCAAGGGCCGCACCTGCTCGGCCGACCGCGCGTTGTCCAGGAACACCAGCACCCGCCGCCCGGCCACCAACGACCGGAACTGCGCCGCCTGCCCCTCCAGGTCGCCGGCGATCTGCGAGTCGGTCAACCCCAACGCCCGCAGGAACCCGACCAGCGCGACACGCGGGTCCAACGGCTCGGTCTCGTCGAACCCCCGCAGGTTCACGAACAGCTGCCCGTCGGGGAACTCCACGGCCGCCCGATGAGCCCAGTGCAACGCCAACGCCGTCTTCCCGACCCCGGCCGGCCCGACGAGCAACCCGATCGCCGAGTCCTGCCCGACCAACCCGGAGGTCAGGTCCGACAACTCCTCCTCGCGCCCGACGAACCCCCGGTGCTCCCGGGGCAGCTGCGCCGGCACCGGCCCGCGTTCCGCGGCCCGCGGCGCGCTCTCCCCCGCGAGCACCGTCTGGTACGCCTCGCGCAACTCCGGCCCGGGATCGACGCCCAGCTCCTCGGCCAGCCGCTCGCGGGTCCGGTGGAACACCTCCAGCGCCTCGGCCTGCCGCCCGGTCCAGTGCAACCCCAGCACCAACCGCGCGACCAGCGGCTCGCGCAACGGGTGCGCGTCGGCCGCCTCGCGCAACCCCGTCACCGCCTCGCCCGCCCGGTCCAGCCGGAACAGCCGCCCGGCAAGCTCCTCCACGGCGACCAGCCGCAACTCCTCCAACCGCGCGGACATCGCGTCCCGCAGCTCGGCGCCCGGCACGTCGGCCAGCAACGGCCCGCGCCACAGCGCCAACGCGCCCGCCAACGACCGCGCCGCGACCTCGTCCGACTCGGCGCGCGCGGCGGCGACCAGGTCCTCGAACCGGAACACGTCGACCGCGGCGCGCGGTCCGGTGAGCACGTACCCGGGCGCGCGGGTGATCAGCGCGACATCGTCCACGAGCAGCTTGCGCAGCTGGGCGATATGTCCCTGAAGGGCGGCTTTGGCCTGCGGAGGGGGTGAGCCGTCCCACACCAGTGACAACAGCCGGTCACCGGACACCACCCGGTTGAGCTCCAACGCCAGGGCCGCGAGCACCGTCCTGCGCTTGGCGGCACCCACCCGCACGGGCTCGCCACCTGCGGAGACCAGCTCAACCGGGCCCAGCAGGTTCACCCGCATCCTGAAAACCTTTCGGCGTTGTCACCGTGTAGTCGAAGAGTTTCGCACAGTCGTCACGGCCGTCCGGTCCTCCGCATTGGTGGCGCGTTGGCCGGGCGTTGGCGCTCAGCGTGACCCTGGGTTTCGTCCAGCAGGCTGCCTTCGCGAGGGAATCCGATGTACATCGCCGAAGCGGGGAATGAAGAACTGGCGACGAAGAGGAGGCCGTACGTCGGCTCCCAGATCGTCGCGCTCCAGGAGTCGGTGAACTCGGGTCGCGTCTCGCTCGACCCCGCGACCGGCGAGGAGCTCCGCCGCATGCTCGTGGAACAGATCGACCAGGTCGACTCGTGGCTCGAACGGGCGGGCAGGCTCGCCCGGCCGGCGCCGCTGGGCACGAACCCCGTCGGCGACAAGATGGCCCAGAAGTTCGAGGCCCGCGCCGACGGCGACCCGCTGTCCTTCGTGACCGTCATGACGTCGTACCGCGAGGTGCTCCAGCAGACGCACGACTCGGTGCAGAGCGCGATCCGCAACTTCCAGTTGGTCGACGAGGAGCACCGCTCCGCGCTGCGCCGGCTGACCGGGAACTGAGAGGCGAGAGGTCATGCCGCAAGACGAGATCGACCTGGTCCTCACCGACACCCAGAACTGGGCGTCCCGCTCGCACCGCGAGCTCTACGACTCGGTGCACACCAACAACGACCCCGGCCAGACCGGCGAGATCGGCGCGGAGTGGGGCCAGTTCGGCACCGAGCTGACCGAGTCGGCGCGCGTGATCAACGAGCGGGTGGCGGCGTCGGAGAGCGGCTGGACCGGTGAGGCGGCCGACGGCGCGCGCGCCGCGATCAAGCGCCTCGCCGAGTGGGTCACCGGCACCGCGGAGACGGCCGTGTCGGTCGGCACCAGGGTGCAGGACCAGAGCCGGATCATGGAGAACGCCCGGGCCAGCATGCCCGAGCCGGTCGAGTTCGACTGGAACCAGGCGGGCGGCACGTTCACCGCCGGCGGCATCCAGGGACTCGCCTCCTCGGCGGCCGACGTGCAGGCGGCCAACGACTACGCGCGCGCCTCGCACGAGCAGGCCGTGGCGGTCATGGCGACCATGGAGAACGAGTCGCGCGCGGTCGACCAGTCGACGCCGCGCTTCACCGCGCCGTTCAACCCGGTCACCGGCAGGCCCGAGGAGCCGCAGCCGGTGGCGCTGCGCACCGCGGCCGCGCAAACCCTGGGTGAGGCGCAGGCGGCGATCCCGCCGTCCGGTGGCGGCGGTGGCGGCTACACCGCGCCGTCCGGCTACCAGGGCCAAACCGCGCAGACGCCGTCCACCCCCGCGTACACGCCCCCCGGTGGCGGGTACGACGGCGGCGGTGGCGGCGGCGGTGGGTACGGCGGCGGTGGCGGCGGGTACCAGCAGCCCGGTGGCGGTTCGTACGGCGGTGGAGGCGGTGGCGGCACCCCGCTCGCGCCCGCGGCGTCCTACCGGCCCGAGGGCACGACGGCCGCCGCCGCGGCGGCCCAGGTCCCGGTGGCCAACCCGTACAAGGCGCCGGCCGCGGGCCAGTACCAGGCCCCGACCTACACCCCGCCGACCGGCACCAGCGGTCTGCCCACGTACACGCCCCCGAACCCCGGCTACACGCCGCCCGCGACCAAGCCCGGCGGCGGCTACACCCCGCCGACGACGCGTCCGGGCACGACCGGCGGTTTCGGTCCCACGGGCACCCAGCCCGGCGCGAAGGGCGTTCCCGGCTTCGGTCCCACCGGCTCGGGTGGCGCGCCGGGCGGCGCGTCGGCCGGTCGGTTCGGCGGCGGTGGCGGCGCGGGCGGCTTCGGCGGCGGGGGCGGTTACGGCGGTCCCACGGGCGGCAACGGCGGGTTCGGCCCGTCGGGCTCCGGTGGCGCCGGCGGTCAGCTCGGTGCCGGCGGCGGCACGGGCCAGCTCGCCAACCGCGGTCCGATGGGTCCCGGCGGTTTCGGTCCCACGGGGTCGGCCGGCGCGGGCAACCCGGGCATGGGCGGCGCGCCGATGGGTGGCGCGGGCGGCGGTCACGGCGCCGGGCAGGACGAGGACAAGGAACGCAAGTCCGCCGCGTACATCCGCGGTGAGGACATCTTCGAGATGCCGGGCGAGAACCTGCCCCCGTCGGTGATCGGCGGGGCGAAGCCCAAGCAGCCCAAGGGCGGCCAGTCGTGATCGAACCCCAGTACCTGCTGACGCCGCGGCAGCTGGACGTGCTGTGGCACGACCTCGGCCTCGGTCGGCTGCCGTACCCGCTCGACGTGCCCAGCCTGGGCGGCACCACCGAGGACCGCGCGCGGTTGCGGGCCGAGGTGCTGGCCGAGCTGGGCGGTGCCGACGACCGGCTCGTCGACCTGCTCCGGCTGCTGGCCGACCACCGGGTGTCGGTGGACGCGGTCGCGCAGATCGACCGCACGGTCCGCGCGGTCGCGGCGTCGGACGGGCAGCGGGCGGTGCTCGCGGTGATCGACAGCGGCAAGATCGGGCTGCTGGAGATCCGGCCGACCTCGTTGGCCAGGGCGATCGTGGAGGTGCTGCCGGACGGCGCGGCGGGTCCCGGCGCGGCGTTGTCGCTGACGTTGGAGCAGCTGGACGCGGCCGTGGCGTTGCAGGGCGAGCAGCAGGGCGACGAGGACGAGGACCCCTGGGGCGACAACGAGTTGAGCGAGCGCGAGGCCTTGCAGAAGGTCGGCCTGTCGCGCGAGGACGCCTCGGTGGTGTCGGAGCTGGCGACGAGCCGGATCGCGGGCGGCCAGTTCGGCGTCAGCTACGGCGGCGGTCACCGGCCGGCCAGGGCGGACACGCTGATCACGTGGTTCGACACCAACCAGGGCCGCTACCTGATGGTGCACGAGGGCGGCTGGCTGAGCCTGGCGCCGACCGACAACGACCGCATCGCGGTCCGCATCGACAAGGTGCTCACCTCGGTGGCCTGATCCACCCGTTCCACCCCGGAACGCCCCGGCGCCCACGCGGCCCCGGGGCGTTCCGATCTTCATCCCACTGCGGGGTGAAGATCAGACCCGGCCGTGAGTACCACCCCGTATTCCCCCCGACCCGGTTCGTCCCGAACGGTGGACCCCGTTGAGACTGCCTGCCCGGGTTGCGATGCTCGGCGGGTGACCCAGCAACTGGTAGTCGGCACTCTCGTTGGCAATCCCCGTCCGGGATCCCGCACGTTGAACGCCGCTCTCGCCCTGCGCGACGCCGTGGGCCGGGCCGTCGGCCAGGACGTGTCGGGCGGTCCGGTGGTCGACGCCGCCGAGCTCGCGGCGGAGGTGTTCGCGGCCGGGTCGACGGCCGTGCGCGAGGCGTTGGAGTCGTTGGCGACGGCGGACGTGCTGATCGTCGCGTCGCCGACCTACAAGGCCACCTACACCGGCCTGCTGAAGGCCGTCCTCGACCAGGCGCCCGGCGGCTGGCTCAAGGGCCGGGTGGCGCTGCCGCTGCTGGTGGCCGCGTCCGACAAGCACGCGCTCGCGGTGGAACTGCACCTCAAGCCGCTCCTCGCGGAGCTGGGCGGTTCCGTGCCGGGACGCGGGATCTTCGTCAACGAGGCCGAGCTGGGCACCGCGTTGGACGACCACCTGCGCGACGCGGGCTGGTTCACGACTCCCGTGGGGGCAGCACGATGACCGATCTGCGCAGCGCGCTCCGCGACTTCCCGCAACAGGTGGGCATCGTGACGGCGACGGGTCCGGACGGACCGGTCGGCGTCACGGTCAGCAGCTTCACCTCCGCTAGCATGGACCCGCCGCTGATCGTGGTGTGGATCGCCGAGGGCGCCTCGGCGTGGCCGGTCCTGCGCACCTCGCCGCTGTTCGCCGTGCACCTGCTGCACGCGGGCCAGCACGCGCTGTCCGACCTGTTCGCCAAGTCCGGCTCCGACCGGTTCGGCGTCGACACCCACTGGCAGTCCGATGTGGACGGTGTGCCGCACCTGCTCGACGCGCCGCTGCGACTGCGCTGCCGGACGTCGCGGCGGATCGCCGTCGGCGACCACGTCGCCCTGGTCGGCGAACCGCTGGAGATCCAGCACGCCACCGGGAACCCGCCCCTGGTCCGCTTCCAGGGCCGCTACACCTCGGTCGCCTGACCGCCGACGGGGGGCCCCGGCGGGGGGGGGGGGGGGGGGTGGGTGGGGGGCGCCCAGAACGGGGTGAGGGGGCGACGCCCCCCCGCCC
>NZ_JBFAEO010000027.1:7091-107207 GCF_040642015.1 Actinosynnema sp. NPDC020468
CGCCCGTGCTCCTCTTCCGGGCCCCCCACCCCGCGGCCGCCTGCCCGCCGCGGGCCGCCCGCGGCGGGGGGGGCGCCCGGTTCTGGTTGCGCGGCAACGAGAACGGCGTCAGGAGCAGCAGCACCCCGGCGACCGCGATCGCGATCCGCGGCCCGGTCAGCACCGCGAGCACGCCCCACGCCGCCGTCATCGCGGCGGTGACCGCGTTGCCCGTCACCGACCACGCGGACAGCGCGCGGGCGACCCGGTCGGTCGGCAGCAGGTCGAGCCGGGACGTCGCGAACACCGGGACGAACACGCCCATGCACGTGATCAGGCCCAGTTCCACCACGATCACCAGCAGCAGCCCGCCGGCGCCCGGTCCCACGAACGCCAACCCGAGCGACCAGCACGCCCGCAGCGCGCCCGACCACCACAGCACGCGGTGCGCGCCGAACCGGGTCACCAGCCGGGTGACCAGCCGCGACCCGAGCAGCCCGCCGAGGCACGGCACGCCGAACGCGAGCCCGTACTGCCACGGCGCGAACCCGAGGTCGCCCAGCATCAGCACGGCCAGCAGGGGCGAGGTCGCCAGGACCAGCCCGTTGACCAGGACCGTGTTGACCAGCAACGGCCGCAGCACCGGGTGGACCAGCACGAACCGCCAGCCCTCGACCAGGTCGGCGCGGCCCAACCGGGTGCCGCCTCGGGCGGGACGCGGCTCGCGGCCGCCGATCGCGCGCAAACCCAAGGCGGACAACAGGTAGCTGACCGCGTCGACCAGGAGCGTCGCGACCGGGCCGAACAGCGCGATCGCCACCCCGCCCGCCGGTGGCCCGAGCGCGGTCGCGGTCCACGTCGTGGACTCGAACCGGCCGTTGGCGATCAGCAGGTCCTCGGGCCGCACCAACGACTTCAGGTACGCGCCCGACGCCGCCCGGAACGCGATGTCCGCCGCCGCGACCACCACCGACACCACGAGCAGCTGCCCGAACGTCAACGCGCCCACCACGAACGCGACCGGCACGCTGACCACCGCGCCGAACCGCACCAGGTCCATCCCCACCATCACCGACCGCTTGCGCCGGAACTCCACCCACGGCCCCGACGGCACCGCCACCACCGCGCCGACCGCCCGCCCGACCGCCGCCAGCCCGGCCACCTCCGCCGGACCCGCGCCCAGCACCAGGATCGCGGTCAACGCGACCGCGTCGAACGCGAGCCACGTCCCGAACGCGCTCACCCCGTACGCCGCCCACAACCACCCGAACCGCCGCCCCAGCGCCCTGCCCACCCGGCCTCCTCGCCTCGTCCCGGCGAAGACCCAACCGACAGACGTACGCGCAGGTCAAACAACCGCCGAGGCACGAACCCACAACCGCCGGTTGTGGACCGCGCCCACGACCGCCCAGGGACCCGTCACACCGCGATCGTCCCGCCCGCGCCTCGGGACGAATCCGCGCCTCGCGCGGTGCTCGTACCGGCGCCGCCCAACCCCGCCCGGCGGACACCAGTCGTCCGACGAACCGCCCGGCGAGCCCCGACCGCCCCTCGCCCGGCGGCGCGGTCCGGGGCGACTAGGGTCGGCCGGCGTGGACCTCGATGCCGTGCGCACCTTCGTCGCCGTCGTGGACGCGGGTCGGTTCCAGGAGGCGGCGGACGACCTGACGATCAGTCAGCAGGCGGTGTCCAAACGCGTCGCGGCGCTGGAGAAGCGGCTCGGGGCGCGGTTGTTCGCCCGGACGCCCCGCGGGGTGCGGTTGACCGCGGACGGCGAGGCGTTCCTGCCGCACGCGCGGGCGCTGCTGCTGGCCGAGCACCAGGCGATCGCGTCGGTCCGGCCCGGCCGGCGCGCGTTGCGGGTGGACGTCATCGGCCGACGCGCCGCGCCCGCCGGGCTGCTGCACGACTTCCACCGCGCGCACCCGGCGGTGGAACTCGACGTGGTGACCCTGTTCGACGCCGACACCGCCCTGGCCGCCGTCCGCTCCGGCACGGTCGACGCGTCGTTCCGGGCCGTCGACGCGCGCCGGCTCCCGGCGGGGTTGCACGCCACCGAGGTGTTCACCGAGCGCCTGCACCTGGTCACCGGTCCGCGCCACCCGCTGGCCGACGCGACGACGATCACCCCGGCGGACCTGGCCGGGCACCGGATCTGGATGCCCGGCATCGCCGTCGGCACCGAGTGGGCCGCCTACTACGCGGACCTCGCCGCCGCGTTCGACCTCGCGATCGACGCCAGGGGACCCCACTTCGGCCTCGACGCCCAGCTGGACGAAATCGCCGAATCCGCCGACGTGGCAACACTCCTGGGCGAGCAGACGCCGGTCACCCCGCCCGCCGACGCACGGCTGCGGCACGTCCCGATCGAGAATCCGGCGCCGGTGTACCCGCACTCGCTGGTCCACCACGCCGACAACGCCCACCCGGCCCTGGCCGCGCTGCGCGACCACCTCGGCACCGCGCGCCGGCAACCCGGCACCTGGACGCCGGAGTGGGCGCGCTAGCACCGGTTCGAGGCGGACCTAGGCCGGCCCGCTCGGTGGCGTCGCCCGCCACGCCTGGCCGAAGTGCCGGATCAGCGGCGGGTAGACGACCAGGTGCCGCAACGGCGCGATGGCCTTCATGTAGGCCCGCCCCAGCACGCCGTTCGGCTTGACCAGCACGGCCATCTGACCCCGGTGACCCCCGGCGCCGTCGGGAACCCAGGCCAGGTGCACGACCGCGTGCACCGTGCGGTTCGCGACCTCCGCCGCCCACTCGGTCCCGGTCAGGTAGACGGAGGTGAAGGGCCGGTTGGCGAACACCGGGCCGGGCGGTGCGGCCGCCAAGTCGGCGGGCAACCGCTCGCGGAGCGTCACCACCCGGGACCCCACGCCGGATCCCGTTGCGTCCCAACCGAACCACGCGCCCAGCCGGCGGCGGACCGCGACCAGCGCGCGGGCGGCCGAGGAGGGCGTGTCGGCCGAGTCGCGGTTCGCGGCGAGCCGCACCAGACGGGGGAAGTCCTCGGGACCGCCGGGTGTCGGCAGCGCCCAGACGTCCTCGAGGTGGAAGTCGGGCGCGATCTCGTGGATGCGCCACGGCCGAAGGGTGTGCGCGGTGTCGGGGAGCCTCATGCCGTCGTCTCCGTCAGGTCGGTGAAGGTCCGCACCAGCAGGGACGTCGCCGGTGGGCGGTCCCGGCGCGAACGGTACCCGCCCGGGGCGCCGCGGCGGTGGCGAAGTACCGCGGGCACCCTCCCGACGACGCCGGACCACGGCCCCGGACCGGGCACCGCGCTAGGCCACCGAGGAGGACAACCCCCGCGCCGCGAGGAACTTCAGCACCGCGCGGGCCACCTCGTCGTTCTGCCGGAACGCCGGCGCGTTGGTGCGCGGCCGGGCGAACGCGGCGTAGGCCTTGTTGTTCGTGTACGGGCCGACGGCGAACCGCCTGGTATGCGGGCGACCGTCGGCGTCGAGCAGCCGGCTGTCCTCCGGCGACACCCGGATCTGCCCCTCCTCCTCGAACACCTCCCCGTTGTCCCGCAACGACTTCAGCAGCGGGTCGGCGGTGTGCGCGAGGGTGTGCACGGGCAGTCGGGCCTCGATCAGCCCGGTCGCCCGCACCACGTGCCCCGGCACGCTCGCGCTGCCCGCGAGGAACACCCCGTCCTCGGCGCGCACCCAGGTGTCCGCGCCGAGGAACGACACGATCCCCGCGCGGGACAGGGCGAGCAGCTCCTCGAGCCGCTCCGGCGGCGGTCCGCTGGCGAGGTAGCTGAAGAACCCGTGCCACCACCCGTGCTCGCCGCGCAGCCGACCGGACGCCAGCAGCCGGGGCAGCTTGCCGTACACGCCCAGCAGCGCCAGGAACGCGCCCAGGTCCGCGCTGTGCCGCGAGTCCGACCGCCGGTCGACGTCGGCCACCACGTACCCGCGCAGGTAGTCCTGGAACTCCTCGGCGGAGCCGAACTCCAGGCCGGCGATCGGCCGGTCCAGCCGCTCGAAGTCGAGCCGGTCCACCGGGTCCGGCACGGCGGCCGTCTCCAGCGCGCGCGTCCGCTCGTCGTACCAGTCGAGCGCGGCGAACCGCGCGGAGAACTCCTCCCACGGCAGCAGCACGCGGTCCGGGTGCCCGGTGAACAGCTCGCGGTAGTAGCCGAACGCGATGTCCTTGGCCATGGCGGGCCACACGTCGGCGCGGAAGTCCAGCTCGCCCGGTCGGGCCAGCAGCGCGTCGACGTCGAGGAAGCGGGGCGGCTCGGGCGGCGCGCCCTGCAACCGGTAGCCGGTCTTCGAGTGGTACGGCACACCGCGCCGCGACCCGGCGTGCAGCCGCGGTTCCCGACCGGACGGCGTGTAGTGCAGCACGCCGTCGCGCCGGTCGAACGTGCCGCCGCGCCCCTCGGCGAGCAGCACGGCCAGGTCGACGAACGCCAAACCCAGTCCCCGCACCACGACGTCCTCGCCCGCGGGCACCGCGGACAGGTCGGTGTCGGCGGTGTAGTCCGGCGGCAGGTAGGTCAACCCGTGCCCGGCGGCGTACTCGGCCAGCCGGGCGTGCTCGGGCGCGATCTCGGTGTCGAGGTGGCCGAGCGCGAGCAGCACCACGTCCGCGACGAGCGGACCCTCGCGTCCCTCCAGCCACACCCGTTGGCGCACCTGGGAACCGCCGGAGAGCCGCACCACCCGGTCCCGGTGCACGCGCACGGAACTGCCCTGCGGCAACGACTTCACCGCGAGCGCGTGGAACCACTTCAGGTACGCGCTCTGCAACCGCCTGCTGGGGAACGAGGTCGGCTTCATCGCGACCAGCTCGGCGCGCACCTCGGGGTCGAGGTCCACATCGGACAGCGAGGCGTCGGCCGCCCACTCGGCCAGCGACGGACCCTCCACCACCGGGCCCGCGCACTCGACGCTGGAGTCGGTGAACATCGTGACGTCCTCGGCCATCGAGTTCATCCGCAGCAGCGCGGACTGCTCGTGCCGCCACACCCGGCCGGAACCGGCCGGGAACGGGTCGACCAGGTGCACCTCGACCGGGCCGCCGCCCAGCTCGGAGGCGTTGGCGCCCAGGCGTTCCAGCAGTCCGGCCGCCCGCGGTCCGGCGCCGACCACGACGAGCACCGGCACGGTCATCGGACCCTCGCGAGGAATTCCCGGGTCCGGGCGTGCCTGGGGTTGTCGAACAGCTCGGACGGCGGTCCGGACTCGACCACCTGCCCCTCGTCCAGGAACACCACCGTGTCCGCGACCTCGCGGGCGAAGCCGATCTCGTGCGTCACCACGACCATCGTCATGCCCTCGGCGGCCAGCGCCTTCATCACCTCCAGCACCTCGCCCACCAGCTCGGGGTCGAGCGCGGAGGTCGGCTCGTCGAACAGCATCACCTTGGGGCGCATGGCCAACGCCCGCGCGATCGCCACCCGCTGCTGCTGACCGCCGGAGAGCTGACGCGGGTAGGAGTCCTCACGGCCCGCCAGCCCGACCCGGGCGATCAGCGCCCGCGCCCGCTCCTGCGCCTCCTCGCGCGGCACGCCGAGCACGCCGATCGGCGCCTCCACCACGTTCTCCAGCACGGTCAGGTGCGCGAAGAGGTGGAAACCCTGGAACACCATGCCGATCCCGGTCCGCTGCCGGGCCACCACGCGCTCGGCCAGTTCGTGCAACCGGTCGCCCTCACGCCGGTAGCCGATCAGCTCGCCGTCGACCTCGATCTCGCCGTGGTCCTGCTTCTCCAGGTGGTTCAGGCAGCGCAGCAGCGTGCTCTTGCCCGAGCCGGACGGCCCGATCACGCAGGTGACCTCGCCGCGCCGGACCTCGAGGTCGACGCCGCGCAGCACCTTCGTGCCACCGAAGCTCTTGTGCAGGTCGGTGACCTGGACCGCGATCGTCACGACAGCCTTCCCGCGCCACGCGAGTAGTAGCGCTCCACGTAGTGCTGCCCGACACCGAGCACGCTCGTCACGACGACGTACCAGAGGGTCGCCACCAGGAGCAGCGGGATGATCAGGTAGTTGCGGTTGTAGATGAGCTGGACGGAGTAGAGCAGGTCCTGCACGGCGAGCACGCTGACGATCGAGGTGCCCTTCAACGTGCCGATCAGCAGGTTGCCCGCGGCGGGCACGATCGCGCGCATCGCCTGCGGCAGCACGATCCGGCGCAGCACCCGGCCGCGCCGCATGCCCAGCGCGAGCGCCGCCTCGACCTGACCCTTGTCCACCGAGAGGATGCCGCCGCGCACCACCTCGGCGCAGTACGCGGCCTCGTGCAGGACCAGACCGATGATCACCGCGGTGAACGGCCCGATCACCGCCGACGAGCCGGACAGCGCCGGGTACAGCGCGCCGATGTTGAACCAGAACAGCAACTGCACCAGCAGCGGCACGGACCGGAACAGCCAGACGTAACCCCAGCTGACGCCCACCAGCACCGGGTTGCCGGACAACCGCATGACCGCGAGCACGCCGCCGATCAGGAAGCCCAGCACCAGCGTCAGCCCGGTGAGCCACAACGTGGTGCCCAACCCCCGCAGCACCGCCTCGGCGGTGAAGTACTGGCCGACGACGTCCCACTGGAAGTTCTCGTTGGTGGACACGGACCAGAGCACCAGCAGCAGGCCCGCGATCACCAGACCGGCCGACACCCAGCGCCACGGACGGCGCAACGGGACGATCTTCGCGGCAACTCGGCTGGTGGTCCCAGGCGCGACCTCGGCGGGGGCGCTCATTCGGCAACTCCAGGGCAGGAGGGAGGGCAGGTGGGTGCCGCGTCCCTCAACGCCGCACGTCGATCGTAGGTGGGGCGGTGGCGAGGAAGTCAAGGGATTCCGGGATTTGGACGCCGGTCGAACCGGCGTTGACGATCCGGCACCTCCGGGTTGTACTGGAAGTCGTGGGCACCCTGAGGCTGGTTATTCGCGGTCACATCGACTTCGGTCGCGTGTGGTCCGCCTCGTGTCCCCGCTGACCGCGGCCCCAGCAGGCCTGTCGGCACCCTCCGCGTCTCCCTCAACGCCGTCGGCGCGTCGACGTTCGACCATCACCACCCGCAGTTCCGCACCCTCGCACCAAATCACGTGGAAGGTACTGACGTGCCTGTTGAGTTCCTGGGGATCGGCGGCACCAACGACGGCTCGGAGACGAGCACGCGGACCGGCGCCTCGTTCGACAAGGACTACACCCTGCGCCTGGCCCGCGCGCACGAGGAGCACGGCTGGGACCGCGTGCTGTTCGCGTACGGCTCCGGCTCGCCCGACCCCGCGCAGGCCGCCGCGTTCGTGGCGTCCCGGCTCGACACGCTCCAGATCCTGTTGGCGCACCGGCCGAACGTGTCCTACCCCACGTTCGCCGCGAAGACGTTCGCCACCCTGGACCGGATCAGCGACGGCCGGCTCACGGTGCACTTCATCACCGGCGGCACGGACCACGAGCAGCAGCGCGAAGGCGACTACCTGACCAAGGACGAGCGCTACTCGCGCACCCGCGAGTACATCGGCATCGTCAAGAAGGCCTGGACCTCGCACGAGGCGTTCGACCACGAGGGCGAGCACTACCGGTTCGCCGACTTCGTGAGCGACGTGTTCCCGGTGCAGCAGCCGCGGCCGAACGTGTCGTTCGGCGGCTCCTCGCCCGCCGCCTACCGGGCGGGCGCGGCGGAGGCGGACATCTTCTGCCTGTGGGGCGAGCCGCTCGCGGACACCGCCGCGCAGATCGAGTCCGTGCGGCAGCACGCGAAGGAGGCCGGCCGCGCCGACGTGCCGCGCATCCAGGCCGCGTTCCGGCCGATCCTCGGCGCCACCGAGGAACTGGCCTGGGAGAAGGCGCACCGGATCGTGGACACGATCAAGTCGCGCACCTCGGGCGGCACCACGCCGTTGACCCGGCGGCACTCGCTGACCAACCCGGAGAACACGGGTTCCCAGCGGCTGCTGGAGATCGCCGCGCGCGGCGAGCGGTTCGACCGTGCACTGTGGACTCCCACCGCCGCCGCGACCGGTGGCGCGGGCAACTCCAACGCGCTCGTCGGCACGCCGGAGACGGTCGCCGCGGCGCTGCTGGACTACTACGACCTCGGCGTGGACATCATCTCCGCCCGCGGCTACCACAGCGTGGACGACGCGATCGACTTCGGCCGGTACGTGATCCCGATCGTCCGCGAGGAGGTCGCCAAGCGCGACAAGGCGAAGGCGGAGAAGGCGGTCGTCGAGCCACGACGCGAGTCGATCGCGGTCGACGGGTGAGTGCCTCACCCACGATCGAGGTCCGCCGGGTCGCGCCGGACGACCCGGCCGCCGAGCCGATGATGGCGGAGCTGCTGCACGAGTACACGTCCCGGTACGGCCCGGGCGCGATCCGGGAGATGACCCGGCACTCGCCCTCGCTGTTCACGCCGCCGGGCGGAACCCTGTTGCTGCTGCTGGAGAACGGCGTCGCGATCGCGGGCGGCGCGTTCAAGGCCTACGACGAGCGGACCGCCGAGGCCAAGCGGATCTGGACGGCCGCCGCGCACCGCAGGCGCGGCCTGGCCCGGCGGGTCATGGCGGAACTCGAGCGCGCGGCCGTCGAGGCCGGGTACGACCGGATGTACCTGACCACCGGACCGCGGCAACCCGAGGCGGTCCGGCTGTACCTGGCCACGGGGTACACCCCGCTGTTCGACGTGGCGCAACCACCGACCGACGGGCCGTTGCCCTTCGAGAAAGCCCTGGGGTGACGGAAGTGCGCACCAAGAGACGCCTGCTGAGCCTGACCATGCTGCTGGCGCTGGTGGTGACCGGCTGCGGCTCGCCCGCCGACGGCGGCACGGCGCCGACCGGCGCGGCGATCAAGCCGTCGGAGAACCCGGTCGCCGAGGTCGTCAAGGACGACAAGATCGCCGCGCTGCTGCCGCAGGACGTCCGCGACGCGGGCACGGTGAAGTTCGCGGCCTCGGTCGGCGGCACGGGTCCGTCGGCCTACTTCGCCGACGACAACAAGACCGCGCTCGGCCTGGACATCGACATCGCCGAGGCCGCGACGAAGGTGCTCGGCGTCAAGGTCGACCGCGAGGTCGCGAGCTTCGAGGCGATCCTGCCCGCGCTGACCAGCGGCAAGTACCAGGTCGGCACCGGCAACTTCGGCGTCACCGAGGCGCGCAAGAAGACGATCGACTTCGTCACCTACATCAACGACGGCCAGGGCTTCGCGGTCCGCAAGGACGACGACCGGCTGTCCAAGGTGACCAAGCTCGACCAGCTGTGCGGCCTGAAGATCGGCACCGGCGCGGGCACCACGTTCGAGGCCACGCTGGAGCGGGAGAAGCACGTCTGCGCCGACGAGGGCAAGCCCGCCTACGAGGTGCAGGTGTTCTCCGAGAACGCGGCGGTCTACCTCGGCCTCCAGCAGAAGCACATCGACGTGATCATGAGCACCATCAACGGCCTGCGCTACGCCGCGACCCAGCAGCCGAACCTGGAGTTCCTCGGCGAGTTCAAGCGGCTCGACGTCGGATTCGCCTTCCAGAAGGGCTCCCCGCTGCTGCCCGCATTCCAGGCAGCGGTGAACAAGCTCATCGAGAACGGCACGTACAAGAAGATCCTCGACAAATGGGGAACCCAGGACTCGGCGATCCCGAAGTCCGAGATCAGCCCGGCGGAGCACGCCTGAGCTGCGGCTCGCCGGACCACGTGCCGGGCGGACCGGGACACTTCGCCGGTCCCGGTCCGCCCACCCCCTACATGCCGTCTTGCGCCCGCACGGGCGGAGGTCGGTAAGCTCGGCGCCGACCAGAACACCGCATATTCCTCCATTCGAGTGACTTCGGACAGGAATACGCAGGCCGGCGCACCGCATTGATCCGAATACGCGAGCGCACCGGTCGCACCACCGGACGATTGGCGCCGCAGAGCCCGGATGAACACGGTCGGAGAAGCTGACGCGTTCGACTTCGCTCGCCGCTGGGCGGGCGCCCTCGCGCCGACGACACCGGGCGGGCCTCCCCCGGACCGGTTGGTCGGGATCCTGGTCCGGCTGACCGGGCGGTTACCCGGCTCCGGCGAGGCGGTGGGCCGCTCGCTGATCGGGCACGGCTTCCACTCCGGCGCCGCCCTCGAGCGCACGCTCGTGTTCCTCGGCGCCAACCTGCCCGCGCTGGGCGTGCCTGCCGACCGGGTGGCCGCGACGCTCGCGTCCGTCGCCGCCGGGTTCGCCGAGGGCCTGCGGGACCACACGCTCGACCAGCACGAGAACAGCAAGTCCCTCGCGCTGCGCTCGGCCCGGGACGCCGAGGTCGCGCTGCGCGCCGGCGAGGCGAAGTACCGCGCGGTGTTCCACAACTCGGCGGTGGCGATCGCGGTGACCGGCCTCGACGGCACCCTGCTGGACTTCAACGACGCCCTGCTCACGCTGCTCGGCCACACCCGGGACACCGTCGGCGCGGCCGTCCTCGACCTCTTCCACCCCGACGACCGGGGTCCGCTGACCTCGATGACCACCATGCTCGCGACCGGCGCGCTGGAGAGCACCAAGGCCGAGCGCCGGGTGCTGCGCGGCGACGGCGAGGTGGTCGACGTGCTGGTGGCCGCGTCGCTGGTGCGCGACGAGGAGGGCACGGCCGTCCACCAGGTGCTGGTGATCCAGGACCTGGCCGAGGTGCGCGCGCTCCAGGTGCAGCTGCTGCGGCAGAGCCTCAACGACGTGCGGACCGGCCTGGCCAACCGCGCGCAGTTCCTCGGCTGGCTGGAGGGCGCGGTCGGCACGCGGGGCCCGGACACCCTGGCGCTGCTGGTGTTCGACGTCGACGGCTTCCGGGTGGTCAACGACGCGTTCGGGCACGAGGTGGGCAACCGGGTGCTGACCGGGGTCGCCGGGCACCTGCGCCGGGTGTTCGACGGCGTCGGCCGGATCGCCCGGATCGGCGCCGACGAGTTCGGCGTGCTGGTGGAGAACCCGGTGGACGTGGCGACCGCGGTGACGCTGGCCGAGGAGGCGGTGGACCTGCTGGCCGAGCCGGTGTGGGTGGGCGACCACGGGCTGGGCGTCACCGCGTCGGTGGGCATCGTGGTGCGGCCGGCGCGCGGCGCGGACGCCATCGAGCTGATGCGGTGCGTGGACGTGACGGTGCGGTGGGCCAAGGAGGACGGCAAGGCGCAGTGGGCGCTCTACGACCGGGACCGCGACCGCCGGGACCGGCGCCGGCTGGTGCTGGCCGCGTCCGTGGCGGGCGGGTTGGAGCAGGGCGACTTCCGGGTCGACTACGCGCCGGTCCACTCGCTGCCCGACCGCGAACTGGTGGCGGTGGAGGCGTGCCTGCGCTGGGACCACCCCGAGTACGGCCTGCTGGACCCGCCGGAGCTGGCCGGGCTGTGGTCGTGCACCGGGATGGTGGTGAAACTCGGCCGGTGGGCGCTGGAGCAGGCGTGCGCGCACGCGGGCGCCTGGCACGCGGAGTTCGGCGCGGCCGCGCCCGTGGTGTCGATGGACCTGCCCGCGCGGGTGTGCCAGGAGCCGGAACTGGTGGCCGAGGTGCGCAAGGCGTTGCGCGAGGCCGGGCTGCCCGCGGCGAAGCTGCGGTTCGAACTGGGCGGCCTGCTGCCCTCGGCGCTCGGCGACGACCAGGTGGAGGAGCTGAACATCCTGGCCGAGCACGGCGTCGGGCTGGTGCTGGACCAGGTGGGCGGCGGCAACATCCCGGTCGACCGGCTGCGCCGCATCGCGCTCCAGGGCGTGAAGTTCGCGGGCGCGCCGGTGCAGGGGCTGGCGGGGGACGCGGACCCGATCGACGAGAGCGCGTCGCTGGCGCTGCTGGAGTGGGCCGCCACGCTGGGCGTGGCGCGGTACGCGGCGGGCGTGCGCACCGAGACGGAGGCGGACCGCCTCGCCGCGCTGGGCGTCACGGCGGCCCAGGGCCCGCTGTTCGGCGACCGCCTGCTCACCGCGGACGAGGTGACCGCGCTGCTCGCCGACCCGAAGGGCACCCGGCGGCCGGACTGACGCGAACCCCGCCACCGCGCGGTCTGACGTCCGGCCGCGCGACACCCGGCCCGACGCGGCCGGTCCCGCCCTCGCGACACCGACCCGACCCGCTTCACCCCGACCACGGCCGCCTCTGCCCTCGCGACCGAACCCGGGCTGTCACCCGACCGGGACGGATTCTTGGCAAGCGCTGGGCTGACGCTCAGGTTCCTCACAACCAGCGGGCTCATTGTTGACCCATGGCAAACGACTTCCCCGCGATGAGCGGGTCCCTGGTAGAGGTCCGGGCGCCGTTCTGGCGGCGCACCGGCACGGTGGTCACGTCGGCGGCGCTGATCGCGGCGGTGTTCGGCGGCGCGGCGGGTGGCGTCGTCGGGTACTCGAACGCCTCGGCGCCCGCCGCCACGTCCTCGACGGCGGTGGCGCTCCAGGCGTCCTCGGGCACGGCGGCCCTGGACGTGAGCGCGATCGCGGCCAAGGTGCTGCCGAGCGTGGTGCAGGTCAACGTGTCGTCCACGCAGGGCGAGGGTCTCGGCTCGGGTGTGGTGCTCACCGCCGACGGCCGGATCCTCACCAACAACCACGTGGTGTCCGGCGCGCGGGAGATCACCGTCACGCTCGGCGACGGCAAGACGGTGCCCGCGACGGTCGTCGGCACCGACCCGACCAGCGACCTGGCCGTCGTGCAGGCGGAAGGCGTGAGCGGGCTGACGCCGGCCACGTTCGCCGACTCCGGCTCGGTGCGGGTGGGTGACCAGGTGGTCGCCATCGGCTCGCCGGAGGGTCTCCAGGGCACCGTCACGTCGGGCATCGTCAGCGCGCTCGACCGCACCGTGACCGTGCCGGGCACCGGCCGCCAGCAGGTCAGCTACCAGGCGATCCAAACCGACGCGTCGATCAACCCGGGCAACTCGGGCGGCCCGCTGATCAACGCCGAGGGCCAGGTCGTCGGCATCAACTCGGCGATCTACTCGCCGGCGTCGGACGACAGCCAGGCGGGCAGCGTGGGCATCGGCTTCGCGATCCCGTCGAACGTGGCCAAGCAGATCGCCACCCAGCTGACGTGACGCCGGACCGGAGCAGGGCTCGGTGACCGCGAGGGCCACCGAGCCCTCCGGCGCGTCAGGCCGCGGGCAGCGCCGCCGTGTTGTGGTAGTCCCGCGACTCGACGATCAGGCCGTCGCGCACCCGGGTGATCCGCACGTTGGCCAGCTCGAACGTCTCACCGGTCGCCTTGACCGTGCCGCGGAAGTCCCACTCGGTGACGATCACCTCCGGGTCGGCGGTGTCGTACACGACCAGGTTCGCCACCTCGATGTCCCACTGCGCGGCCCGGTTGCGCCGAACCCGACCGCGCAGGTCCTCCCGCCCCTCCAGCCGCCGCCCCTCGAACGGCAGCACGATCACCGCGTCCTCGGCGTACAGCTCCTCCAGCGAGTCCCACTCCCCGGCCGCGATCCGGGACAGCAGCGCCTCGTTCACCTCACGCGGTGACAGCGACATCTCCGGTACCCCCTACTATTCGGACTGACTGCTCCGGTTCAGTTTCGGAGTGATCAGTCCGTTTGTCAAGGAGGAGTCGGGTGCGCGCGGACGCGGTGCGGAACAGGGCGAGACTGGTCGAGATCGCCGACGAGCTGTTCGCGGCCAGGGGTCACGGGGTGTCCACCGAGACCATCGCCAAGGCCGCGGGTGTCGGCGTCGGCACGGTCTTCCGGCACTTCCCGACCAAGGAGGCGCTGCTCCGCGAGGTCTACGTGACCCGCCTGGAGCGGCTGGTCGACCGCGCGGAAACCCTGATGGCGCACCGGGAACCGGGTGAGGCGTTCTTCGCCTTCATCACAGAGGCGGTCGACTGGGCGGCGGCCAAGAACGCCACGGCCGAAGCGCTGGTCGCGGCCGGGGTGGACGTCGCGGACGTCGCCGTCGACGTGGCGCCGGACCTGCGCCGCGCGTTCCGCGACCTGCTGGCCGGCGCGAAGCGGGTGGGCGCGGTCCGCCCGGACCTGGAGCCCGCCGCGCTGTCCGCGCTGCTGGTCGGGCTCGCCAGGGCGGCCGAGCACGCGAAGGACGACCCGATCGCGCTCGCGGCGGTCCTCGACGTGTTCCGCGACGGCATGCGGCCGCACCCGGCATGATCGTCACATGACCGTTCCGCAGTCACTGTCCGAGGTCCGCGAGCGCATCGACACCCTGGACTCGGCCCTCGTCCAACTGCTCGGCGACCGCCAGTCCCTGGTCGAGGCCGCCGCCGGCTTCAAGTCCGACGAGCAGCAGGTGCGCTCGCCCGAACGCGTCGAGCAGGTCGTGGCGCTGGCCCGCGCCCGCGCGCAGGAGGCCGGGCTGAGCCCGGCGGTCGCGGAAGCCGTGTGGCGGGCCATGATCACGGCCTTCACCGAGCTGGAGCTGGCGAAGGCCGTGTTCAGGGACTAGGCCCAGTCGGGCCGCAGCGGCATGCCCGACGACGTGCCGTCCAGCTTCACCCCGAGCACCTGGTGGAGCTGGATGTTGTTGCGCTCGAACCCGAGCCGGGACGCCGCGAGGTAGAGCCGCCACACCCTGGCGCGCCCGAGCCCGACCTCCTCGACCGCCTCGTCCCAATGCGCGTCGAGGTTCGTCGACCAGCCGGCCAGCGTCAGCGCGTAGTGCTCGCGGATGTTCTCCTCGTGCCGCACCTCGAAACCGGTGTCGTGCATGAGCGACACCAGGTGCCCGGGCCCGACCAGCTCGCCGTCGGGGAACACGTACCGGTTGATGAACCCGCCGGTGCGCGCCCGCTGCCGGTTGTCCGGGCGGGTGATGCAGTGGTTCAGCATCCGGCCGCCCGGCTTGAGCTTGGCGTACAACGAGGAGAAGTAGCCCGGCAGCTTCGCCTTGCCGATGTGCTCGGTCAACCCGATGGAGCTGACCGCGTCGAAGCCGGACTCCCGCACGTCCCGGTAGTCCAGGTAGCGGACCTCGGCGAGGTCGGACAACCCGGCCTCCACGATCGCCTTCTGCGCCCACTCGGCCTGGTTGCGCGACAACGTCACGCCCAGCGCCCGCACGCCGTACTCGCGCGCCGCGTGCATCACCATGCCGCCCCAGCCGCAGCCGACGTCGAGCAGCCGCATCCCCTCGCGCAGCCCGAGCTTGCGCGCCACCAGGTCGTGCTTGGCGAACTGGGCTTCCTCCAAAGTGGACTCCGCCGTCGGGTACACCGCGCAGGTGTAGGCCATCGACGGGCCGAGGATCCACTCGTAGAAGGTGTTCGACACGTCGTAGTGGTGCGCGATGGCCTCGCGGTCGCGCGCCTTGGAGTGCCGCAGCCCGTGCAGCCTGCGCTCCTGGGGCGGGATCTCGACCTTGGACCGCAACCGCTGCCTGCCCAGCGTGGTGAGCAGCTCCAGCCGCTCCGACCACGGGATCTCGCCCAGCGACAGCTCGGACAACCTCGTCAGCGCGCCGTACACGTCGCCGATGATCTCCAGGTTGCCCGTCACGTACGCCCGGGCCAACCCCAGCTCACCCGGCGCGGACGCCAGGTAGGACAACGCGTCGGGCGAGCGCACCTCGATCCGCACGTCCGCGTCCGCCGGTCCCGCCGCGCTGCCGTCGTACGCGCTGAAACCCACGGACCGGTCGCCGCCGACCGCCCGCTGGAAGACCTCCGCCAACCGCATGTACCCGGCTCCCTTCACCTGCGCAGCACGCATTTCGCGTAGAGGTCGGGCAACCGGCCGTCCGCGTCGTACCGCTTCTTCAGTTCCTGGTAGATCCCGCCGTTGTAGTGCTCCCAGAACTCCTCCTCGCCGTAGTACGAGTCGGAGTACAGCGACTTGTGACCACCCAGCTCGGTCACCTTCGCCTCGATCGACCGGTTGCGGCTGCCCATCTCCTCACCGGGTCGGAGGTCCACTGTGGACCAGAAACCCACGTTGACGTACAGCTCGCCCGGATCCATGGGGTAGAGCGGCCAGGCGTCCGCGCCGCGCAACCGCAGCGGGCACAGCCACACCGGCTCGATGCCGACCTCGCGGTGGAAGTAGTCGAGGAACTCGGCCAGCCGGGCCACCGGGATCTCGACGTCCTGGATCACCGGCTCCTGCACGGCCTTGCTCAGCTTCCCGCTGAACCCGGTGCGCCGGTCCCACGCCACGATCCGCCGGTACACGTCCGACCGCAGGTACTTCTTCGGCCACAGCCTGCGGATCAGCGGCCGCTGCGCGCCGAACGCCCGCGAGCACCAGAACCAGTCGGTGTCCCACCGCCACAGGTAGTCCCGCGCGGTCAGGTAGTCCACCCGCTCGCGCTGCACCGACCGGTAGTAGATCCCATTGCCGGTGTAGTCGGAGGTGAACGGCGCCTCGTCCACCCAGTCCGCCAGCGTCAGGTACTGCTCGCCCGCCGAGAACACGGTGCCGTCCACGAAGTCCACCGGCTCGCCCTGGTACGACCGGTCCGCGCACACCGCCGAGATCACCTCGGCGCACTCCGCCGCGCTGCCGAACGGCACGTGCCGCAACCGGACGTACCGGGACACCGGTTCCAGCTCGATCTCCAGTCGCAGCGCGTAACCGAGCGTGCCGTAGGAGTTCGGGAACCCGCGGAACAGGTCGTCGCCCGGCTCGACCACGACCACCTCGCCGTCGCCGGTCATCACCTCCAGCTCGCGCACCGACTCGTGCGGGAGCCCGTTGCGGAACGAACTGGACTCGATGCCGAGCCCGGCCACCGCGCCGCCGAGGGTGATGGTCTTGAGCTGCGGCACGACCAGCGGCATCAGCCCGTGCGGCAGGGTCGCGTCGACCAGGTTCTCGTAGGTGGTCATGCCCTGCACCTGCGCGGTGCGGGCGTCCCGGTCCACCGACAGCACGCGGTCGAACCGGGCGACGTCGAGCCCGCCCGCCTGCGCGTCGCGGAACCGGAACAGGTTGGACGTCGGTTTGGCGAGCCGCACGGGTGACCCCGCCGGAATCGCCGCGTACTGGTCGCGAAGCGCGGCCACCGCCTGACTGTGCTCGCTCACCCGGACGACGTTAGGCCGACGCGGCAAGATCAGCACCCCCAAATTTGACAGGTCTCGAAGTTACCCACCGGTAGTACCCTGCGAGCATGACGCACTCCACGCACCGGGTGACGAACCAGGCGCCGCCGCTGGAGGGCCACGACGTCTCGGCCGACCCGGCGCTGCTCGACGGGCTGCGGCGCGGCGGGGCGGGGTGGGCCGAACCGGAACTGCGCGAACTGGGCCTGCTCGCGGGGTCCCGGCACGTGCGGGAGCTGGCCCGGCAGGCCAACACCCACGAGCCCGTCCTGCACACCCACGACCGCTACGGGCACCGGGTGGACGAGGTGGAGTTCCACCCCGCCTGGCACGAGCTGATGACCACCGCCGTCGCGCACGGCCTGCACGCGACGCCGTGGCGCGACGACCGGCCGGGCGCGCACGTGGCGCGGGCGGCGAAGTTCCTGGTGTGGAGCCAGGCCGAGGCCGGCCACGGCTGCCCGGTGTCGATGACCTACGCCTCGGTGCCCGCGCTCCGGGCCGCCCCGGAGCTGGCCGCGCGGTACGAGCCGCTGCTCGCGTCCACCGAGTACGACTTCGGCCTGCGCGCCCCCGAGGGCAAGCGCGGCCTGCTCGCGGGCATGTCGATGACCGAGAAGCAGGGCGGCTCGGACGTCCGCGCGAACACCACGACCGCGCGCCGGCACGGCGACCACTTCCGGCTCACCGGGCACAAGTGGTTCACCTCGGCCCCGATGTCCGACCTGTTCCTGACCCTGGCGCAGACGCCCGAGGGCCTGTCCTGCTTCGTGCTGCCGCGGGTGCTGCCGGACGGCACCCGCAACGCGATGTTCCTCCAGCGGCTCAAGGACAAGCTCGGCAACCGGTCCAACGCCTCCGCCGAACTCGAGTACGACGACGCGGTCGGCTGGCCGGTCGGCGAGGAGGGCCGCGGCGTGCGGACCATCATCGAGATGGTCAACAGCACCCGGCTCGACTGCGTGCTGGGCACCGCCGCCGGCATGCGGTCCGGGCTCGTGCAGGCCACCCACCACGCCGCGCACCGCCGGGCGTTCGGCCGCGACCTGGTCGACCAGCCCGCCATGCGCAACGTGCTGGCGGACCTGGCCGTCGAGTCGGAGGCGGCCACCACGGCGGCGCTGTGGCTCGCGGGCACGCGCAGCAGGCTGGGGCTCGCGGTCACCAAGTACTGGGTGTGCAAACGCGGTCCGGCGCACGCGGCCGAGGCGCTGGAGTGCCTGGGCGGCAACGGCTACGTCGAGGACTCGGGCCTGCCGAGGCTGTTCCGCGAGTCGCCGCTGATGTCGATCTGGGAGGGCTCGGGCAACGTCGCCGCGCTGGACGCGCTGCGCGTGCTGGCCCGCGAACCCGAGGCCGTCGCGGAGTTCCTGGCCGAGCTGGACGCGGCACGCGGAGCCGACCGGAGGCTGGACGCGGCGGTCGACGCGCTGAAGACTGAGCTGGCCGACCGGGACGACCTGGAGACCAGGGCGCGCAGGCTGGTGGAGCGGATGGCGTTGGCGGTGCAGGGTTCCCTGCTCGTGCGGCACGGTCACCCGGCGGTGGCGGACGCGTTCTGCGCGTCGCGGCTGTCCGGCGACTGGGGCGTGGCGTTCGGCACGCTGCCGCGCGGGGTGGACTTCGGTGCGATTGTCGAACGGGGGCGACCGAAACCGTGAGCGCGGTGCGGGTGGAGCGGTCGGGGCCGGTGTTCACCGTGCTGCTGAACCGCCCGGCGGTGCGCAACGCGGTGGACGGGCCGACCGCGCACACGCTGACCGAGGTGTTCCGCGAGTTCGACGACGACCCGTCGGCCGCGGTGGCCGTGCTGCACGGCGAGGGCGGCGTGTTCTGCTCGGGCGCGGACCTCAAGGCCCTGGACACCCCGCGCGCCAACGACCCGCGCTCACCGTCCGGCCCGATGGGCCCGACCAGGCTGCGGCTGTCCAAGCCGGTGATCGCGGCCGTGTCGGGGCACGCCGTCGCGGGCGGGTTGGAACTGGCGCTGTGGTGCGATCTCCGGGTGTGCGACGAGGACGCGGTGTTCGGCGTCTTCTGCCGCCGGTGGGGCGTGCCGCTGATCGACGGCGGCACGGTCCGGCTGCCCCGGTTGATCGGCTCGTCCCGGGCGCTGGACCTGGTGCTGACCGGCCGCCCGGTGCACTCCGGCGAAGCCCTGCGCATCGGACTGGCCAACCGCGTGGTGCCCACCGGCACCGCCCGCGCCGAAGCCGAGAAGCTGGCCCGGGACATCGCCGCGTTCCCACAGACCTGCCTGCGCGAGGACCGGCTTTCGCTGCTGGAGCAGGAAGACCTCCCCGAGGAGGAGGCGCTGGCCAACGAGCTGGCGCACGGCCTGGTCTCCCTGGCCGAGGTCGAGGAGGGCCTGTCCCGCTTCCGCTCCGGCGAGGGCAGGCACGGCGCGTTCTGACCCGCGCCCGCCCCGCCGGGAGAACGCCTACAGCCCCAGCTCGCGGGCGATCAGCATCCGCTGCACCTCGCTGGTGCCCTCGCCGATCTCGAGGATCTTGGCGTCCCGGTAGAACCGGCCCACCGGGTACTCGTTCATGAACCCGTACCCGCCGAAGATCTGGGTGGCCTCGCGCGCGTTGTCCATCGCGGTCTCCGACGACACCAGCTTCGCGATGGCCGCCTCGCGCTTGAACGGCTCGCCGCGCAGCATCTTGCCCGCCGCCTGGTAGTACGCGAGCCGCGCGGTGTGCGTGCGCGCCTCCATGTCCGCGATCTTGAACTTGATCGCCTGGTACTCGCCGATCTTGCGCCCGAAAGCCTCGCGCTCGCGCACGTACTTCAGGCACTCGTCCACGCAGCCCTGCGCGAGACCCACGCCCAGCGCGGCGATCGCGACCCGACCCTCGTCCAGGGTCTGGAGGAACTGCGCGTACCCGCGCCCCCGCTCGCCGACCAGGTTCGCCACCGGCACGCGACAGTCCTGGAAGGACAGCTCGCGGGTGTCCGAGGCGTTCCAGCCGACCTTGGAGTACTTGCGGGACACCGAGAACCCGGGCGTGCCGGAGGGCACCAGGATCGCCGAGATCTCCGGCTTGCCGTTCTCCCTGCGCCCGGTCACCGCGGCCACCGTGACGAGCCCGGTGATGTCCGTGCCGGAGTTGGTGATGAACGCCTTGGTGCCGTTGAGCACCCACTCGTCGCCGTCGAGCCTCGCCGTGGTGATCAGCGCGCCCGCGTCGGACCCACCGCCGGGCTCGGTCAACCCGAACGCGCCCAGCGCCTCGCCCGAGGTCAACCGCGGCAGCCACTCCGCCTTCTGCTCGGCGGAACCGAAGCGGTACAACGGCATCGCGCCCAGCGAGACACCGGCCTCGAGGGTGATCGCGACCGACGAGTCGACCCGGGCCAGCTCCTCCAGCGCGAGGCACAGCGCGAAGTAGTCGCCGCCCATGCCGCCGTGCTCCTCGGGGAACGGCAACCCGAACAGCCCCATCCGCCCCATCTTCGCGACGATCTCGTAGGGGAACTCCTCGCGTTCGTACAGGTCGCCGATGACCGGGGCGACCTCCTCCCGCGCGAACTCCTCGACGGTCTTGCGCAGGGCCTCGTACTCCTCGTCAAGGCGGAAGTCCAACATCACTCACTCCTGGTGGGTGGCCACGACGGCCAGCGTCTCCTCCAGCGCGACCTGTTGGCCCGCCTGGACGTTCACCTCGGTGAGCACGCCGTCGACCGGTGCGGTCACGGTGTGCTCCATCTTCATCGCCTCGACCACGAACAGCGCCTGCCCGGCGGTCACCACGTCACCCTCGGCCACCCGCACCACGAGCACGGTCCCCGGCATCGGACTGGTCACCGGCCCGCCGGCACCGGCCGCGGCGGCCGCGCCGTAGGTCCGCTCGGTCTCCGGCAACGCCCACGCGTGCCCGTCCGCGCCGAGCCACAGCACGTTCCCCGCCCGCGCCACGGCGTACCGCCGCGCGCCGACCACCAGCTCACCGCCACGCCAGAAAGCCTTGAGCGACAACGGTTCCCCGTCGCCCACCACGACCTCGTCGCCGCGCACCCGCACGTCGACACCGTCGATCCGCCAGGTGGCCCACGCGTGCTCGCCGATCCGCCACCCGGTCGGCTGATCCCAGGGCTCGTCGCCGCCCAGCTCCAACCGCTTCGCCAACGCCGCCGCGGCCACCACCTCGACCGGCCGCTCCGCCGCCACCAGCCCGTCCAGCTTCCGCTCGACCAACCCGGTGTCCAGCGCGCCGGCCCGAACGTCCACATCGGACAGCAGTGCCCGCAGGAACGGGATGTTCGTGGTCACCCCGAGCACGACCATCCGCCCCAGCGCGGAGTGCAACCGCCGCAACGCCTCTTCCCGCGTCGCACCGTGCGCGATCACCTTGGCCAGCATCGGGTCGTAGTCGCTGCCGACCACCAACCCCTCGTGCAACGCCGAGTCCACCCGCACGTCGTCCGGCTCGCGCAGCAGCAGCACCGTGCCACCGGTCGGCAGGAACCCGCGCGTCGGGTCCTCGGCGTACACCCGGGCCTCGACCGCGTGCCCGGTCAACCCGACCGGGACGTCCAACACCTCGCCGGAGGCGACCCGCAGCTGCCACTCGACCAGATCCACCCCGGTCACCAACTCGGTCACGGGGTGCTCGACCTGCAACCGGGTGTTCATCTCCATGAAGAACCAGTCGCCGGCCGCGCCGTCCACGATGAACTCGACGGTGCCCGCGCCCTCGTACCCCACCGACCGCGCCGCCTCGACCGCCGCCGCGCCCATCTCCGCGCGCACCTCGGCCGTCAACAACGGCGAGGGCGCCTCCTCGATGATCTTCTGGTGCCGCCGCTGGAGACTGCACTCCCGCTCACCGAGGTGCACCACGTTGCCGTGCGCGTCGGCCAACACCTGGATCTCGATGTGCCGAGGGTTGGAGATGAACCGCTCGATCAACAACGTGTCGTCCCCGAACGACCCGCGAGCCTCCCGCCGAGCGGACTCGATGGCGTCGCGCAGTTCCCCCTCGGCCTTCACCAGCCGCATGCCCTTGCCACCACCGCCGGCGGAGGGCTTGAGCAGCACCGGGAACCCGATCTCCCCGGCCGCGTCGACCAGGTCGTCGTCGCTCATCCCGGGCTCGGTGCGCCCCGGGACCACCGGAACCCCCGCCGCCCGCACGGTCAACTTCGCCCGGATCTTGTCGCCCATGGCCTCGATGGCCTCGGCGGGCGGCCCGATGAACACCAACCCGGCCTTCTCACAGGCCCGAGCGAACTCGGTGTTCTCCGCCAGGAAGCCATACCCCGGGTGCACCGCCTGCGCCCCGGTGTCGAGCGCCGCCTGCACAACCCGATCCACCGACAGATAACTCTCCCGCGCGGCGGCAGGCCCGATCCGCACAGCCTCGTCGGCCAACCGCACGTGCAACGCGTCCGCGTCGGCGTCGCTGTACACCGCCACCGAGCGAACACCCAACCGCCGCAACGCCTTGACCACCCGAACGGCGATCTCACCGCGGTTGGCCACCAGAACGCTAGTGAACATCGCCATCACATCCGGAAGACGCCGTAGGACACCGGCTCGACCGGCGCGTTCGCCGCGGCGGACAGCGCCAGGCCCAGCACGGTGCGGGTGTCACGCGGGTCGATCACGCCGTCGTCCCACAACCGCGCGGTCGAGTAGTACGGGTTGCCCTGCTCCTCGTACTGCCGGCGGATGGGCGCCTTGAACGCCTCCTCGTCCTCCGCCGACCACTCGTCACCGAGCTGGTCGCGCCGCACGGTCGCCAACACCGACGCCGCCTGCTCGCCGCCCATCACCGAAATGCGCGCGTTGGGCCACATCCACAGGAACCGCGGCGAGTACGCCCGCCCGCACATCGAGTAGTTGCCCGCGCCGAACGAGCCACCGATCACGACGGTGAACTTCGGCACCCGAGCGCACGCCACGGCCGTCACCATCTTCGCGCCGTGCTTGGCGATCCCGCCGGCCTCGTACTCGCGCCCGACCATGAACCCGCTGATGTTCTGCAAGAACACCAACGGCACGTTCCGCTGATCGCACAGCTGGATGAAGTGCGCGCCCTTGACCGCCGACTCGCCGAACAGGATCCCGTTGTTCGCCACGATCCCGACCGGGTGCCCGTGGATCCGGGCGAACCCGGTGACCAGCGTCGCCCCGTACTCCTTCTTGAACTCCTGGAACCGGCTGCCGTCGACCACCCGCGCGATGACCTCGCGCACGTCGTACGGGGTGCGGCTGTCCGTCGGCACCACGCCGTACAGCTCGGCGGGGTCCACCACGGGCTCGACGCTCGGCTCCCGCGTCCACGGCCGCGGCGACCGCGGCCCGAAGGTGCTGACGATCGACCGCACGATCGCGAGCGCGTGCGCGTCGTCCTCGGCCAGGTGGTCGGTCACGCCGGAGGTCCGCGAGTGCAACTCGCCGCCGCCCAGCTCCTCGGCCGTCACGACCTCGCCCGTCGCGGCCTTCACCAGCGGCGGCCCGCCGAGGAAGATCGTGCCCTGCCCGCGCACGATGACCGCCTCGTCGCTCATCGCCGGCACGTACGCGCCACCGGCGGTGCACGACCCGAGCACGGCCGCGATCTGCGGGATGCCGCGCGCGGACATGGTGGCCTGGTTGAAGAAGATCCGCCCGAAGTGCTCCCGGTCCGGGAAGACCTCGTCCTGGCGGGGCAGGAACGCGCCGCCGGAGTCCACCAGGTAGACGCACGGGAGGTTGTTGTGCAGCGCCACTTCCTGCGCGCGCAGGTGCTTCTTGACCGTCATCGGGTAGTACGTGCCGCCCTTGACGGTGGCGTCGTTGGCGACCACCACCACCTCGCGCCCGGACACCCGCCCGACACCGGTGATGACACCGGCGGCCGGCGCGTCACCGCCGTACAGGCCGTCCGCGGCCAGCGGGGACAGCTCGAGGAACGGCGAGCCGGGGTCGAGCAGCGTGTCCACGCGCTCGCGCGGCAGCAGTTTGCCGCGGTCGACGTGCCGCTGCCTGGCCTTCTCGGGACCGCCCAGCGCGGCGACGGCGAGCTTGCCGCGCAACTCGGCGACCAGCTCCGCGTGCTCCTCGCTGTGGCGGCGGAACGCGTCACCGGACTTGTCGGCGGTGCTGCGCAGCACTGGGGCGTCCATCGGCTCCTCGCGGTTAGCAGTCGTTAACCTGAGACCAGGTTAGCGCCTGTTAACGAGGACGTCCACCGACCCCCGAACCCGAAAAAGGGGGACCGCTCACACGGTCCCCCTCCCCGCGCCGACCTCAGCCGGTGACGGCGGTCAACTGCGGCAGGTACCCGAGCCGCTGCCCGTCCCGATTCGGGTGGTACGACTCCTCGACCGGCCACGACAGGCTGTTCAGCCACCACGCCGACGAGCAGATCTCGTGCCCGGCGAACGCACCGCGCAGGTCCCGGTAGGCGAACCCCCTGGCCGAGGCCCGCCCGGAGATGACCGAGTGCAACGTGTCCGAAGCCGAGTTGATGGCGGCCCGCTTGGTGTCGCTCAACCCCACGGAGCAGGAACCGGGCACCTTGTAGAGCCTCGGATACCCCAGCACCACCACCTGTGCCGACGGCGCCCGCCCGCGGATCTGGGCGTAGACGTTGTCCAGCAGGCCCGGCAGGGTGCCCGTGGCGTACGCCTTGGCCTGGTCGACCCGGCTCGTGCAGGCCGAGTCGGTGCCGAGGGTGCAGGTGGTGATGACGTCGGTGAACCCGGCGTCGTTGCCACCGACCGAAATGGTCGCCAACGTCGTGGCGGCGGACAACGCGCCCACCTGGTTCGCCAGCACGTCCCCGGTCTTGGCACCGGAACACGCCACGAACTTGAAGGAGGCCGGACCGTGCGCGGCCGCCCAGAGCGCCGGGTAGCTGTACTGGCTGCGCTTGCAGGAGCCACTGTCACCGTAGTACGACCCGGTGCCGGTCCCGGAGGAGTAGGAGTCGCCCAGGGCGACGTAGTTGGCAGCCGCGGCGGCTTGCGCCGGAACCGTGGCCAGGAGGGCCGAGGCGGCGGTCAGGACCGCCACGACCACCATGCGGACAGGACGCATCGAAGCCTCCCGAGGAGGGGAAACAACACAGGGTGTGATGCGGAGCACGACAAGTGATACCAGTACGTACCGCAATCCAAAAGGCCAATGTCAAGAGTTAACGGCCTGTTTCAGCACCCCGTTAATGATCACCCACAACGATTCCGTTAACGCTCGTTTATGCAACTCCGTCGCGCACCTTAAGATGGAGTTCGTGTCAGCCACCGATGGAGTGAAGCCGAGCCGACGCGACCAGATCCTGGACGCCGCCGCCGAGCTGTTCGCCCGCCACGGGTTCCACGGAGTGGGCATCGACGACATAGGCGCGGCCGTGGGCATCTCCGGCCCGGCCCTCTACCGCCACTTCAAGTCCAAGGACGCGATGCTAGGCGAGATGCTGACCTCGATCTCCGAACGCCTGCTGGACGGCGGCCAGGGCAGGGTGACCGCAGCGGAGAACCCGGAATCGGCCCTCCAGGCCCTGATCGGCTGGCACGTCGACTTCGCCCTGGACGACCCGGCCCTGATCACCGTCCAAAGCCGCAACCTGGCAAACCTGACAGACGAAGACCGCCGCCGAGTCCGAGCCCTACAACGCCGCTACGTAGAGGTCTGGGTGGACACAATCCGCCGCACAACCCCAACCGTGGACGAACCAACGGCAAGAGCAGCCGCCCACGCAGTCTTCGGCCTGATCAACTCCACCCCCCACTCAGCCCACCTGGACCGCACCCAAATGGCCACCCTCCTACGCACGATGTCGGAGGCAGCCCTAACAGGCGTAACGGCCCCAGTCCCCTACCCGTAAGCCCGCAGGGCGCGCAAGCCCAGCGCCACGGTCGCGCCGACCAAGCCAGTGGCCTCGTGTTCTCCCCGTATGGCCTGGGCGCAGCCCAACCGCATGTGTCAAGGGGGCACATTCAGCGCTACCGCCGGCCAAAAAACGATCTGCCCCCTTGACGCATGTGGTTGCCTCCGGCAGGCCATACGGGGAGAACACGACGCCCTTCACCTCCTTGGTGGTCAGCCCGTCCGGCGAGGACGCCCTAAACGCAGGCCAACGCCCAACCAGACACACCCCACACGCGAGCCACTCCCAACCAGACACCCCCCACACACGAGCCACCCCCACCAGACACCCCCCACCACCACACGGGTTGGCACCCCGTTCAAGGATCCGTAACCTGAACCGCCGATGACCGACAGCAGGACGAACGCCGGTGGATGGCCAGGACTCCGGTTACTGGCCGGCCTGCCCGCGTGGTTCAGATTCCTCCTCATCACCCTGGCGGTCTTCGTCTGCGGAGTGATCGCCTCCCGCCCGGCCGGCGCTTCGGACACCCGCCCCCTCGAAGGCGACACAGCCACCGCAGCCCACGCCGTCACAGCGATGACCACCCCCAACCGGGTGACAGACCCCCGCACGACCTTCCCCGCGGACTTCGCGGAGGTGACAGCCCGCAACCCCCGACTCGTCATCGCCCCGGACGGCACAAAACGCGCCACCGACCCCACGGGCGGCTGCTCGGGCCCGGCCGGCGACACGGAATGGGACTTCGGAATCGCGTGCCGAGCCCACGACCTCGGCTACGACCTCCTCCGCTACGCCGAGGCGAAGGGCCACCCCCTCCCCCCACAAGCCCGCAAATCCCTGGACACCCGCCTGGCCGACGACATGCACGCCCAGTGCGACCTCAACCCCAGGAACAGCGGCACCCGGTGCCACGCCGTCGCCACCCTCTACGCGGCCGGCCTCCAGTTCAACTCCTGGCGCCAACGCTGGGGCCCACCGGGCCACGAACCGGTCCTGGCGTGGGGCTTCGGCAGCGCCGTGGTGGTCTTCCTGCTGATCTCCCGCCTCCCGGGCCTCCCGGGCCGCCCCGACCGCCCGCGCCTCCCCCGAGGCCGCACCTCGCCGGCCCCACCCACGAGCCCCTCCCGCTCCACTCACCCCACCACCCCCCAGCCCGACCGCTACGCCACGTTCCTCCGCCTGATCGGCCTGGGCACGGTGGTGGTGGGCCAATCCCTGCTCACCGTCCTGCACTGGTCAGGCGTGAGCGCGACCTGGATGTGGCTGCTGACCTGGGCCCTCCAGGCGATCCCGGTCTTCTACTTCGCCGGCGGCCACGCGAACCTGCTCAGCTGGCAGGCGGTCCAGGCCGACCACGGCGGCTACGGCCGCTACCTGGCGATCCGGATCAGCCGCCAACTCCGCCCGGTGCTGGCGTTCGTGCTGTCCTGGCTGGTCCTCCCGCTCCCGCTGGAACTCCTCGACGTCGACAAGTCCCGCGTCGAGATGTTCGGCAGGCTCATCGCGAACCCGCTGTGGTTCCTGGGCCTCTACCTGGTCGCCGTCGCCGCCACCCCGGTCATGGCCCGGCTGCACCGCGACGCCCGCCTGGCCACCCCGGTGGCGCTGCTGGCCGCGATGATCGTCGTGGACACCTGCCGGGTCACCCTGGACTGGCGCACCGGCGGCTACCTGAACCTGGTCCTCGGCGCGCTGTTCCTCCAACAACTGGGCTTCCACTACGCGGACGGCACCCTCCAGCGGCTACCCCGCCGGGTGCTGACCGCGCTCGCGCTCGCCACCGTCCCGGCCCTGCTCGCCCTGATCACCTTCGGCGGCTACCCCAGGACGATGATGCCCATCCCGGGCGAACCGGGGTCGAACCTCAGCCCGCCCACGATCTGCCTGCTCGTCCTGGGTCTCGGCCAGATCTGCGTGGCGCTTCTCCTCCGCGACCGGATCACCTCGTGGCTGACCGGGCACCGTCCGTGGAGCGTGGTCGACTACGCCCGCCGCGCGCCGATGACCGTGTACGTGGCCTACCTGACCGCGCTGGCCGCCGCGGTCGGACTGCTCGGCCTGCTGGACACCCCGACGACCCTGGACGTGGTGTTGGGCCGCCCGCGCTGGCCGGTCCTGCTGGTGCTCCTGCTCCTCCCGGTCCTGCTCGCGTTCCACCGCTTCGAGCGCACCACGACGCACTCCCTGTGCCACACCAGGGAAACCCACCGCGCCCGCCTGGCCGCCACCCTCGGCGTCGGCTACGGCGTCCTCGGCGTGCTGGGCTTCGTCGTCACGGGCTTCGCGGGCGAACCCGCCACCCTCGTGGTGCTGGACGTCGACCCGATGCAGAACCTGATCCACCTGCTGCTCGGCTGGTACCTGCTGCACGCCGCCCGCAACGGCACCTGCGACGGCCGCCGCCCCTGGCTGCTCACCGCCCTGGCCTGCGTGCCCGCGCTGCTCGTCCTCGAGCCGACCGCGCCCGTCGTCGCGCTGCACGGCGTCACGATCGCCGCCGCGCTGCTGGCCGCCATACCGAAGCAGGACCAGCGCCACCCCGACGAACACCGGGAACCACGCCAGGCGCTCCAGCACCCCTAACCCGTCCGGCACCTCGTGCAACCCGCGCAGCGGCCCGAACGCAGCGCCCACCGACATCACCACCAGCAACGCGCTCTGGTGCACCAGGTACACCGCCAACCCCCGCCGGTCCACCCACCCCACCCGGAACCGGGGCCGCAGGGCGAGCACCAGGCCCACCTGGGCGACCGCCAACGGGTACCCCACCGCCACACCCACCGCGAACAACACCGCACCGCCCCACCGCGCACACCCGTGCCGGGCGTACAACACCCCGAGTTGCCACGGCACCCACCACACCGCGACGAGCCCGGCCCACCCACCGACCACCGCCGGCACCACCGCGAACCCCAGCACCCACCCGGACCGCATCAACGGCGTCACCCCGCGCAACACCGCCCACACCACCAGGAACCACACCGGTTCCACGGCGAGCAGCCCCACCGTCACCACGGTCTGCTGCGGCACCCCGCGCACCGCCAACCCGACCAGCACGACCGCCCAGCACCCGACGAGCACCCCGACCGGCCCCGACACCCGCCGCACCGCGCCCCACCACGACACCCGCGACCGCTCCGCCGCGAACCCCTGCGCGAAGAACAACAACCCGAGCGCCTGGAACACCCACCCCGCCGGCACCGACCCGGGCCGGACGTCCACCAGGCCGTCCCCGGTCGCCACCACCGCCGTACCCAGCCAGTGCCCGACCACCACCCCCACCACGGCGATCGCCCGAGCCGCGTCCACCACACGATCCCGGTTCACGGCCGTCCACCCCGCGCAATGGCCGCCAACGCCCGCAACGACGCGCTCCCCGACTCGAAGTACCCGTCGTGCCGCGCGTCCCCCACGTCGAACACCACCGCCCCGAACGACGGCGACACCGGATCGGCACCGTGCCCCAGGTCGCCCACCCGCACCGCCGGCACCCACCGCGTCCAGTCCCGCGCCCCTCGGGCCGCCCACACCCGAGCCGACGTGCCCAGTTCGTCCACAGTGGACACCCGAACCCCCGGACTGCCCAGGAACACCACGTCGTCCACCCGCACGTCCCGCACCGCCATCGCGCACACCACCGACCCGTAGCTGTGGCACAACAGGTGCACGTGCCCGCTCAACGACCGCACGTACCGCACCAACGCCTCCGCGCCGGCCCGCGCCAACCGCCCGGACGCGGCGTCCACCCCCAGCCCCGAGGGCGTCCGGTACCCGAGCCACGCCACCACCGCGACGTCCGCCCCGACCACGTCGTGCAACGACCGGGCCATCCGCCCCACCGTGGCGTCGAACCGCGCACCGTCCACATCGGACCCCGGCACCACCACGGCGACGTGCGCGGCACCAGCATCCCCGTACACCGCAACACGTCCGACGAAGGAATCAACCCCACCCCCGGGCGTCACGAACACCAGCACCAGGACGAGCAACCCGACTCTCATGCCGCCGAAGCTAGGAGGACCACCCCGCGCCGATCGTCACACCGGAGTCCCGAGATCCAGGCCCTACCCCGGTACGACCAACCCCGACTCGTAGGCCGCGATCACCGCCTGCGCCCGGTCCCGCGCCCCGAGCTTCGCGAGCACCCGGCTCACGTGCGTCTTCACCGTCTGCTCGGCCAGGAACAACCGCCCGGCGATCTCGGTGTTGGACAACCCGGTCGCCACGAGCCGCAGCACCTCGGTCTCCCGCTCGGTCAGCGCCGACAGCGCCGCCGGTTTCACCACGACCTCGGGACGGGCCCGGACGAAGTCCTCGATGAGCCGTTTCGTCACGGACGGCGCGAGCAGCGCGTCACCCCGGGCCACCACCCGCACCGCGTCCAGCAGCTCCCGCGCGGGCGAGTGCTTGAGCAGGAACCCGGACGCGCCCGCCCGCAGCGCCTCGTAGACGTAGTCGTCCAGGTCGAACGTGGTCAGCACGAGCACCCGCACCGGGTCGTCGGCGAGCAGCCTGGTCGCGGTCAACCCGTCCATCCCGGGCATCCGCACGTCCATCAGCACCACGTCGGGCCGCAGCCGGCGCACTTCGGCCACCGCCGTCGCGCCGTCGCCCGCCGACCCGACCACCGAGATGTCCGGTTGGGCGTCCAGCAGCGCCGAGAAGCCCTCGCGCACCATCTCCTGGTCGTCGGCCACCAGCACGGTGATCACGGCCGCTCCAGCGGGATCCACGCCCGCACCTCGAACCCGCCGTCCCGCGCGCCCGCCTCGACCGAGCCGCCGTGCACCGCCACCCGTTCCCGCATGCCGGCCAACCCGTGCCCGCCGCCACCGCCGAGCGACGGGCCGCCCGCGCCGTTGCGCACCACCACGTCCACCACCCCGTCCGCCGCCGTGACCAGCACCGACACCGGCGCGCCCGGCGCGTGCCGACGCGCGTTGGTCAACGCCTCCTGCACCACCCGGTACGCGGTCAGCCCGACCGCCTCCGACACCTCGACGTCGGCCACCTCGGCGTCCGGGAACAGGTCCACGACCTGCCGCAACCCGGGCTGCGGCGCGGTTTCCAGCACCTGCCCGGAGGTCCGCAGCACGCCGAGCAGCCGCTGCATGTCGCCGATCGCGGACCGGGCCGCCTCGCCGAGCTCGCCGAACTCGCGCGCCGCGGCGGGCGACAACCCGGCGAGCCGGTAGGGCGCCGTCTCGCAGCGCACCACCACCATCGACATGTGGTGCGCGACCACGTCGTGCATCTCGCGCGCGATCCGGGCCCGCTCCTGCAACGCGACCTTTTCGTCACGCTCGGCGTGGAACCGCCGCTCGGCCCGGCCGCGCGAGCCGAGCGCGAACCCGAGCAGGAACACCACGGCCAGCGTGCCGGTCGTGATCAGGAAGTACTCGTGCTTGCCCGGCGCCACGGCCCACAGCGCCACGCCGGTGAGCGCCGCGACGAGCAGCGTCACCCGGCCCGAGTGGGTCAACCCGACGAACAGCGCCACCGGCAGGTACCAGCACCACTGCCAGGGCCCGAGGAGCGCGGGTTCCGAGGTGAGCAGCAGGTGGAACGGCAGCAGACCCAGCGTCGCCACCCGCCAGGCGGTGAGCGCGGAGAACGGCAGCAGCGCGAGCGGACCGGCGGTGAGCGCGAACAGCAGCGGCCACCACCCGGCGGGCTCCTGGAACTCGACGTAGTCGGTGGCCGTGCCGATCGCGATCACCAGCGCGTAGGCCCACACGACGCCGTAGCCGACCCGGCGGAACCGGGAGTCGCCGAACACCCGCGCCCGGTCGGGCAGCAGCACGACCTCCAGGAAGGTGCGGATCACCCGGTCGATGCTAGGCGGCGGCGTGCGGCGGCACACCGGACCGGGGAGTGACATACCCGAGTAGCACCCCGCCGGACAACCCGTTGCAGTACCCGATCACCAACCGGTAGGCAGTGCGGAGGAACTGTGGACCCGCGACCCGTGTTGGAAGATGGCTGAATGCACCCGCAGCGAGATCCGGACCGCTGGGCACGGCTCCAGGCCGTGGCCGGCGAAGCCCTGGCCGCCACCAAGGTCGGGGAGGACGCTGTCGCGGTGGACCTGGTCACCGGGTACCTGAGCGGTTCGCCCGAGGGCAACGAGGAGATCAGGGAACTGGTGCTGCTGCTGTTCTCGGAGTGCAGCGGCATGGTCTCCGTGCTGGGTTCGGGCGGCGCGACACCGGTGAAGATGCAGGTGTTCGACGAGGACGGCCAGGAGGTCCCGATCGACGACGCCGACCCTCCGGTGCGCACCGCGATCCGCACCCTGCTGGCCGAGGTGCACGGCGACGAGGAGGCCGCGTCCGAGCAGATCGAGATCGCGCTGGCCAACGGCCGCCCGCAGGAACTGGCGACGGTCGTCCTCCAGGCCCTGCGCTGGACGGTCAAGCTGGCCGTGGAGTGCGACCAGCGCGAACTCCCGGTGGCACCCTGGATCGCGACCGCGCTCGAGGAGTGACCGGCTACCCGGACCCACTCCGACCGAACTCCGAACCCGCGGTCGGCCGCCACCCGGCCGCACTCCCGACCGACCTCCGAACCCGCGGCCGGGCGCCCTCGGCCGGCACCCGGACCCACCGACGCCCCACTCCCGAACCCGCGGTCGGCGCACAGCGGGTGACCGGCCGGTAACGATCGAGTGCGCGGCGGCGAAGAGTAATGAACTCTTGACAGGGAGCTTTGGTCTAGACCAGTCTCCGCGGTGGGCGCGTGATTCCTCCCTGCAATCCCGCCGAGGAGTTCTTCCATGAGATCACGATCGGCTGCGCTGCTCACCGCGAGCGCGCTGGCACTGAGTTCCCTGCTCTTCGTCCCCGCGGCGGACGCCGCCGCGGGCCTCACCGCCACGTTCGCCAAACCCCAGGACTGGGGCAGCGGCTTCGAGGGCAAGTTCACCGTCGCCAACGGCGGTCCGAGCGCGATCACCAGCTGGAAGATCGAGTTCGACCTGCCGTCGGGCACCACGCTGGGCTCGTACTGGGACGCGCTGATCACCAAGACCGGTCAGCACGTCGTGGCGACCAACCGCGAGTACAACGGCTCCGTCGCGGTCGGCGCCACCCGGACCTTCGGGTTCACCGGCACCGGTTCCGGCGCGCCGCTCAACTGCACGATCAACGGCGCGTCCTGCACCGGCGGCGGCAACCCGGGCGACCCGACCCCGCCGACCACCCCGGGCAACCTGCGGTCGACGAACGTCGCGACCAACAGCGTGTCCCTGGCCTGGGACGCGTCCACCGACAACGTGGGCGTGACCGGGTACGAGGTCTACGTGGGCGGCACGCTCAACACCACCGTCACCGGCACCACCGCGACGGTCGGCAACCTCAACGCGCAGACCGCGTACTCCTTCACCGTGAAGGCGCGCGACGCGGCGGGCAACACCTCGCCCGCGTCCAACGCGGTCAGCGTCACGACGCTGCCGGGCACCAACCCGCCTCCCGGCGGCCGCGCGGCGCCCTACCTGTTCCTGGGCTGGGGCAACCCGCCCGCGGTCGCGCCGCTGATGCAGTCGACCGGGATCAAGTGGTTCACGCTGGCGTTCGTGCTGGCGCAGAACGGCTGCAACCCGGCGTGGGACGGCCAGCGACCGCTGACCGGCGGCGTCGACGCCACCACGATCAACCAGATCCGCGCGGCGGGCGGTGACGTCATCCCGTCGTTCGGCGGGTGGAGCGGCAACAAGCTCGGCCCGAACTGCTCGACCCCGCAAGCGCTTGCGGGCGCGTACCAGAAGGTGATCGACGCCTACAAGCTCAAGGCGATCGACATCGACATCGAGAACACGGACGAGTTCGAGAACGCGACCGTGCAGGATCGGATCCTGGAAGCCCTGAAGATCGTCAAGCAGACCAACCCGGGCATCCAGACCATCGTCACCATCCCCACGACGAAGACCGGTCCGAGCGCCACCGGCAACCGGCTGATCGAGCGGGCGAAGGCGATCGGCTCCGACATCGACGTGTACACGCTGATGCCGTTCGACTTCGGCAGCACCGACGTCAAGACCGACACCATCGCGGCCACCACGGCGCTGAAGGACAAGCTCAAGTCGGTCAACGGCTGGTCGGACGCGGTGGCGTTCGCCCACTCGGGCATCTCCGGCATGAACGGCCTGTCCGACCAGAAGGAGGTGACCACCACGGCCACCTGGACCCAGCTGCGCGACTGGGCGAAGTCCAACGGCCTCGGTCGGTTCACCTACTGGGCGGTCAACCGGGACCGCGGCGGCTGCGACGGCCAGGTGTCGTCCAACTGCTCGGGCGTCCCGCAGACCGACTGGGAGTTCACCAAGATCACCGCGGGCTTCTAGCCACCCGCGAGTCCGACCGCCCGGGCACCGCCGGACCCCACGGTCCGCGGTGCCCGGGCGCGTTGCCGGGCTAGACCTTGAGCAGCTCGCGGACCAGGGCGGAGACCTGGTCGATCTCGATCAGGAACCCGTCGTGCCCGTACGGCGAGGCGACCACCCGCAGGTGGTCGGCGGACGGGATGGCGGCGGCGATCTCGGCCTGCATCGACAGCGGGTAGAGCCGGTCCGAGTCGATGCCCGCCACGATGGTGCGCGCGGTGACCCGGCGCAGCGCGGCGGCCACCCCGCCCCGGCCGCGGCCCACGTCGTGGCCGTTCATCGCCTCGGTCAGCACCACGTACGACGCCGGGTCGAACCGCGTGATCAGCTTCGCCGCGTGGTGGTCGAGGTAGGACTCCACCGCGAACCGCCCGTCGGGCTGCACGTCCCGCCCGAACCGCGCGGCCAGCTCCGGCTCGCTGCGGTAGGAGATGTGCGCGATCCGCCGCGCCACGCCCAACCCACCGACCGGGTCCAGCGCGATGGCGTGCAACTGCGGCGACGCGAGCGCGATGTTCTCCGCCGACGACGCCGCGGGCCCGGCGAGCACCAGCAGCGACCGCACGCGGTCGGGCCAGGTCACGGCCCACTCCAGGGCGCGCATGCCGCCCATCGAGCCACCCAGCACCGAGGCCCACGAGGCGATGCCCAGGTGGTCGGCCAGCAGCACCTCGGCGGCGACCTGGTCGCGCACCGACACCCGCGGGAACCGGTCGCCCCACGGCTGCCCGTCCGGCGCGGTCGACCACGGACCGGTCGAACCCTGGCACCCGCCCAGCACGTTCGGCGCCACCACGAACCACTCGGCCGGGTCCAGCGCCAGTCCCGGGCCGACCAGCCCGTTCCACCAGCCGGGCGTGGGGTGACCCGGCTCGACCACGCCCGAGACGTGCGAGTCGCCGGTCAGCGCGTGCTCGACCAGGACCGCGTTGGACCGGTCGGCGTTGAGCGAACCCCACGTCTCGTAGGCCAGTCGCACGGGCAGCCCCGGCAGGGTTCCGTCGAACCACTGCCGGCGGCCGACCGGGTCACCCTCCCGCCACCCTCGGGCGGCGGGAGGGGTGGGTGCGGACGAGCTCACAGCACCGACTTCGCGGCCCGGAAACCTGCCTCCAGGTCCGCCTTGAGGTCCTCGACGCCCTCGATGCCGACCGACAGCCGCACCAGACCCGGCGTGACGCCGGCGACGACCTGCTCCTCGGCGGTGAGCTGGCTGTGCGTGGTCGACGCCGGGTGCACGACCAGGCTGCGCACGTCGCCGATGTTCGCGAGCTGGGAGAACAGCTCCAGCCCGTCCACGAACGCGCGGCCGGCGTCGACGCCGCCGTGCAGCTCGAACGACACGATCGCGCCCGCGCCGCCCGGCAGGTACTTCTGCGCCAGACCGTGCCACTTCGAGGACGGCAGACCGGCGTAGTGCACCTTGTCGACCTCGTCGCGCGCCTCCAGCCACTCGGCGAGCGCCTGCGCGTTGGCCACGTGCCGCTCGATGCGCAGCGACAGCGTCTCGATGCCCTGGATGACCAGGAACGAGGTCAGCGGCGCGATGGCCGCGCCGGTGTCGCGCAAGCCCTGCACGCGCAGCTTGGCCGCGAACGCGCCGTGGCCGAGCACCGGCCAGTACTGGAGGCCGTGGTAGCTCGGGTCGGGTTCGTTGAAGTCGGGGAACTTCTCCGGGTCGGAGAACTCGAACTTGCCGCCGTCCACGACGATGCCGGCGATCGCGCTGCCGTGGCCGCCGAGGTACTTGGTCGCGGAGTGGATCACGATGTCCGCACCGTGCTCCAGCGGCCGGAGCAGGTACGGCGTGGGCACCGTGTTGTCCACGATCAGCGGGACGCCCGCCTCGTGCGCGACCGCCGCGACGGCCTCGATGTCGAGGACGTTGCTGCGCGGGTTGGCCAGCGACTCGCCGAACAGGAGCTTGGTGTTCGGCCGGATCGCGGCGCGCCACGCGTCGATGTCGTCGGGGTCGTCCACGAAGGACACCTCGATGCCGAGCTTCGGCAGCGTGTAGTGGAACAGGTTGTACGTGCCGCCGTAGAGCGACGCGGAGGACACCAGGTGGTCGCCCGCCCGCGCGAGGTTGAGGATCGCGGCGGTTTCGGCGGCCTGGCCGGACGCGAACGCGACGGCCGCGATGCCGCCCTCGAGCGCGGCGACCCGCTGCTCGAGCACGTCCTGGGTCGGGTTGTTGATCCGGGTGTAGATGTTGCCCGGCTCCGCGAGGGAGAACAGGGCCGCGCCGTGCGCGGTGTCCCGGAACACGAACGAGGTGGTCTGGTAGATCGGGGTGGCGCGGGCGCCGGTGGCCGGGTCCGGTGACGCTCCGGAGTGGACCTGCTTGGTGTCGAACGACCAGGACATGCCGTGGACTCCTGTCAAGGCTGGGGATTGGCACGGGCGCGACGAACGGGGACGACGCGCAGGGACAGGGTGGATCAGCCGAGGCGACAGGCCATGCCCGTGACCCGCGCGCGGTCGACGCGACGAAGCGCCAGGGGCAGACTCATGCCGTCGAAGGTAGCCCCGGGTGATGGTCTCGGACAGCACGTCCACGACGTGGGAAGCCTAGGGTTCCTCACCATGCGCACCGCACTCATCGGCTACGGGCTGGGCGGATCCGCCTTCCACGCGCCGTTCCTGTCGAGCGTCCCGGGCCTGTCCCTGACCGCCGTGGTGACCAGCCGCCGGGAGGCCGTCGAAGCCCGGTACCCGACCGCCGAGGTGATCGACTCGGTGGACCTGCTGTGGGACCGCGCGGCCGAGTTCGCCCTGGTGGTGGTCACCACGCCGAACCGGTTCCACGCCGCGCACGCGCGTCGGGCGTTGGAACTCGGGCTGGGCGCGGTGGTCGACAAGCCGTTCGCCGCGACCGCCGCGCAAGCCCGTTCGCTGGTCGCCCTGGCCGCGGAACGGGACCTGCTGCTCGCGCCGTTCCACAACCGCCGGTGGGACGGCGACTTCCGCACCGCGGCCCGGTTGATCGAGTCCGGGACGCTCGGCAAAGTTCACCGGTTCGAGTCACGGTTCGAGCGCTGGCGACCGGCCGTCAAGGACAGTTGGAAGGAGTCGGCGGACCCGGCGGACCTCGGTGGGATCGAGTACGACCTCGGCTCCCACCTGGTGGACCAGGCGGTGGCGCTGTTCGGCCGGCCGACGTCGGTGCACGCGGAGTTGCGCGTGCTGCGGCCGGACGCGCTCGCGCACGACGACTTCTTCGTCGCGCTGACCCACGCCGGCGGCACCGTGTCGCACCTGTGGGCGTCGGCGCTGGCGGCGGACCCGGGTCCCCGGTTCCGGGTGCTCGGCGACCGGGGCGGCTACCTCAAGCACGGGCTCGACCCGCAGGAGGACGCGCTTCGGGCGGGCGAGGTGCCCGGCGGTCCGGGCTGGGGCGAGGAGCCGGAGGCGGCCCGGGGCACCGTCCTCGGCCGTCCGGTGCGCACCGAGCCGGGCGCGTACCAGGAGTTCTACCGGGCCGTCGCCGCAGGTCGCAGCCCGGTTCCGGCCCAGGACGCGATCACCGGGCTCGAGGTGCTGGAGGCGGCGGCGCGGTCGGCGCGCACGGGTCGCGTCGTTCACCTTGATTCCTAAGTCTCTTAGCTTCTAAGATTTCAGGCATGGGAGAGGACAGGCAGGTAGAGGTACTGGTGGTGGGCGCGGGGCTCGGCGGGTTGTCGACCGCGCTGTTCCTGGCCCGACTGGGGGTCGACGTCCTGGGCGTCGCCAAGCACGGCGGCACGTCGCCGCACCCGAAGGCGACCGGCCAGACGCACCGCACGATGGAGCTGTACCGGGTGGGCGGCGTGGCCGACGCGGTACTGGAGGGCAGCACCGGGGTGTCCGCCGGCATCGTGATCAAGGTGGCGGAAAGCCTGCGGGGTCGGGTGTTCCACACGATCGTGCACGAGGCGGACGAACTCGACGTCGGGTTGAGCCCGGAGCGGTTCGGCATGACGAGCCAGGACTTCGCCGAGCCGGTGCTGCTGGCCCGGGCCCGGGAACTCGGCGCGGACATCCGGTTCCGCACCGAGCTGCGGTCGTTCGAGCAGGACGCGACCGGGGTCACCGCGGTGCTGCTGGACCGCGAGACCGGCGTGGAGCAGCGGGTCCGGGCGCGGTACCTGGTCGGCGCGGACGGCCACCGCGGCCCGGTCCGCGAGGCGCTGGGCATCGCGCGGCGGGGGCGCGGCCCGCTGGCGCACCACGTCGGAGTGGTGTTCGACGCCGAGCTGTCCGAGCACATCGCCGCCGACAAGGGGACGCTGTACTACCTGCGGAACCCGGCGTTCACCGGCGCGTTCGTGGCCACGAACACCATGCGCCGCAACGTGTTCACCGTGGAGTACGACCCGGCGCGCGGCGAGTCGCCCGCGGACTTCCCGCCCGAGCGGTGCGTGGAGCTGCTGCGGGTGGCGACCGACGTGCCGGACCTCGAACCCTCCATTGTGGACATCACGTCCTGGGAGATGGCCGCGTGGCTGGCCGACTCGTTCCGGTCCGGCCGGGTGTTCCTGGTCGGCGACGCGGCCAAGGTGACCCCGCCGACCGGCGGCCTGGGCGGCAACACGGCGGTCGGCGACGGGTACGACCTGGCGTGGAAGCTCGCGGCGGTGCTGCGCGGCGAGGCGGGCGAGGCGCTGCTCGACACCTACGAGGCCGAGCGCCGACCGTACGCGAAGCTGGTGGTGGACGGGTCGTTCCACAACTACGTGCAGCGGATGGCCCCGCACCTGGCCGGCCCGGACGTGCCGGACGCGATCGACCCGACGACGCTCGTGCTCGGCTACCGGCACCGGTCCACGGCCGTGCTGGCCGAGGACGACGACCCGGCGTTCGCCGAGGACCCGTTCCACGCCACCGGCCGACCCGGCTACCGGGTGCCGCACGTGGTGGTGCGGCACGCCGGCCGTGAAGTGTCCACCGTGGACTTCACCGGCGGGTGGGCGCTGCTGACCGCGGACCCGGCGTGGGAGGACGCGGAGGTGCGGGTGGCCGTGCTGGAGGGTGACCTCGACCGGTTGGGCGTCGGCGCGCACGGCGCGTCCCTGCTGCGGCCGGACGGCGTGGTGGCGTGGCGGTGCGCGGAGCTGCCGGCCGACCCGGCGGGCGCGGTGTCCCGGGCGTTGGACGCGCTACTGTCCCGCTGACGCGGGCGCCTGCTCGCGGCGGAGCGTCTCGCCGATCGCGAGCAGGCACACCGTGCTGATCACCGCGCCGCCCACCAGGTACGCCGACACCGACCACGAGCCGCCGTGCGCCAGGCCGAGCAGCCACTGCGCGAGGAACGGCGACAACCCGCCGCCCAGCACCGCGCCGAGCTGGTAGCTCGCCGACACGCCGCTGTAGCGGACCCGGGCGCCGAACAGCTCGGCGTAGTAGGCGGGCATGGGTCCGAACAGGGCCGCGGAGCCGGCGAACGCGACGGTCAGCGCGACCACCGGCCGGCCCGCGTCCAGCAGCCAGAACAGCGGGAACGCCCACACCGCCAGGAAAACCGCGCCGGCCAGCATCACCGGCAGCCGCCCGACCCGGTCGGAGAGCCTGGCGAAGACCAGGATCGCCACCGCCTGCGCGGCCGAGCCGACCAGGCCCGCGGTGAGGAGTTCGGACCGGGGCAGGCCGAGCTGCTTCGTGCCGTAGGACACCGCGAACGTCGCGATGACGAACACGAACATGGTGAAGCCCAGGTTCACTCCCGCTCCCAGCAGCACCCGGCGCCACGCGGTCCGCAGCACCTCGACGATGGGCAGCCGCAGCGCGCCGCGCTCCCGGGTGACCTCGCGGAACACCGGGCTCTCCTGCACCGAGAGCCGGACGTAGAGGCCGACGCCCACGAGCACCAGGCTGAACAGGAACGGCAGCCGCCAGCCCCAGTCCGGGAACGCGTCGCCGGAGATCGCGGTGGACAGCCCCATCATCGCGTTGGCCAGCAGGAGGCCCAGCGGCGAGCCGAGGAACGTCCAGCTGCCGTACCAGCCGGTGCGACCCGGCGGTGCGTGCTCGACGGTCATCAGCGTCGCGCCGCCCTGCTCGCCGCCGAGGAAGAAGCCCTGGACCACGCGCAGCAGCACGAGCAACAGCGGCGCGGCGACGCCGAGGGTGTCGTAGGTGGGCAGGAGGCCGATGAGCGCCGTGCACAGGCCCGTGGCGCCGAGGGTGAGCACGAGCATCGCGCGCCGGCCGACGCGGTCGCCGAAGTGGCCGATCACCACGCCGCCGAGTGGTCTGGCGAGGAATCCCGCCCCGAACGTGGCGAGCGCGAGCAGGGTGCCCACCCTCGGGTCGAAGGACGGGAAGAAGAGCTTGTCGAACACCAGCGCGGACGCGGTGCCGTAGAGCAGGAAGTCGTACAACTCCACCGCGTTGCCGACCGAGGAGGCGAACGCGACCCTGCGCACGGTGTCGGACCCCATCCACCGACCTTGGCGCGACGATCTTGGTACCGGCCCGTGTCGTGACTCACATCACACTCGTCCGGGTGGGCATTCGGGACTTCACACGATGCGGTGAGCGGGCTGGAACGGGGCTGCCCCGCAGGTCAGGGTGGGGGTCATGGGCGTACTTCCGTTGGTCGCGGCGCTCGCCGCGCTGGTACCGAGCACCTCCGTCCCGGCCGAGTCGGGATTCCTGTTGGCCCTCAACCGGTCGAGCACGATCCGGGTGGTGAACCTGGACTGCTCGCCGCCCGGCGGGTCGCACCCGCGCGCCGAGGAGGCGTGCGCCGAGCTGGCGCTGGCGAACGGCTCGTTCGACCAGCTGGGCACCGAGGGCGTCGCGTGCACGATGGAGCTGAACCCGGTGACGGTGCGGGCCATCGGCCACTGGCGCGGCGAGACCCGGCGGTTCCTCAAGACCTACTCGAACTCGTGCGTCCTGGAGGCGGCGACCGGCACGGTGTTCAAGTTCTGATCTTCACCCGGTCGCCGGGCGACTCGTAGCCTGGGTGTCATGAGCATCCACGACATCCCGGTGTCCACCCTGTCGGGCGAGCCGTCGAGCCTGGGTTCCCTGCGCGGCAAGGCGGTGCTGGTGGTGAACGTCGCGTCGCGGTGCGGCCTGACGCCCCAGTACGCCGGCCTGGAGCGGTTGCAGGAGCGGTACGCCGCGCGCGGTTTCTCGGTGGTCGGGTTCCCGTGCAACCAGTTCGCCGGGCAGGAGCCGGGCACCGCCGAGGAGATCGCCACGTTCTGCTCGACCACCTACGGGGTGAGCTTCCCGCTGTTCGAGAAGATCGACGTGAACGGCCCGGAGCGCCACCCGGTGTACGCGGAGTTGACCGCCGCCGCCGACCAGGACGGCGAGGCGGGCGACGTGCAGTGGAACTTCGAGAAATTCCTGCTGTCGCCCACCGGGGAGATCACCGCCCGGTTCCGGCCGCGCACCGAGCCCGAAGACGAGGTCGTGCTGAAGGCGATCGAATCCGTGCTGCCGTAATCGCGTTATCACCCGATCGTGTGAGACCGCCCGGATAACACCGGGCACCCATTTCCCGAAAAACGGCGTACACCGACCGAGGACGTGCGCCATGGCCTCTCCACCGGCACCGCACCACCCGTTCCCCCCGGCCGCGCCCGCGCACCCGACGAAGTTCGCGGGCCTGGCCGTGGCGGCCCTGGTCCTCGGCGTCACGGGCCTGGTCTGCTCCCTCGTCCCCCTGCTGAACATCCTCACCGCCGTGGGCGCGCTCGTCGGCGCGGTCCTGGGGATCATCGCCCTGGCCGGCACCCGGCGAGCGATGGCCGCGATCGCCGTGGTGCTGTGCGTCGTGGCGATCGTGGTGTCCGTGATGGTCCAGTCCGCGCTGGTCAACACCCTGGACGGGGCCGCGGACAGCGGCACGGTCACCCCGGCGAGCGCCTCGGCCCGGGCCGAAGGCGTCGTCGCCCCGCCGCCCGCCGCCCGGAGGGCGCCGACGTGGGGCGAGCGCTACACGTGGCCCGGCGGCCTGGCGGTCGAGGTCGCCGCCCCGACCACCTGCACCCCGGGCCGCTACGCCGCGCCGTCGGACGTGACCAGGGCGGCGAAGGTCGCGATCACCGTGGTGAACGGCTCCGCGAAACCCTTCGGGACGGCCGTTCTGACGATCGGGGTGGACGCCCAGTTCAACGGCCGCAAAGCCGACTCGATCTTCGACCTGGACGGCCCCTGCGACACCGACTTCGAATCCACGACGGTGCTGCCGGGAAAGTCCTACACCTACCAGGTCTCCTTCGCGGTGACCGCCGAACCGGGCGAACTCCAAATAGCCCTGCAACCGGACTTCGGCTCCGGGAAGGCGATCTTCGTCGGCCAGGCCTGAGCCCGCCGCGAGAAAGCCCCCCGCCGCGCGCTCGGGCGCGGGACGGGGGGCGTCGCGAAATCAGGACCTGGGAATCAGCACTCGATGACGTTCACCGCGAGACCGCCGCGGGCCGTTTCCTTGTACTTCACCTTCATGTCCTTGCCGGTTTCGCGCATGGTCTTGATGACCTTGTCCAGCGACACGAAGTGCGAGCCGTCGCCCCGCAGCGCCATCCGCGCCGCCGTGATCGCCTTGATCGACGCCAGCGCGTTGCGCTCGATGCACGGGATCTGCACCAGTCCCCCGATCGGGTCGCACGTCAGGCCGAGGTTGTGCTCCATCGCGATCTCCGCCGCGTTCTCGACCTGCTCCGGCGTGCCGCCCAGCACCTCGGCCAACCCGCCCGCCGCCATCGAGCACGCCGACCCGACCTCGCCCTGGCACCCGACCTCGGCGCCCGAGATCGACGCGTTCTCCTTGAACAGCACGCCGATCGCGCCGGCCGTCAGCAGGAACCGCACGATGCCGTCGTCCGACGCGCCCGGCACGAACCTGGCGTAGTAGTGCAGCACCGCCGGCACGATCCCGGCCGCGCCGTTCGTCGGCGCCGTCACCACCCGGCCGCCGGCGGCGTTCTCCTCGTTCACCGCCAGCGCGAACAGCGTCACCCAGTCCATCACCCGCAGCGGGTCGGTCGCGTAGTGCTCCGAGGCCAACCGCGCGTGCATCTCCGCCGCGCGCCGCCGCACCTTCAGACCACCCGGCAGCTCGCCGGTCTCGACGCACCCCTGCGCCACGCACTCCTGCATGACGCCCCAGATGCGCAGCAGCGACGAGCGCACCTCGGCCTCCGGCCGCCAGGACAGCTCGTTCGCCAGCATCACCTCGCTGATCGACAGGCCGTGCTCGCGCGTGCGCGCCAACAACTCGTCCCCGGTCCGGAAGGGCAGGGCGAGCGGGGTGGTGTCGGGCTTGATGCGGTCGGCGCCGGTCGCGGTCTCGTCCACCACGAAGCCGCCGCCGACGGAGTAGTACACCGCCGAGTCGACCACCGCATCACCCGAGTAGGCGGCGAAGCTCATCCCGTTCGGGTGCAGCGGCAGCGACTTGCGGCGGTGCATCACCAGGTCGGTGTCTTCGCGGAACGCGATCTCCCGCACGCCACCCAGCAGCAACCGGCCCGTCGCCCGGATTTCGGCCACCCGCCGCTCGGCCTCCCGGGGGTCGACCTCCTCCGGCCGGTGACCCTCCAGACCCAGCAGCACCGCCTTCGGGCTGCCGTGACCATGTCCGGTTGCACCGAGTGAGCCGAACAGCTCCACATGCACCCGGTCGACTGAATTCAGAGGCAATCGATCGATGAACATGGTCGCGGCTCGCATCGGGCCGACCGTGTGGGAACTGGACGGCCCGATACCGATGGAGAACAGGTCGAAGACGCTGATCGCCACGGCCGCTCAGCTCTCGGTCAGTTCCGCGTACTTCGCGGCGGTGAGCAGGCCCTGCGCGTCGGTGACGGTGACCTTGAACAGCCAACCCTCGCCGTACGGGTCGTCGTTGATCGCCGACGGGTCGTCCCCGACCGCGGTGTTGACCTCGACCACCTCGCCGCTGACCGGCGCGTACAGGTCGCTCACCGACTTGGTCGACTCGAGCTCGCCGCACACGTCGCCGGACTGCACGACCGTGCCGACCTCGGGCAGCTGCACGAACACGATGTCGCCCAGCGAGGACGCGGCGTAGGAGGTGATGCCCACCGACACGGGCTCCTGGGTGCCCGGCACCCAGTCGACCCACTCGTGCTCGGCGGTGTACAGCAGGTGTTCGGGAAAGGTCACGGCAGCGCTCCCTGACAGGTGGGTTCCAGGTCCCCTGCTCTGTCCTGGGACCTGAGAGCTTCACCGCATCGTCGCGGCTTGCACCGTGGGTGCGCGCCGCGGGGCACGCTTTCCAGAGTCGCCTCGCCCGCGCGGTTCTCGCTGCCTGAGAGTGTGCGGGGTGCTTGCTCCTTCGGCGCCCCGGTCGTGCCGAGGACTCTCCCGCGCGGGTTCCGGCGCAGGTGGGCGCCGCGGCCGATGTTCAGTTGGAGTGACCCGAACGCTAGGTGCCGACCACGACGGGTGTCAACGCGCGGCGGCCCTTGTTCACCTCGCACAAACGCGGACCTCGCCGTTCGTGCTCCCGGCACGATGACAGGGCGCACCGGGTACCCGACCTTTGGCGTACCGAGTAGGAGCGAAGGAGCCCACCGTGCGGATCGCAGTTCCCCGCGAGATCAAGAACCACGAGTACCGCGTCGCGCTGACCCCCGCGGGCGCCCACGAGCTGTCCTCCCGCGGGCACGAGGTGTTCGTCGAGGCCGGCGCGGGTCTGGGCTCGGCCATCACCGACGAGGAGTACCTCGCCGCCGGCGCCAAGGTGCTGGCCACCGCGGACGACGTGTGGGCCGAGGGCGACCTGGTGCTCAAGGTCAAGGAGCCCATCGCGGTCGAGTACCCCCGGCTGCGCAAGGGCCAGGTGCTGTTCACCTACCTGCACCTCGCCGCCGACCTGCCGCTGACGCGGGCGCTGCTGGACTCCGGCACCACGGCCATCGCCTACGAGACCGTGCAGACCGCGAACGGCGCGCTGCCGCTGCTGGCACCGATGTCCGAGGTCGCGGGCAGGCTCGCGCCCCAGGTCGGCGCGTTCTCGCTGATGAAGCCCTCCGGCGGGCGCGGCGTGCTGCCCGGCGGCGTGCCCGGCGTGCACCCGGCGCGGGTCGTGGTGATCGGCGGCGGCGTGGCGGGCCTCAACGCGGCCACCATCGCCGTCGGCCTCGGCGCGGACGTGGAGATCCTCGACACCAACGTGGACCGCCTCCGGCACATCGACTCGCTGTTCCAGGGCCGGCTGCGCACCGTCACGTCCAACCGCTACTCGGTCGACCAGGCCGTGCGCGAGGCGGACCTGGTGATCGGCGCGGTGCTGGTGCCCGGCGCGAAGGCGCCCAAGCTGGTGAGCAACGAGCTGGTCGCGCAGATGAAGCCGGGCTCGGTGCTCGTGGACATCGCGATCGACCAGGGCGGCTGCTTCGCCGACTCGCGGCCGACCACCCACGCCGACCCGACCTACCAGGTGCACGACTCGGTCTTCTACTGCGTCGCCAACATGCCCGGCGCGGTGCCCCGCACGTCGACCTACGCGCTGACCAACGTCACGCTGCCGTACGCGGTCGCGTTGGCGGACAAGGGATGGCGTGCCGCGCTGGCCGCCGACGCCGCCCTGGCGCCCGGCCTCAACGTGCACGAGGGCCTGCTGACCAACGAGCCGGTCGCGCAGGCGCACGAGCTGGAGTTCACGGCCTTCGAGAGCTGATCGCCGCAACAGGAAAGGGCCGCCCGCACAACCGCGGGCGGCCCTTTCAACGTGAGGCGGCCCGCTCAACCAGCCTGGGGGTCACTGGGAGCGGGCCGCGTGGCCAATCTTAGCCGGGAACGGGGTCCGCTGCCCAGGCGCGGGGGTCGAGTCGTGGCCAATTCTTCACCGCGTCAGGGCACGTTCCGTGGTTGTGCCTCAAGCAAACGAGTGAATTCGCGTCGTAACGGGTCAGTCACGACACGGTCTCGACCGATGCCTCAGGCAGACCTTCCGCCGCAGGGATCGGAGCGCTCATGGCACACCCGCAGGGCTGGATCGACTGCCACGACCCGTTCGGCCGAGACCGGTCGGTGACGGTGGTGGTGGAGGACGACCGGGTGCTGCTCGTCGCCCCGCCCGGCGAATCGGCTGTGATGTCGGTCACCCAGACCCGTCGGTTGCACCGCCTGCTCGACCAGGCCGCGGACCGGATGTGATCGGGGTGGACGAAGCGCTCCGCGCCGCCGTGCTGCGCCGGCTGGCCCACCTGGACGAGGTCGCCGAGAGCGGCGAGGCCGACGCGCTGGTGCCGCTGGCGCGCTCCGAGATCCACCGGCTCGCCGACGGCTGGCGGCTGCTGTTGACCGTGCACCAACCGGATCCGGACAGCCGGTGCCTCGCGTGCGTCGGCGTGCTGCGGCACAAGCGGTGGCCGTGCCAGGTGTGGACGATGGCGCACCAGCACCTCATCGGCGAGGGCGTGCCGCACCGCGAGCGCAGGCGACCGCTGCGCTACCCGTTCGGACGTGTCACCACCACCCGGGATCTACCGGAGGTGACGCGGAAACCACGACACGCCCGACCCGAGTGATCCGCCTAGGGCAGGATGACCCCCGGTAGGAGCACTCGGGAGGGACGCGTGCACGACGGCAGTGGCCGCATCGTGGTGCAGAACTTGACCAAGCAGTTCGGTCCGGTCGCAGCGGTGCAGAATCTGAGCTTCACGGTGGAACCCGGTTCGGTGACCGGCTTCCTCGGTCCGAACGGCGCCGGCAAGACGACGACCCTGCGCATGCTGCTCGGGCTGGTGACGCCGACCGCGGGCATCGGCCTGATCAACGGGCGCCCGTTCCACCAGCTCGGCAACCCGGGTCGGGTCGTCGGCGCGGTGCTGGAGGCGCAGGGGTTCCACCCCAAGCGCACCGCGCGCAACCACCTGCGGGTGTACGCGGCCGCGATCGGCGTGCCGGACCAGCAGGCGGACCGGGTGTTGGAACTGGTCGGCCTCGGCCAGGCCGCGGACCGCAAGGCGGGCGGGTTCTCGCTGGGCATGAAGCAGCGGCTGGCACTGGCCACCGCGCTGCTCGGCGACCCGCAGGTGCTGGTCCTGGACGAGCCGGCCAACGGCCTCGACCCCGAGGGCATCGCCTGGCTGCGGCAGTTCCTCCAGTCCTACGCCCGGTCCGGCCGCACGGTGCTGATCTCCAGCCACCTGCTGGCCGAGGTCGAGCAGACGGTGGACCAGGTGGTGATCGTCAGCCGCGGCCAGACCATGTACTACGGCCCGCTGGCGAACCTGCGCGACTCGCAGCAGAGCCGGGTGCTGGTGCAGCCGTCGGACCCGGGCGCGCTGGTGGCCGCGTTGCAGGCCGAGGGCATCTCGGGCATCGAGCAGGTGCCGGACGGCCGGATCGCGATCGCGGGCGTCGACGCGAAGCGGGTCGCCGACCTCGCGCTGAAGGCGGGCGTGTCGGTGTACGGCATCCAGGAGGAGAAGGCCGACCTGGAACGGCTGTTCTTCCAGCTGACCAGCGGTCAGTACGCGGCGCCGCCGCCACAGCAGCAGTACGGGGCTCCGAACCCGTACGCGGCGCCGAACCCGTACGGCGACCCGGCGGCGCAGAACCCGTACGGCGGGCAGCCGCCGGGTTCGGGCTACTACGCGCCGCCGCAGGGGTACCAGCAGCCGGGGTACCAGCAGGCTCCCCCGCCGGTCGTGCCGCCTCCGGTGGCACCGCCTCCCGCGGTACCGCCTCCGGGCACGCCGCCGCAGGGGTACCAGCAGGATCGGCAGCAGGGGTACGACCAGCCCGGCCAGGGCGGTCTCGGGGGCGGTGCGTGATGCTGGGAAACCTGGTCAAGGCGGAGTTCCGCAAGACGACCACCACCGGGTTGTGGTGGGGACTGCTCATCCCGACGTTCGTGATCGCGCTGGGCTGGGCGCTCGGCACGGGCGCGATCGGTGACGGCATCCTCGAGGTGTTCAGCAGCTCCGAGGCCGAGGAGCTGACCAACGCCTTCGGGTTGGACCCCAGCCAGTGGCAGCTGTCGCTGTTCGGCATGGCGCGCAGCATCAACGTGGCGACGATCTTCCCGATGATCTTCGGCGGGCTCGCGATCTCGAACGAGATCAACCGGCGGACCATCACCACCACGTTCCTCACCGCGCCCAACCGGGTCGCCGCGCTGACCGCGAAGATGCTGGTCTACATCGCGTGGGGCGCGTTCTACGGCATCGTGATCGTGGCGTCGGTGAGCATCGGCATCGCGCTGACCTCCTCGCCGTCGGCGCTGCCGGACGCGGGCGGCTGGCTCGCGATGTGCGCGGTGGGCCTCGTGGCGTCGATCCTGATGACGATGTTCGGCGTCGGCGTGGGCGCGTTGATGGGCAGCGTGGTCGGCACGACGGTGGTGCTGCTGCTGTACATGCTGATCGTGGAGAACCTGATCCAGCTGGTGCTCAGCTCGCAGGGCGCGCCGTGGTTGATCGGGTACCTGCCCAACGGGTCGGTCAACGGGATCACCGGGTCGGTGGCGTCGTCGCTGTTCCTGTCGGCGGCCGGGGTGGTGCCGGACGAGGTGGTCCAGGCGACCCGGTTCTTCGCCGGTGGGCTCGGGGCGTTCGAGTGGTGGATCTCCGGGTTGATCTTCCTGGCCTGGACCGCGTTGTTCTTCGCCGGCGGGTGGGCGTCCACGCAGCGCAAGGACATCACGTAAGGGCTGGGCGGCCGGGTCGCGTGAGGGTTCGCGTGAGCTGAGTCGCCTGATCGGAAACTGTCGGGGGTCCGACCTACTGTGGACCTGTGACCACTTCGGACGGCTGGATTCGCAGACTTGCCACGGCGTGCTGGAAGCATCGGCCGCTGGTGGTCTGGTCTGTGTTGGCCGCTGTTGTGGGTACGGGGTTGCAGGCGGTCGGGCCCCTTTTGATCAAGTTCGCCGTTGATGACGCCGTGGCCGGGCGGACTGATCGACTGGGCCTGTTGGCGACTGTTCTCGTCGTTTTGGAAGTTTTGACCTTTGGCACCGCGTTTGTCCGGCGGTATCTGGGGGGCCGGCTCGCTGTTGATGTGCAGCACGATCTGAGGCAGGCCGTCTTCGGCGCGGTCCAGCGCTTGGACGGGGCCAAGCAGGACGTCCTGAGGACCGGCCAGGTCGTGTCGCGGTCGATCACCGACCTGCAACTGGTGCAGAGCCTCCTGTCGATGACGCCCCTCGCGTTCGGCACTGTGGTTTTCGCGGTGGCCGCACTGGGGGCCATGTTCTGGTTGTCGCCGCTGCTGACGGTGATCGCGCTGGTGGTCGTGCCGGCGGTCGCGTTCGTGGCCGCGCGCAGCCGGTTGACGCTGTTCCCGGCGACCTGGTCGGCGCAGCAGCGGGCGGCGGACGTGGCGCAGCAGGTCGAGGAGACCGTCACCGGCGTGCGGGTGGTGAAGGGGTTCGGGCAGGAGGCGCGGGAGATCGCGCGGTTGGAGGACCGGGCCCGGACGCTGTTCGCCGAGCGGATGCGGGCGGCCCGGTTGACCGCGCGGCCCTCGGCGACGTTGACCGCGCTGCCGTACGTGGGTCAGGTCGGGGTGCTGGCGCTGGGCGGGTACCTCGCGCTGCACGGGCAGGTCACGCTCGGCACGTTCCTGGCGTTCGCGACGTACGTGGCGAACCTGGTCGGGCCGACCCGGTTGTTCTCCGGGTTGATGGTCACCGCGCAGCTGGCCCGCGCCGGGGTCGAGCGGGTCTACGAGTTGATCGACTCGCAGCCGGACGTGGAGGACGGTGCGCGGGACGTGCCCGCCGGCCCGGTGGCGGTCGAGTTGGTTGGTGTCACGTTCGGGTACACCCGGGCCGAGCCCGTGCTGACGGACGTGTCCCTGCGGATCGCGCCGGGCGAGACGGTCGCGATCGTGGGCACGGCGGGGTCGGGCAAGTCGACGGTGTCGTTGCTGCTGCCCCGGTTCTACGACGTGCACTCGGGTTCCGTGTCGGTGGGCGGCGTCGACGTGCGGGAGCTGCGGCTGGGGTCGCTGCGGTCGACGGTGGGCGTGGTGTTCGAGGAGGCGTTCCTGTTCTCCGACACCGTGCGGGCCAACATCGCCTACGGGGTGCCGGACGCGACCGACGAGCAGGTGGAGGCGGCGGCGCGGGCGGCCGAGGCGCACGGGTTCGTCAGCGCGTTGCCGGACGGGTACGACACGCTGGTCGGCGAGCGGGGGTTGACGTTGTCGGGCGGGCAGCGGCAGCGGGTGGCGCTGGCGCGGGCGTTGTTGACCGATCCGCGGGTGCTGGTGCTGGACGACGCGACGTCGGCGGTGGACGCGGCGACCGAGGCGGCGATCCACCGGACGTTGGCGGCCGTGACGGCGACGCGGACGACGTTGCTCATCGCGCACCGGCGGTCGTCGTTGGCGTTGGCCGACCGGATCGCGGTGTTCGACGCGGGGCGGGTGGTCGACGTCGGCACCGACGCCGAGTTGCGCGGGCGGTGCGCGTTGTACCGGGAGTTGTTGGCCGGGCCCGGTGAGGTGATCGAGTCCGCGGTGCGGGTCGTGGACGTGGAGCCCGGGCCGGACGGCGTCACCGCGGCGCTGTGGCCGGAGCCCGAGCCCGACGAGGACGAGTTGGCGGTGCGGGCCGGGAATCGGGTGGTGCGGGGGTCGTCGTCGGGCGGGAGTGGCGGTGGACGTGGGCGTGGGGGTGGCGGGACCACGTCGGCGCTGGTCGGGGGGACGCCGCCCACGCCGGAGTTGATGGCGCGGGTTCGGGCGTTGCCGCCGGCCGTCGAGCGGCCGGAGTTGGGCGGGGAGGATCCGCGGGCCGAGGATCCGGGGTTCCGGTTGTGGACTTTGGTGCGGCCCGTGCGGTGGGCCATGGTCGGGGTCGCCGGGTTGTTGCTGGTCGATTCGGCGTTGGCGATCGGGCTGCCGAACCTGGTTCGGCTCGGTGTCGATCGTGGGGTGGTGGGTGGGGCGGTCGGGTGGTTGTGGGTCGCCTCGCTGATCGGGTTGGCGCTGGTCGGGTTCGGGTGGGTGTCGTCGGCGGTGGGGACCGTGGTGACGTCCCGGGTGGGCGAGCGGTTGCTCTACCTGTTGCGGGTGCGCAGTTACGCGCACTTGCAGCGGTTGGGGTTGGACTACTACGAGCGGGAGATGGCGGGTCGGATCATGACCCGGATGACCACCGACGTGGACGCGTTGTCGAGTTTCCTCCAGACCGGGTTGACCACGTTCGTGATCAGCGTGCTGACGGTCGGGGGGATCGCGGTGGCGCTGGTGGTGACGGATCCGTCGTTGGCGCTGGTGGCGTTGGGGGTGCTGCCGGTGCTGGTCGTGGCGACGGTGGTGTTCCAGCGGTTGTCGTCGGTGGCGTACGCGGAGGCCCGGGAGCGGGTCAGTGCGGTCAACGCCGATTTGCAGGAGAACGTGTCCGGGTTGCGGGTGTCCCAGGCCTATACGCGGGAGGAGCGGTCGGCTCGGGACTTCGCGGCGCGGTCCGATGCCTATCGGCGGTCCCGGATTCGGGCTCAGCGGTACATCGCGACCTATTTTCCGTTTTTGACGTTGTTGTCCGGTGTCGCGCAGGCCGGGATTCTGGTCGTCGGGGCGTTTCGGGTGGCCGAGGGGTCGTTGTCGCCCGGGGTGTTGTTGGCGTTCGTGTTGTACTTGGGGTTGTTCTTCGCGCCGTTGTACCAGCTGTCGGGGGTGTTCGACGGGTACCAGCAGGCTCGGGTGGGGTTGCAGCGGATCGGGGATTTGTTGCGGACTCCCACCTCGGTGCCGGTTGCCGCGGATCCCGTGGTGGTGACCTCCTTGCGGGGGGAGGTGGAGTTGCGGGATGTGACGTTTGCCTATCAGGGCGGGGGGCGACCGGCGTTGGACGGGGTTTCGTTGGTCGTTCGGGCCGGGGAGACCGTGGCACTGGTCGGGGAGACCGGGGCCGGGAAGTCCACCTTGGTGAAGTTGGTTGCCCGGTTTTACGATGTGTCCTCCGGGCAGGTTTTGATCGATGGGGTGGATGTTCGGGAATATGATCTCGGGTCATTGCGGCGGTATTTGGGGGTGGTGCCGCAGGAGGCCCATTTGTTCGGTGGGGATGTCGCGTCCAACGTGGCGTACGGGCGGCCCGAGGCGTTGCCCGGGGAGGTCGAGGGTGCCGTTCGGGCGGTGGGGGCGTTGCCGGTGATTTCGGCGTTGCCCCGGGGGTTCCGGCAGCAGGTCGGGGAGCGGGGGCAGTCGTTGTCCGCCGGGCAGCGGCAGTTGGTGGCGTTGTCCCGGGCCGAGTTGGTGGACCCCGTGTTGTTGTTGCTGGATGAAGCCACCGCGGCGTTGGATCCTGGTACCGAGGCCGCGGTGTTGGCGGCCGGGGATGTCGTTTCGGGGGCCGGGCGGACCACTTTTGTGGTGGCGCATCGGTTGGCCACGGCGGCTCGGGCCGATCGGATCGTGGTGTTGGGCGAGGGGCGGATCGTGGAGCAGGGGACGCATTCCGAGTTGTTGGCCTCGGGTGGGGTTTATGCGTCGTTGTGGGGGTACGGGGTGGCTCGGGTTTAGGGAGTGAAGAGCGTAAAAGCGTCCTCGCCGGACGGGCTGACCGCCAGAGAGGTGTAAGGCTGGTCGGGCGCGACTTCGCTGCTACTTGGCCACCAGGTCGTCCAGGCGTTCGTAGCCCTCGATGACGCCGGTTTCCATTCCGCTTGCCAGGACGTAGTCGCGGACTTCCAGGGATTCGAAGATGGAGGTGCCGGTCAGCCTCGTCCGGTTGTCGCCCAGGTCTTCGAAGGTCAGGGTTTCCAGGGAGACGCCGTCCGGGTAGCCGTCGAAGGTGAAGGTTTGGACGATTCGTTCGTTCTTCCGCACCTCGTGGAACGAGCCGTAGAAGCCGTAGGTGCCGTTGTCGTCCCGGTGGGTGTAGCGGTAGGCGCCGCCCGTTTCGGCGTCCCAGCGGTCCACGTCCATCACCAGGCGGCGCGGTCCCAGCCACTGGGTGACGAGGGTTTGGTCCACGTGGGCGTGGAAGACGGCTTCCCTCGGGGCCGCGAACTCTCGGACGATGCGGATCAGCGGGAGGGCCGGGTCCGCGGTGATCGTCGTTTCGGGGTGGGTGGTGGCGGTCATGACGCCTCGCCTTCGGCTTCGGGGGTTTCCTGTTCGGTCATGGCTGCCAGGACGGCGTCGAGGCGCTGGTAGCGCTCCTCCGCCTGGCGTCGGTACCGCTCGATCCAGCTCGTCATCAGGTCGAACACCTCCGCTTCGAGGTGGACGGGCCTGCGTTGGGCCTCGCGCGTCCGCGTCACCAAGCCCGCGTCCTGCAACACCTTCAGGTGTTTCGACACGGCCTGCACGGTCACGGCGTACGGCTCGGCCAGTTCGTTCACCGTCGCGTCGCCTACCGCCAGCCGGGCGACCATGTCGCGCCGGATGGGGTCGGCCAGCGCCGAGAAGACCCTGGACAGCTGGTCGTCCACCGGAACCTTCTTTCTCAACCGGGTGGTTGAACATCAAGGTAGAAGGGTGTGCGGGTGTTGTCAACCTGGCGGTTGAATACGCCTGGCGGATGGTTCGGCCGGCCACGGTCGGACTACCGTCGGAGGGTGTCCCGATAGCCGGGCCTGATGAGACGGACAAGGCTTCTACCTCAAGCGATGCCCAAGTCGACTAACACGATCGATGTCCTGATCGATCCTGTGACCGAGACCTCGTTGCCCGGCCCGTCCCGCTTATGAAGTGCACCGGTCGGGGGACTAGCCTGACCATGAGTTCTGTCAACACCACAAGCGAGATGGATAGAGGCGAGCACCGGCCGTGTCCAGCAGCAGTCCTGCTTCACAGTTCGGCCCCAACGAGTGGCTGGTCGAGGAGATGTACGAGCAGTTCCTCGCGGACCCCTCGTCCGTAGACCCCGCCTGGCACGACTTCTTCGCCGACTACAAGTCGACGCAGCGGTCGGGCAACGGCGCGGGTGCGGCGACGGGGGCGGAGAACGGCTCGGGCTCCGGGGGCGACACGCCGGGCGCGACCACCGCCACCGCCACCGCCACGAAGCCGACCCCCAAGCCTGCGGTGAAGGCACCGGCGCCGGCCCAGCCGAAGCCGGCCTCGTCGTTGCCGCCCACCGGCAAGCCCGCGCCCGCGCAGGCCGCCAAGGCCGCGCCGGTCAAGGAGCAGGCCACCGAGGAGCAGAAGCAGCTCCGCGGCGCCGCCGCCGCGATCGCGAAGAACATGGAGCTGTCGCTCACCGTTCCGACCGCGACCAGCGTGCGCGCCGTGCCGGCCAAGCTGCTGGCCGACAACCGCATCGTGATCAACAACCACCTCAAGCGCACCCGCGGTGGGAAGGTCTCCTTCACCCACCTGATCGGGTACGCGGTGGTCCGGGCGCTCCAGGCGTACCCGAACATGAACCGGCACTTCGCCGACGTCGGCGGCAAGCCGTTCGTCGTCACGCCGGAGCACGTGAACTTCGGCCTGGCGATCGACCTGCCCGGCAAGGACGGCACCCGCACGCTGGTCGTGGCGTCGGTCAAGGGCTGCGAGAACATGACGTTCACGCAGTTCTGGCAGGCCTACGAGGACCTGATCCGCAAGGCCCGTTCGGGGTCGCTGACCTCGGACGACTTCTCCGGCACCACCATCTCGCTGACCAACCCGGGCACGATCGGCACGAACCACTCGGTTCCGCGCCTCACCGCGGGTCAGGGCGCGATCATCGGTGTGGGCGCGATGGAGTACCCCGCGCACTTCCAGGGCACCTCCGAGCAGGCCCTGACCGACATGGGCGTCAGCAAGATCATCACGCTGACCTCCACGTACGACCACCGGATCATCCAGGGCGCCGAGTCCGGCGAGTTCCTCAAGCGGATCCACCAGCTGCTGCTGGGCGAGGACGGCTTCTACGACGACGTGTTCACGTCGCTGCGGCTGCCGTACGAGCCGATCCGCTGGGTCGCCGACATCCCCGAGGGCGCGGTCGACAAGACCGCGCGCGTCATCGAGCTGATCGACGCGTTCCGCACCCGCGGCCACCTGATGGCCGACACGGACCCGCTGAACTACCGCCAGCGCAGCCACCAGGACCTGGACGTGCTCTCGCACGGCCTCACCCTGTGGGACCTGGACCGCGAATTCCCGGTCGGCGGCTTCGCCGGCAAGGAGCGGATGCGGCTGCGGGACATCCTGGGCGTGCTGCGCAACTCGTACTGCCGCACGGTCGGCGTCGAGTACATGCACATCCTGGAGCCCGAGGAGCGCCTCTGGATCCAGGAGCGCGTCGAGGTGCCGCACGAGAAGCCGCCGGCCACCGTGCAGAAGTACATCCTGTCGAAGCTCAACGCCGCCGAGGCGTTCGAGACCTTCCTCCAGACCAAGTACGTCGGCCAGAAGCGGTTCTCGCTCGAGGGCGGCGAGACGGTCATCCCGCTGCTCGACGCGGTGCTGGACAAGGCCGCCGAGCACGAGTTGGACGAGGTCGTCATCGGCATGCCGCACCGCGGCCGGCTGAACGTGCTGGCGAACATCGTCGGCAAGCCGATCTCGCAGATCTTCCGCGAGTTCGAGGGCAACCTCGACCCGGGCCAGGCGCACGGCTCCGGCGACGTGAAGTACCACCTCGGCGCCGAGGGCAAGTACTTCCGGATGTTCGGCGACGGCGAGACCAAGGTGTCGCTGACCGCCAACCCGTCGCACCTGGAGGCCGTGGACCCGGTGCTCGAGGGCATCGTCCGGGCCAAGCAGGACATCCTGGACAAGGGCGGCGAGGGCTTCTCGGTGCTGCCCGTCGCGATGCACGGCGACGCGGCGTTCGCCGGTCAGGGCGTGGTCGCCGAGACGCTGAACCTGGCCCTGGTGCGCGGTTACCGCACCGGCGGCACGGTGCACGTGGTGGTCAACAACCAGGTCGGCTTCACCACCGCGCCGGAGAACTCGCGGTCCTCGAAGTACTCGACCGACGTCGCGAAGATGATCGGCGCGCCGGTCTTCCACGTGAACGGCGACGACCCGGAGGCGTGCTACTGGGTCGCGAAGCTGGCGGTGGACTACCGGCAGGCGTTCAACAAGGACGTCGTGATCGACATGGTCTGCTACCGCCGCCGCGGCCACAACGAGGGCGACGACCCCTCGATGACGCAGCCGGCGATGTACGACGTGATCGACACCAAGCGCTCGGTGCGCAAGACCTACACCGAGTCGCTGATCGGTCGTGGCGACATCTCGGTCGAAGAGGCCGAGAAGGCGTTGCAGGACTTCTCCTCGCAGCTCGAGCACGTCTTCAACGAGGTGCGCGAGCTGGAGAAGCACCCGATCAAGACGTCGCCGTCGATCGAGCAGGAGCAGCAGGTCCCGGCCAAGCTGCCCACCGGCGTCGACCGCTCGGTGATCGAGCGCATCGCCGACGCGCACGTGAACCTGCCCGACGGCTTCACCCCGCACCCGCGCGTCAAGCCGGTGCTGGAGCGCCGGGCGAAGATGGCGCGCGAGGGTGGCATCGACTGGGCGTTCGCCGAACTGCTGGCGTTCGGGTCGCTGGTGCTGGAGGGTCGCACGATCCGCCTGGCGGGCCAGGACTCGCGGCGCGGCACGTTCGTGCAGCGGCACGCCACGCTGGTGGACCGCAAGAAGGGCGAGGAGTACACGCCGCTCCAGAACCTGTCCGACGAGCAGGGCAAGTTCATGGTCTACGACTCGGTGCTCTCCGAGTTCGCGGCGCTGGGCTTCGAGTACGGCTACTCGGTGGCGAACCCGGACGCGCTGGTGCTGTGGGAGGCGCAGTTCGGCGACTTCGTCAACGGCGCCCAGCCGGTGATCGACGAATTCATCTCCTCCGGCGAGGCCAAGTGGGGTCAGGTCTCCGACGTCGTGCTGCTGCTGCCGCACGGCCACGAGGGCCAGGGTCCCGACCACACCTCGGGTCGCATCGAGCGGTTCCTCCAGCTGTGCGCGGAGGGCTCGATGACGATCGCGGTGCCGTCGACGCCCGCGAACTACTTCCACCTGCTGCGCCGGCACGCGCTGGACGGCGTCAACCGGCCGCTGGTGGTCTTCACCCCCAAGTCGATGCTGCGCTCGAAGGTCGCGACGAGCCCGGTCGAGCCGTTCATCGAGGACCGCTTCCAGTCGGTGATCGACGACCCCTCGGGCATCGACCCGGCCGGCGTGAAGCGCGTCCTGCTGTGCAGCGGCAAGATCTACTACGAGCTGGCCGCCGAGCAGGAGAAGCGCGCGGAGAAGGACACCGCCGTCGTGCGCGTCGAGCAGCTGTACCCGGTGCCGGCCCGCAAGCTGGGTCTGGCGCTGGAGCGCTACCCGAACGCGTCCGAGATCGTGTGGGTGCAGGAGGAGCCGGCGAACCAGGGCGCGTGGCCGTTCTACGGTCTGGCCCTGCCGGAGCTGCTGCCCTCGCGGTTCTCCCTGAAGCGCGCCTCGCGCCGTCCGATGGCCGCGCCGTCGGCCGGTTCCTCGAAGGTGCACGAGGTGGAGCAGCGCGAGGTCATCACGAAGGCGTTCGAGTAACCGTGTACTTCACCGACCGGGGCATCGAGGAGCTGGAGGCCCGCCGGGGCGAGGAGGAGATCACCCTCGCCTGGCTGGCCGACCGGTTGCGCGTGTTCGTGGACCGCAACCCGGAGTTCGAGACGGCCGTCGAGCGCCTGGCCACATTCCTGGCGCGGGACGACGAGGACGACCCGGAGGACTGACGGTCCCCGTTCGGCAGGAAGGGCACTCGCGGACACCGCGGGTGCCCTTTCCGCTTCCACCGGCGCTTTTCCCCGTCGGAAGGAATACCGCTGTGTGGTTCGACCGCTTCGACCGCCGGTACCGGGAGTGGCTGACGGCCGGGCTGCGCGCGGTGGACCTCAAGGGGTTGGCGACCAGCGGGTTCCACAACCCGCGCCTGGACGAGGTGTTCGTTGACCTGAGCCTCGTGCCGCGGCCGGTGCACGAGGTTCCGGGCGACGTGCTCGGCACCTCGCCCGCGCGGGCGGCGCGGCGGTGGGCCATCGGGGACCTGCTGGGTCGGTCGGAGCCCGCGGTGCTCGCCGTCGTGGGCGCGCCGGGCAGCGGCAAGACGACCTTGTTGCGGCACACCGCGCAGCGGCTCGCGCGCGGGCGGGGTGCGCGGCGGGTGCCGGTGCTGCTGTACCTGCGCGACCACGTGGCCGCGATCGTGGAGTCGCCCGACGTGGCGCTGTCGGCGTTGGCAGGCGAGGAGGTCGCGCGCAACGGGCCGCCGGGCGGTGTGCCGTGGTTCGAGCGCAGGTTGGCCGACGGCGCGTGCGTCGTGCTGCTGGACGGGTTGGACGAGGTCGCCGACCAGGAGCACCGGGTGCGGGTGTCGCGCTGGGTCGAGCGGCAGGTGCAGCGCTACTCCCGCAACGACTTCGTGCTCACGTCCCGGCCCGGCGGGTACGAGTCGGCGCCGTTGGCGGGCGCGACGGCGTTCCAGGTGCGGCACTTCACCGAGGAGCAGGTGTCGCGGTTCGTGCACGGCTGGTACCGGGTGGTCGAGCGGCACCGGGCGCAGGAGGGCGAGGACACCGCGGCGGCGGCCGCCCGTGCCGCGAACGCGCTGCTGGAGTTGTTGGCGCACAACCCTTCCCTGCACGACCTGACGGTGAACCCGTTGCTGCTGACCATGCTCGTCAACGTGCACCTGTTCCGGGGCGCGCTGCCGGCCGGGCGGGCCGACCTGTACCAGGAGATCTGCCAGGCGTTGCTGTGGCGGAGGCAGGAGGCCAAGCGGCTGCCGTCGGCGCTGACCGGCGACCGGAAGGTCGCGCTGGTGCGCAGGTTGGCCTACTGGATGATGGTGAAACGGGTCCGCGACGTGCCGCGGGAGGCCGCACTGTCGCGGTTCGAACCCGCGTTGCGCCGGATGACCGATGAGGTCGGCGCGGCCGACTTCCTGGCCGAGGTGGTGTCGTCGGGTTTGCTGGTGGAGCGGGAGAACGGGCAGTACGCGTTCGCGCACCAGACGTTCCAGGAGTACCTGGCTTCCGCGCACCTGCGGGAGAAGGGCTTGGGAGGTTCGCTGACGGCGTCGGTGGACGACCTCTGGTGGCGCGAGACGACGCTGCTGTACGTGGCGAGGTCCGACGGGGACGCGGTGGTGCGGGCGTGCCTGGCGTCGCAGTCGGTGCGGGCGCTGGATTTGGCGCTGCACTGCGCGGAGGAGAGCAACGAACTCGCGCCGGAGTTGAAGGCGGAGTTGGCGGGATTGGCGACGGCTGCGGTTGATCCGGCCGTGCCGGAGGACCGACGTCGGCATCTGGGCGCGGTGTTGGTGAGCCGGCACCTGTCTCAGGTCGTGCGCGCGCCAAGTGGTGGGCTGGTGTGCGTCAAGCCGATCACGCCGGAGCTGTACTCCCTGTACCGCAACCACAAGGGGCATGGTGAGCGGCGGTGGTACGGGATCTGGCAGGAGGACGCGCTGGGGTTCGCGGAGTGGGCGAGCGCGATCACGGGCATCGCGCACCGGTTGCCGAGCGAGGAGGAGGTCGGGATACCGGTGGTCGTCCGCGCACTGGAGAGGCGGATGGTGCACTTCTCAGGTGAGCAGTCCTACCGGTGGGATGAGATGACCGAACCCTCGCTCACGTCCAAGGACCTGATGACCGCCCACCTCCTGCTGGCGGAAGCCAAGAGGCTACGCGACATCATCGTCGTCCTACATCCTCAGAACGCAGTCCGGGATCGGCCCTACGTGGCCGACATCGAAGCCGTGAACCTGTTCTCGCGCATCAGGTCCCAGGCCGCCGTGGAGGTGTCCGACCGGGCGTGGCCGCTTGCCTCCGACTTCGTGGCCCGCCTGCCGGGTGATGCCGCGAGAGCACTGGTCGACGTGCTCGGCAAGGCGCTGGCCGACCTCACCGACCTGCGGACCGATCTGTTCGGCTGGTTGGGGCAGTTCGGCACCGAGACGCCGCTGCCGGACTTCCCGAACCTGTGGTCACCCGAGCGGGCAGCCGCGACGGTGGCGGCTCTGCCGACCTACCGGAAGTCGTGGGCCGGCGTCTGCGTGCGGTGGTTACAGGCCACCGCGGTTCCCTTGCTGCGCGGGGAGACCGAGCCGACCGCGGCGGTCGCGGCCGAGGTGAGGCTCGCTCTGCACTGTCTACGTCGTGAGGTCGACCCGAAAACCTCGGAGCGGTTGGTGGCCGTGGCACGCGTGGTGCGGTTCGTGGAAGGGCGGGCGAGTGGGCGGTTACCCATGAACGAGGCGATCGTGCTCGCCCGCGACGAGTAGGGCTCACGTTCGGGAGTGGAGGTGGCCGCACGCGCGGCAGACGCGTTCGTGGCGGACGATCGGCGGGCCGCCGCAGGTCCACAACAGCACCTCGCGTTCGATCACGTCCGGTGCGCGGCAACACTCGTGGCGGCGTAGGGCGGTTCCCAGGGCCAGGACGCAGCCGGCCAGGACTGCTTCGCGGCTCGCGCCGAAGCACTGCGCGGCGGCGACCCAGGCGCCGACGAGTGGTGCTACCCGGATCGACCAGTGTTCCGTCTTCACGGTGAATCCCCTCGGTTGGTTGTGCCGCCGAGTGTCACCCCCGATCGGGTCGCAATGCGCGATCGGCGGACAAGTACGCTCAATGAAGATCAGTCGTGTGACATCATGGCGACATCCGCGAGCACTCACGGAAGGGCAGCCATGCCGGGCCCACTGCCGCACGTGATTCCACTCCTTGACGAATTGCGCGAATTGCGACTCCGGTGTGGGAACCCGAGCGAACAGGCGCTGGCGCACAAGATCGGGTACAGCCGGCAGTCGGTGTCCGCGGTGCTCAACGGGCACCGTTTGCCCAGGTGGCAGTTCGTGGAGAAGTACGCCCGCGAATGCGGCGCGGACGAGCAGAAGATCACCCGGTTGCACGACCTGTGGTTGGACATCTCGCTCGGCACCCGGGAACCGGACATCGGCGAGCAGGAGGGCGACCTGTTCGGCGGGCGCCACTCGCTCGACGTCACCTGGTACCGGGACAACGAGGAGTTCTACGGCGCGGGCGCCCGCCGAATTGCGGAAACCCGGTCGGAAATCCGGGTCACCTACATCCGGCAGCACCCGCCGACCCAGTACACGAGCGAGGCCGCCGCGCGGTACTTCGCCACGATGCTGGAGTGGGCGAGCAAACCGGGCGCGCGGTCGGTGCGGCGGATCATCGGCGTGCGGTCCACCGACGGGCAGCCCGAGCGGCTCATGGCGGACTGGTTGCGGCAGCACTTCGCGGCGACCCGGGACGTGCTGAACTACGAGGCGCGGGTGATGGCGTGGTCGCCGCGCGCCGACGGGTTGAACATGGCGCTGCTGGACGACTCGACCACGTTCCTCGCGTTCTCCGGGCGGGCCAGGCAGGGGTTGAGCGGGCTCAGCGTGGAGAGCCCGGTGTTCCTGCGCTACTTCAGCGAGCACTTCGAGCAGCTGTGGGCACCGCTGACCCCGCTCGACGACTACCTGGCCGACCTCTAGACGACCCGCTCCCCCTTGCGCCACACCGCGTGCGTGAGCGGCACGCCGGGGCGGTAGGCGAGGTGGGTGACCGACGGCGCGTCCAGCACGTGCAGGTCCGCGCGGGCGCCGACCGCGAGGTGGCCCACGTCCTCCCGGCGCAACGCCACCGCGCCCGCCTTCGTGGCCGCGTACACCGCCTCCTGCACCGTCAACCCCATCTGGAGCACGGCCGTCGCGACGCAGAACGCCATCGACGTGGTGTAGGAGCTGCCCGGGTTGCAGTTGCTCGCCAGCGCGACCGTCGCGCCCGCGTCCAGCAGCGTGCGGGCGGGCGGCAGGGACTGCCGGGTGGACAGGTCGCACGCGGGCAGCAGCGTCGCGACCGTGGTCGACCCCGCCAGCGCGTCCACGTCCGCGGCCGACAGGTAGGTGCAGTGGTCCACGCTGGCCGCGCTCAGCTCGACCGCCAGCGCCACCCCCGGTCCCTCGCCGAGCTGGTTGCCGTGCACCCGCAGGCCGAGACCCCGGTCCGCGCACGCCTCCAGCACCGCGCGGGACTGGTCCGCGTCGAACGCGCCCTTCTCGCAGAACACGTCGGCCCACCGCACGTGCGGCGCCACGGCGGCCAGCATGTCGCCGACCACCAGCGCGACGTACTCGTCGGCGTCCGCGCCCGGCGGCACCAGGTGCGCGCCCAGGAACGTCACCTCGTCCACGTGCTCGGCCGCGATCCGGGCCGACCGCACCTCGTCGGCGGTGGTGAGCCCGTAGCCCGTCTTGGTCTCCAGGGTGGTGGTGCCCTGGGCGACGGCCTCGCGGACGAGCCGGCGCACGGTCGCGGCCAACTCCTCGTCCGACGCGCTGCGGGTGGCGTGCACCGTGGTCGCGATTCCCCCTGCGGCATAAGGCTTTCCGGCCATCCGGGCCTCGAACTCGGCGGTCCGGTCGCCCGCGAACACCAGGTGCGTGTGGCTGTCCACCCACCCCGGCAGCACCGCCCGACCGCCGACGTCGACCCGGTGGTCGGCGTCGGGCGCGGCCGCGGCGGCGCCGACCCACGCGATCCGGTCGCCGACGAGGACCAGCGCAGCGTCGGACGGTCGGCCCAGCTCCTCGTCGTTGGTGGTCAGCTCGCCGATGCCGGTCACCAGGGTGCTCGTCACGTCGTCAACTCCCGCACGGATTCCCGCAACAGCACCGCCACGTCACCCAACCCCTCGTGCACGCCGTCGCGCGCGACCACCCGTCCACCGGACACCACCACCGCCACGTCGGAGGCGTGCGCGGCGAGCACCACCTGCGCCGGGTCGACCCCGGCGGTGCGGACCGAGTCCAGCCGCACCGCGACCAGGTCGGCCGGCGCGCCGACCGCGATCCTCCCGGCGTCCCAACCGATCGAGGCGTGGTTGGTCAGCGCGTCGATCAACTCCGCCGGCGTGAACCGGCCGCGGTTGCCGGTGCGCAACCGTTCGCCGTGCTCCAGCGCCCGCGCCTCGAGCAGCGGGTCCACCACGGCGTGCTGGTCGCTGCCCAGCGACAGCGGGCTGCCCGCGTCCACGAGTTCGCGGGCCGGGCCGATGCCGTCCGCGAGGTCGGCCTCCGTGGTGGGGCAGAAGCACGCGCCGGTGCCGGAACCGCCGAGCAGCCCGATGTCCTCTGTGGACAGATGGGTGGCGTGCACGGCCGTGGTGCGCGGACCGAGCGCGCCCGCCTCCGCGAGCAGCGCGGTCGGGGTGAGCCCGTAGGCCTCCAGGCACGCCTCGTTCTCGGCGGGCTGCTCGGACAGGTGCACGTGCAGCGGCCGGTCCGGGAAGGCGGTCGCCACCAGCGACAACTCCTCCCGCGGCACCGCGCGCACGGAGTGGATCGCCGCGCCGACGCGGGTGTTCGCGTCCTGCGCGAGCCCCGACACCCGCTGCGCCCAGCGTTCCCCCGTGCCGTCGGAGAACCGCTCCTGCACGCCGCTCACCGGCTGCCCGATGCCGCCCGCGAGGTAGCACGCGTCCAGCAGGGTCAACCGGACACCGGCGTCGGCGGCGGCCTGGCGCAGCGCCTCGGCCATCTCGTTGCCGCCGTTGTGCAGGTAGTGGAACTCCCCCACCGCCGTCACGCCCGCGACCGCCATCTCTCCGTACGCCGCGCGCGCCAGCCGCAGGTAGCTCTCCGGCGTCAACCGCTCGGCCAGCGCGTACATCCGCTCGCGCCACGTCCAGAACGTGCCGCCGTCACCGTGCGTCCGGCCGCGCAGGGCCCGGTGGAACGCGTGCGAGTGCGCATTGGCGAACCCCGGCAGCACCACCCCGTACAACCGCTCGACGCCGAGGGGGATGGTGTCCACTGTGGACACCGAGGTGATGTCGCCGGACGCGGACACCCGCACCAGCACCCGGTCGGTCAACCCGGTCGGCAACCACGCGCGCTCGCACCAGTAGCTCTTCACCGGGCCAGGTGCTCCAGCGTCGAGGCCAGCGCCACCACGCCCGCCGCGCAGTCCTCCGGCGAGGAGTACTCCTCGGGCGCGTGGCTGACGCCGGTCGGGTTGCGCACGAACAGCATCGCGGTCGGCACGTGCGCGGCCAGGATGCCCGCGTCGTGGCCGGCACCGGTCGGCAGCGCGGGCACGCCGCCCAGCACCCCGGCCAACTCGTCGCGCAACGCGGGGTCGAAGTGCACCGTGTCGCCGTACGACTCCTCGGTCACCTCGACGGCGCACCCCTCGTCCGCCGCCGCGCTCCGGGCCGCCCCGGTGATCTCGGCGACCACCTCGCGGGTGCGCGCGTCGTCACCGGCCCGCGCGTCCAGCCACACGTCGACCGACGACGCGATCACGTTGGTACCGCCGGGATTGGGCACCAGCCGGCCCACGGTCGCCCGGGCGCCGGCGGTGGCCGCCCTGCGCGCCGCCACGACCAGTTGCGCGGCCGGGATCATCGGGTCGCGCCGGTCCTCGATCAGCGTCGCGCCGGCGTGATTGCCCTCGCCGCGGAACGAGAACCGCCACCGGCCGTGCGCCAGGATCGAACTCGCGACCCCGACCGGCACCTCCAGGCCGCGGCCCTGCTCGACGTGCAGCTCCACGAACCGCCCGATCCGTTGCAGCGCGACAGGATCACGGCCCATCAACGCCGGGTCGTAGCCCGCCGCCCGGGCCGCCTCGCCGAACGACACCCCGTCGGCGTCGGTCAGCCGGCACGCGGCCTCGGGCGTGATCGCGCCGGAGAGCAGCCGGGAACCGAGGCACGCCACGCCGAAGCGCCCGCCCTCCTCCTCGACGAACACCACGATCGCGAACGGCTTGGCGGGGCGGAAACCCTTGGCCTGCAACAGGTCCACCGCCTGCAACGCGGACACCACGCCCAGCGGCCCGTCGAACGCGCCGCCGCCGGGCACCGAGTCCAGGTGGCTGCCGGTGATCACCGCGTCCGGACCGGGCGCGCCCCACCACGCCCACAGGTTACCGTTGCGGTCGCGCTCCACGTCGAGCCCGCGCCGACCGGCCTCCTCCTCGAACCAGGTCCGCAGCTCCAGCTCCACGGAGTCGAACCCGTGCCGCGAGTAGCCGCCGCGCCGGGTGTCCCGGCCGACCGACGCGAGGTCCGCCAGGTCAGTCATTCCCACCCGCCATGGGGATGTGCACGCCCTTGCGCGCGGCCACGTCCGAGGCGATCCCGTACCCCGCGTCCACGTGCCGGATCACGCCCATTCCCGGGTCGTTGGTCAGCACCCGCTCGATCTTCTGGGCGGCCAGCTCCGTGCCGTCGGCCACGGTCACCTGACCCGCGTGGATCGACCGGCCGATGCCGACGCCGCCGCCGTGGTGGATCGACACCCAGGTGGCCCCGGACGCGGTGTTGACCAGCGCGTTGAGCAGTGGCCAGTCCGCGATCGCGTCCGAGCCGTCGGCCATCGCCTCGGTCTCCCGGTACGGCGAGGCGACCGAGCCGCAGTCCAGGTGGTCGCGGCCGATCACGATCGGCGCGGACAGCTCGCCGGACGCCACCATCTCGTTGAACTTCAACCCGGCCAGGTGCCGCTCGCCGTAGCCCAGCCAGCAGATCCGCGCCGGCAGACCCTGGAACTCCACGCGCTCACCGGCCATCTTGATCCACCGGGCGAGCTTCTCGTTCTCCGGGAACAACTCCAGGATCGCGCGGTCGGTCGCCGCGATGTCCGCCGGGTCGCCGGACAGCGCCGCCCAGCGGAACGGGCCCTTGCCCTCGCAGAACAACGGCCGGATGTAGGCCGGCACGAAGCCCGGGAACTCGAACGCCCGGTCGTACCCGCCGAGCTTCGCCTCGCCGCGCAGCGAATTGCCGTAGTCGAACACCTCGGCGCCGCGGTCCTGGAACCCGACCATCGCCTCCACGTGCTCGGCCATCGACGCCCGCGCCCGGTCGGTGAACTCGTCGGGCTTCTTCGCCGCGTAGTCCGACCAGTCCTCTGTGGACACCCCGATCGGCAGGTACGCCAACGGGTCGTGCGCCGAGGTCTGGTCGGTCACGATGTCCACCGGCACCTCGCGGCGCAGCAGCTCGGGCAGCACCTCGGCCGCGTTGCCGATCACGCCGACGGACAGCGCCCGGCCCTCGGACTTGGCCGCCAGCACGCGGGCGATCGCGTCGTCCAGGTCGTCCGCGACCTCGTCCAGGTAGCGGGTTTCCACCCGGCGCTGTGCGCGGTGCGGGTCGACCTCGACGCACAGCGCCACGCCCTCGTTCATCGTCACGGCCAGCGGCTGCGCGCCGCCCATGCCGCCGAGGCCGGCGGTCACCGTCAGGGTGCCCTTCAACGTGCCGCCGAACCGCTTGTCCGCCACGGCCGCGAACGTCTCGTAGGTGCCCTGGAGGATGCCCTGGGTGCCGATGTAGATCCACGAGCCGGCCGTCATCTGGCCGTACATGGTCAGGCCCTCGGCCTCGAGCCTGCGGAACTCGGGCCAGTTCGCCCAGTCCGGCACCAGGTTCGAGTTCGCGATCAGCACGCGCGGCGCCCACTCGTGGGTCCGCATCACGCCGACCGGTCGGCCGGACTGCACCAGCAGCGTCTCGTCGTCGGCCAGCTGCGCCAGCTCGCGGCTGATCGCGTGGAACGACGGCCAGTCGCGGGCGGCCTTGCCCGTGCCGCCGTAGACCACGAGGTCCTCGGGCCGTTCGGCGACCTCGGGGTCGAGGTTGTTGTGGAACATGCGCAGCGCGGCCTCCGTCGGCCAGCTGCGCGCGGTCAACTCGGTGCCGCGGGCGGCTTCCACCATCACAGTGCTCCCGTTCGGATGAGGTCTTCGGCGGCGGCGATCTCGGGCGCGAGGTGGCGGTCCGGACCGGGTCCGGGCACGCTCTCGCGCAGTTTCGCGACGACGGCCGCGGTGGCGGGCGCGGGCTTGAGGGGCGCGCGCAGGTCCAGCGCCCGCGCGGCGGTGAGCAGTTCGACGGCCAGCACGGTGCGCAGGCCGTCGACGGACTTGCGCAGCTTGCGCGCGGCGGACCAGCCCATGGAGACGTGGTCCTCCTGCATCGCCGAGCTCGGGATCGAGTCGACCGACGCGGGCACCGCGAGCCGCTTGAGCTCGGACACGATCGCGGCCTGGGTGTACTGGGCGATCATGTGCCCGGAGTCCACGCCCGGGTCGTGCGCCAGGAACGGCGGCAGCCCGTGCGAGCGGTTGAGGTCGAGCATCCGGTCCGTGCGGCGCTCGGCGATCGACGCCACGTCCGCGACCGGGATGGCCAGGAAGTCCAGCACGTAGGCGATCGGCGCGCCGTGGAAGTTGCCGTTCGACTCGACCCGGCCGTCCGCCAGCACCACCGGGTTGTCGATCGCCGCGGCCAACTCGCGGTCCGCCACGGTCTCCGCGTAGGCCACGGTGTCCCGGGCCGCGCCGTGCACCTGCGGCGAGCAGCGCAGCGAGTACGCGTCCTGCACGCGGGTGCAGTCCGGACCGCGGTGGCTCGCCATGATCTCCGAGTCGCGCAGCAGCTCGACCATCCGCGCGGCCGAGCGGCCCTGGCCGGGGTGCGGGCGCAGCGCGTGCAGGTCGGCGGCGAACACCCGGTCGGTGCCCAGCAGCGCCTCCACGCTCATCGCGGCGGTGAGGTCCGCGACGTCGAGCAGGTAGCGCAGGTCGTGCAGCGCGAGCACCAGCATGCCGAGCATGCCGTCGGTGCCGTTGATCAGCGCCAGGCCTTCCTTCTCGGCCAGTCGCACGGGCTTGATCCCGGCGTCCGCAAGCGCTTGCGCGGCGGGCACGAGCGCGTCGGACCGATCGCGGACGAACCCCTCGCCGGTCAGCGCCAGCGCCGCCGCGGACAGCGGGGCCAGGTCGCCCGAGCAGCCGAGCGAGCCGTACTCGTGCACCACGGGCGTGATGCCGGCGTTGAGCATCGCGGACATCGCCTCGACGGTGTCCAGCCGCACGCCGGTGTGCCCGGACGCGAGGGTCTTCAGCCGCAGCAGCACCAGCGCGCGCACCACCTCGCGCTCGACCTCGGGCCCGGCGCCCGCCGCGTGCGAGCGGACCAGCGACTGCTGGAGCGCCGCGCGCCGGTCCGGCGGGATGTGCCGCACGGCCAGCGCGCCGAACCCGGTCGACACCCCGTACGTGGGCGTCTCCGCGTCGGCCAGCCGCTCGATGTGGGCGCGCGCGGTCGTGACCGCCTCCCGCGCCGCCTCCGTGACCTGCACGGTCACGTCCTCCCGGGCGACGGCCAGGACGTCCTCGCGGGTCAACGTCTCCGGACCCAACTGCACGACGGGTTGCATGCCGTCCATCACAACCCGGCGGCCCGTTCCGCACGACCGGAGACCGGCCGAAGGGGTCTGGGATACCAGACAGGCCGGCCGCGCCCCGAGGGGTGCGGCCGGCCGTCGATCAGCGCTCGGGCGCGGTCACGCCGTCACGGGTTGGTCCAGGACACGTCCGGGGTGGCGTCCAACACCACGTCCTCGGCGTACCCCACCAGGTTCGCCGCCGACTCCTGGTAGGCGCCCTCGACCACCAGCCACCGGCCGGGCTCCACCTCGACGTAGAGGGCACCCCAGCTCACCAGCGCCGGCAGGCCGCGGGCCGTGGTCGGCTGCGCGTTCGGGTCGGTCGGACCGTCGGTGGTCAACCGGACGCCCCGCTCCTGCCAGGAACCGTTCAGGGAGAACCTGGTGAACGACTTCCAGGTGCCGTCCTGGGCGTACACCGTCGCGTAGTTCTCGCCGTCGATCGCCAGCGGCGCGCGGAACGAGCCGCCGTCCGGCTGCGCCGAGTCCTTCACCTGCGACCAGGTCGCCTCGACGTCGAGGTCACCGGTCACCGACAGCCGCGCGAAGTGGCCCTCGTCCAGCACGAAGTTCCGCGCCCAGCCGTCGCCCGTGGTGTACTCGCCGGTCGGCGACTCCCACGAGTTCGGGTCCAGGTCCACCACGGTGAACGCGATCTGCGCGGCGGGCGACTCGCGCCGCCACACCCGCCGGACGGTGTTCCCGTAGGTCGACGCCGACCGCTGGACCTCCACGAACCCCGCCGGCAGCGAGGTCGGCGCGTAGAGGAACGGGTGCGACTGCACGGTCGTCGTCGTCGGCGTGGCCGCGGCCTGGCCGACGTTCGCCACACCCACGACGGCCACCGCCGCCGCCACCGCGGCCAGGCCCGCCGTGAGGCGACGCCCCAGGGTCGTGCGGTTCGACTTCTCGATGGTGATCACAGTGCTTCCCCCTGCTCTCGTCGTGCGAAAAACGGCTCTCGGCCGTCATTTCCCGATCCAGCCCAGGTCCGGGTTCGGGTCGATCTCGATCTCCTCGGCGAGCGCCACGAGCTCCTCGGTCGTGAGCCCCCAGGCGGCCTCGACCAGGAGCCAGCGCCCGGGCTCCAGCTCCAGGTGGATCCGGTTGTAGCTCACCGTCGCGGGCAGGCCCCGCGCCGTCGTCGGCACCGCCTCGGGCGGGAAACCGAAGTCGGTGGTGAGCCGGGCGTAGAAGCGCTCGGGGTGGCCGGGTCGGGTGTAGGTGGTCACCGAGTTCCAGGCGCCGTCGCGGCCGTACACGGCCGTGCCCTCGGAACCCGCCACGCCCGCGGGCGCCCGGAAGACCCCGTCGGAGGGCCGCACCGACTCCCGGATCCGCTTCCTGGTCGGGGTCTCGTCGGGACCCCACGCCCCGACCACGCCGACGTGCTCCGCGTCCAGCTCGAAGTACTCGGCCATCCCGTCCGGCCCGCTGTACAGGCCGGTGCGCGGGAAGTTCGGGTCCGTCGGCTTCACCACGGCGAAGGAGACCGTCGCCCCCGTCGGGTGGGTCCACAACCGCTTGACGCCCGCGCCCGGGCCGAAGGCCGACGACGACCGCTCGCTCTCCACGTACCCCTCCGGCAACCAGGTGGGCGCGTAAAGGAACGGGACCACCGGCGTGGTCGACACGCCCGGCTTCGGCGTCGTCGGCGGCACGGTCGGCACCGACGCGGTCCTCGGCCACGCCTGCACGGTGCTCTTCGGTGCCGGCGCGGACGTCGCGACCGGCGTGGTCGGCGTCGCCGTGCCGGGTCCGGCGTCCGCCGTGCCGACGACGGTGACCACCGCCGCGAGCGCGGCCAACCCCACCACCGCCCGCCGCGCCCGGCTACCGCGAGCCGCGTCGCGGGCCGGCTTCCCGATGTCGATCACAGTGCCTCCTCCCTGCTCGTGTCCTCGCGACGGCACCCGGCCGTCACCTCCCGGTCCAGCCCGGGTCCGGGTCCGGTTCGACCTCCGCGAACCCGGCCGGCGCGCACCCGAACGGCGTGGACGCCGCGGTCCTCGGTGGTGTGCACGAATTCCCCCCTTCGTTCTCGAGTGGTCCGCGCGACCCGGTCGGCGCGCGGGAAGACGTGGTGGCGCGTCAGGAGCCGAGCCAGGCCAGGTCGGGGTTCGGGTCGACCACCAACCCCTCGATCAGCTCCACCAGGCGCGCATCGGAGGCCGGCCGGGTCGTCATGATCGTCAACTGCCGGTTCGGGTCGTCGCCGACCTGCGCGGAGATGGTGCCGTCGGGGTAGCCGACCTTCGCGGGCCCGCCGCGGGCGGTGGTGTCCCGCGCCCACTGGCCGGTGTTCGCGCGCGGACCGAGCCAGAGCCGCCGGAACGCGTGCTCCTCGGGGAACCAGACGTCGAGCGACGGGTGGTCGTCCTCGAGCTCCAGGGTCGCCTTCTCCGCGCCCTCGACCGCGACCGGGAACCGGAAGGTGTCGGCGACGGGGTGGATCGAGTCGCGGACCCGCACCCGTTCCGCCTCGCCGTCGGGTCCGGTGACGATGAGCTTGCCGTAGTGACCCGCGTCCAGGCCGAAGACCTCGGCCGGGCCCTCGACGTCCGGGAAGACGCCGTCGGCCGGTTTCGGGTGCGCCGCGTCCACGGTGACCACGGTGAGCGACACCACGTAGTACTGCCGGTCCCGCCACACCCGGTTGACGCTGGTCGGCGTCACCTCCCGCTTGACCTCCTTGAAGCCCTCGGGCAGGAACGACGGCGTGAACCCCAGCGGGGTCTCCGGCACGGTGGTCGCCGCCGCGCTCGCGCTCGTGCCCGGTCCCGCGGTGTCCACGCCGCCCGACCGGACCCCCTCGACCACCGCCACCACCACGACCGCGGCCGTCACCGTCGCGAGGCCCACCGCCCAGGGCACCCTGGTCGCCCGGCGCGGCCGGTGCAGGGCCGCCAGCACCTCCCCCTCGCCCGACGCCCGGTCGGCCTGGTGCCGCAGGGTGTCGCGGATCAGGTCCTCGACGTCGTTCACAGCGCCGCCTCCTTCTGCTTGTGCTCCGCGCGCAACGTCGTCAGCGCGCGGGAGATGTGGCTGCGGACGGTCACCTCGGCGCACCCCAGCACCTCGGCGATCGCCGCGTCCTCGTAGTCCTCGAAGTACCGGAGCACGATCGCCACGCGCTGCTTGCGGGTGAGCCGGGCGATGCTGCGCGCCATGGCGTCCCGCTCGTCCACCGCCCGGGTCGGGTCCGCGGTCGAGGCGTCCTCGGCCAGTGGCGCGTGCCGGACGAATCTGCGCCGCCACGACAGGAACTCGTTGGTGACCATGCGTTTCAGGTACGCGGCCGGGTGCGCGAGGTCGCCGATGCGCTTCCAGCGCTGCTGGGCGCGCAGTAACGACTCCTGCACCAGGTCCTGGGCCAGGTGCGGATCCCCCGCCAGCGCCGTGGCGTACCGCAGCAGCGGGGTCACCTGCCCTGCCGCGAACTCCTCGAAGCTCGTCGTCATACCCCTCCAATGCGCGGAAGCCCCGATTTGTTGAGAATGTCGTGCATGGGAGTCAGCAGCGACGTGCCCGCGCTGCGGCGGGGACTGGCCGTGCTGCGACTGCTCGCCGGTCGACCGGGTCCGCTGTCCGCCGCGACGGTGGCGCGCGAACTGGGCCTGCCCCGGTCGACGACCTACCACCTGCTGGCCGAGCTGACCGAGGCCGGCTTCGCCACGCACTTCCCCGAGGAGCGCCGGTACGGCCTTGGCGTGGCGGCGTTCGAACTCGGGTCGGCGTACCTGCGCCACGACCCGCTGGAGCGGTTGGCGCGGCCGCTGCTGCGGCGGCTGGTGGACGCGGTGGACTTCACCGCCCACCTGGGCGTGCTGCACGGCGCGGAGGCGCTCTACCTGCTGCGGGAGCAGCCTCGACGGCCGGCGACGATCGTGTCCGACGTGGGCGTGCGGCTGCCGTCGCACCTGACGGCGTCGGGTCGGGCGATGCTGGCCCGGCTGCCGGACGCGCAGGTGCGGGCGCTGTTCCCGACCGCCGGCAGCTTCGTGGACCGCACCGGCCGGGGCCCGCGCAACCTGCCGGGTCTGCGCCGGCTGCTCGCGACCGAGCGGCGCCGGGGGTGGGCGGTCGAGGACGGCTACGTGACCGCGGGTTTCGCCTCGGTGGCCACGCCGGTGTTCGACCACGGCGGCCGCCCGATCGCGGCGATCACGGTCACCTTCCGGCACGTGTGCGACGACGAGTGCGGCCAGGTGTGGCCGGAACTGGCCGAGGAGACGACAAAGGCCGCCGACGCGCTCACTGAGCGCATCGGCGGCCGTCGTGAAGCCTAGATCTTCTCCTTGGTCAGGAAGTCCGCCGCCACGTTCACGGCGGTCTCCTTGTCCACGTCCACCCGCTTCACCAGTTCGGCGAGCTTGTCGGTGGTGAGCGCCTGGGAGACCTTGTTCAGCGCCGCCTTGCCCTTGTCGTCCACCGCGCCGGAACGCAGCAGCGGCACGATGTTCTGCGCCGGGTACAGCGACTTGGGGTCCTCCAGCTGCACGAAGCCGTTCGCCGCGATGTCCGACGACGTCGTGTAGAGGTTGGCGACCTGCGCGGTGCCGTTCTTCAGCGCGTCCACGGTGACCGGGCCACCGGCGTCGGTGGTCTTGATCTCCTTGAACTTCACGCCGTAGAGATCGGCGATCTTGGTCTGCCAGCGCTGCGCCCACTCGCCCGCCGCGCCGAGCACGTACTTGTCCGAACCGAGGTCCGCGATCGACTTCACGCCGCCGTCGGCGGTGGCCTTGGTGACCACCAGCACGTCCTTGTCCTCGGCCGCGGCCTTGTCCAGGACCTCCAGGCCCGACGGGGTCTTCGACTTGAGCGCCGTGTACACCTCGTCGGTCTTGGTCGTGGTGTTGCTCTTGTCGAAGTAGTTCAGCAGGTTGCCGGTGTACTCCGGGACCACGCCGAGCGACTTGTCCTGCAACGCCTTCACGACGAGCTCGCGCGCGCCGATGCCGGCCTTGACCGACACCTTCGCGCCCGCGCCGCGCAGCGCGCCGGCGTAGATCTCGGCCAGGATCTTGTTCTCGGTGAAGTCGGCCGAGCCGACCACGACCTCACCGGACGCGGTGGTCGAGTTCGCACCGCTCAGGTCCTCTTTGGACCCGCACGCGGAGGCGAAGAGCGCTGCCGCCGCGACGATGACGGCCATCGTGCGCTTCATGCCGTACTACCTCCCACTTGAACGGGCGCCACTTTCCTGCGGCGCCTCGGCTGTGCGGACAGCCGCAAACCCTTCGGCACGACGAACCTGCCGGCCAGGGCCAGCAGCAGGTCGAGCGCCACCGCGAGCAGCGCGATGAGGATCGCGCCTCCGACGAACTGCCCGTAGTCGAGCACCCGCAAACCGTCGATCAGCGGACGGCCGAGGGTCTCGATGCCCACGTACGCCGCGACCGACGCGGTCGCGACCACCTGGAGCGTGGCGTTGCGCACCCCGCCCACGAGCAGCGGCAGTGCGTTGGGCACCTCGACGCGCCACAACCGCTGCGCGCCGGTCATGCCCATGCCGCGCGCGGCGTCCACGACGCCGCGGTCGACCTCCTGCACGCCCGCGTACGCGCCGGCCAGGATGGGCGGCACCGCGAGCACGATCAACCCGATCAGCACGCCGACGGTGCCACCGCCCGCGATCAGGTAGAGGAACGTCACCAGGCCGAGCGTGGGCAGCGCGCGCAACGCGTTGCTGCCGCCCACGAGCACCAGCCCGCCGCGCCCGGTGTGCCCCACGTACAGGCCCAGCGGCACCGCGATCAGCGACGCGCCGACCACCGCGCCCAGGCAGTACAGCAGGTGGATGCCGATGCGCACCGGGATCGACTTCGGCCCGGTCCAGTTCGCCGCGTCGAGCAGCCACGCGAACGCGTCCGCGAAGATCATGCCCGCCCCGCCCTCGTCCACGGCGTCAGCAGCCGGCGCAGGCCCACCAAGAGCAGGTCCACCACCAGCGCGAGCACCAGCGTCAGCACGATGCCGATGACGATCGGCGCGAGGTAGCGCTGCCGGAACCCGTCGGTGAACAGCACGCCGAGCCCGCCGGTGCCGATCAGCGCGCCGACGCTGACCAGGCTGATGTTGCTCACCGCGCCGACCCGCACGCCCGCCGCCAGCACCGGCACGGACAGCGGCAGCTCCACCGTGAGGAACAGCCGCCACGGCCGGAAGCCCATCGCGGTCGCCGCGGCCGTCACGTGCGTCGGCACGGCGTCCAGCGCGTCCACGACCGGCCGCACCAGCAGCGCGGTGGTGTAGATCGTCAGCGCGATCACCACGTTCAGCGGGTCGAGCACCTGGGTGCCGATCACCGCCGGGATGATCGCGAACAGGGCCAGCGACGGCACCGTGTAGATCGCGTTCGCCAGCGTCACCAGGGTGCTGTTGACCTGCCGGTACCGGTGGCCGAGCAACCCGAGCACGATCGCCAGCACCACCGCGATCACCAGCGGCAGCAGCGACAGGTAGACGTGCTGGAGCAGCATGTCCAGCACCGCCGCCCGGGTGCCGGCGTCGCTCAGGTACTTGACGATGTCACCCACGGCGGCTCTCGATCACGTCGATCACCTGGTGCGCCCGCACGACGCCCGCGTACCGGCCCTCCGCGTCCACCACGACGCCGAGCCCGGACGGCGAGGACAGCGCCGCGTCCAGCGCGCCGCGCACCGGGCCGCCGACCTCGTACAGCGAGCCGCCGGGCACCTCCGCGCCGTCCGGCGCGCGCCAGCCCTGGGGCCGCCGGTCGCCGTCCACGACCAGCCGCCAGCCGTCGCCGCCCTCGTCCGCGGTGGGCTCCTTCGTGATCTCCACGCCGGTGGCGTCCACAAAGGACAGCGAGCGGTAGCCGCGGTCCTTGCCGACGAAGCTCGCCACGAAGTCGTCCGCGGGCCGGGTCAGCAGTTCCGCCGGCGGCGCGTACTGGGCCAGGATCCCGCCCTCGCGGAACACCGCGACCTTCTCGCCGATCCGCACCGCCTCGTCGATGTCGTGCGTGACGAAGACGATCGTCTTGTCCAGCTCGGCCTGCAGGCGCAGCAGCTCGTCCTGGAGGCCCTCGCGCACCACCGGGTCCACCGCGCTGAACGGCTCGTCCATCAGCAGCACCGGCGGGTCGGCGGCGAGCGCGCGCGCCACGCCGACGCGCTGCTGCTGACCGCCGGAGAGCTGGGCCGGGTAGCGCCTGCCCAGTTCGGTCGGCAGGCCGACCAGCTCCAGCAGCTCGGCCGCGCGGGAACGGGCCCTGCGCTTGTCCCAACCGGACAGCAGCGGCACCGTGGCCACGTTGTCCAGCACGGTCCGGTGCGGGAACAGCCCGGCCTGCTGGATCACGTAGCCGATGCCGCGCCGCAGCGTGGGCGGGTCGACCTTCAGCACGTCCTTCCCGTCCACCAGGACGGTGCCCGACGTGGGGTCGATCATCCGGTTCACCATGCGCAACGACGTGGTCTTGCCGCACCCGGAGGGTCCCACGAAGACCGTGATGGTGCCCGCCTCCACCGTGAGGTCCAGACCGTTCACCGCGGTGGTCCCGTCGTCGTACCGCTTGGTGACGTCGCGGAACTCGATCACCCGATGTCCTCCCTGCCGGTGTGTCAAGCGTCGAACGACACTAGCCCGTCGGGACGACCGCGGCACGGCGTTCCAGGATTCGGTCAGTAGGCTGCTCCGGTTGTGGCAACCGAACTAGTCCGCGCTCTGCTGTCCGAGCGCGGCGCGCACGCGCGCAAGCTGCGCCGGGTCCTCGCGCTGCTCGCGTCCGACTGGCACACCCTCGCCGAACTGGTGCGGCTTCCCGCGGTGCCCAGGCGCACCGTGCAGGAGCTGCTGGCGGCGGTGTCCGGCGACCTGGAGACCGACCGCGACCGGTTCCGGCTCGCGCCGAGCGCCGACTACGCGGAGTTCCTCGACTTCGCCGACCCGGTCGACCCGCTGGACGCCCTGGTGTCCCGGCACGTCGAGGACCTGCGCACCCTGCTGTCCGACATCGCCGACGTGCCGCCGCCGCTGGCCGCGCTGGACCACGTGCAGGCGACCGCCGAGACGGCGCTGAAGCGCGCGTTGTGGCTGGACACCCACTACGACCTGGCCGGCCGGACCCTGCTGTGCCTCGGCGACCACGACCTCACCTCGCTCGCGGTGTGCGCGGTGAACCCGGACGTGCGGGTGCTGGTGGTCGACGTGGACGACCGGCTGCTGGCCTACATCTCGTCCCGCGCGGACGACCGCGGCTGGCCGGTGCGCACCCTGCACGCGGACTTCCGGTTCGGCGTGCCACCGTCCGTCGTGGACACCGCCGACCTGGTGTTCAGCGACCCGCCGTACACGCCGGAGGGCATGGGCCTGTTCGCCGGCCGCGCGGTCGAGTGCCTGGGCGCCGACGGCCGGGTGCTGCTCGCGTACGGCTTCAGCGACCGCGCGCCCGCGCTGGGGCTCAAGGTGCAGCAGGAGTTGCAGCGGCTCGGCCTGGTGTTCGAGGCGATCCTGCCCGACTTCCACCGGTTCGACGGCGCGCAGGCCATCGGCAGCGCGGCCGACCTGTACGTGTGCCGGCCCACGTCCCGCCGCTCGGTCACGCCCGGCCGCACCGCGATCTACACCCACGGCCCGCAGTCGATCGAGGCGACCGGCCCGAGTTCCGAGGCCCTGGCCGCCCTGGTCGACCTCGCGCCGCGCCCGGAGTCCACGCCGCCGCCCAAACCCCGGCAGCCCGGCTGGGCCGACCCGGTCGGCAAGGGCGCCGCGTCGCTGGCCGTCGACCTGTCCGGCGACCCGGGCCCGTGGCTGCTGCGCACGCTGCTCGCCTGCTCACCGGGCCGGATGGCCGCGCTGGTGCCGAACAACCACCCGGACGTGGCGTCCGCGGCCGGCCAGCAGGGCCTGAAGTCCTTGGTGGACACCAGGTTCGCGCTGCGGTTCCTGCGGTCCACCCCGGACGGCAAGCACTGCGTCGTGGTGGCGGACCAGGTGTTGGCGGGCACCCTGGACGCCGGTGGCCTCGCCGTGCGCGAGGTCCTGATGCGCGCGCACGGCAAGCTCGGCAACGTGTGGCGCGAAGCCCTGACCGTGGCGTGCCGGATCAGCAAGCGCGAAGCCCGCGACCGCATCCCGGACCACGACGACCTGGACGAGCGCCTGATCGACCTGCCCCGCCACCGGATCGCCGAGCTGCTGCCCCTGATCCGCGAGTCCGCCCTGACCACCGAGCCCGCCCGACCCACCGGCTGACCGCACCCCGCGCCGGGCCGACTCCCCCGCGACCGGCCCGCGCGGCAGCGCACACCCGCGTGCCCGGTCCGGCCCGGTCAGCCGGCGCGCGGGATGTGCAGCGGACCCAGGGCCAGCACCGCGCGGAACTCCTTGGGCGGCACCGGTCTGCTGAACAGCCAGCCCTGGTAGGCGTCCACGCCCACCCCGCGCAGCACGTGGAACTGGGTCGCCGTCTCCACGCCCTCCGCCACGCACTTGCGGCCCATCGCGCGGGCCATGTCCACCACGGCCCGCGCGACCGCGAAGTCCGACGAGTCGTTGCCGACACCCGACACGAACCGCCGGTCCACCTTGATGATCTGCGCGGGCAGGTCCTTGAGCCGGGCCAGCGAGGAGTACCCGGTGCCGAAGTCGTCCACCGCGAACCGGATGCCGCGCGCCACCAGCTCGTCCATCGACTGGCGCACCCGCGACGGCAGGTCCACCAGCGCGGTCTCGACCAGCTCCAGCACCACCCGGTCCCACGGGATGCCGGTCTCGGCGATGGTGTTGGCAACGATGTCCACGAACTCGGGGTCGCCCGGCACCAGCCCGGCGAGGTTCACCGCGACCGACACCGGCTGCCCGTTCGGCGCGGGCCAGGTGGAGGCCTCCTTCAACGCCGTCCGCAGCACCCACCGGTCCAGCTCGCGCAGCAGGTCGCCCTGCTCGGCCACCGGCAGGAAGATGTCCGGCGGCAACAGCCCGCGGTCCGGGTGCGGCCAGCGGACCAGCGCCTCGGCGGTCTGCACCGCGCCGTCCACGCCCACCACGGGCTGGAAGTGCAGCGCCAGGCCGTCGTTGGCCAGCGCGTCCCGCAGCTGACCCTCCAGGTGCACCTGCCGGTCGGCCGACGCGATCAGCGCCGCCGACGCCAGCGACACCCGACCCGCGCCCGCCCGCTTGGCCTCGAACATGGCCGCGTCCGCGAACCGCAGCAGGTCGTTGCCGGTCGCCCGGGACCCGTTGGGCACCGCCGCGCCGATCGACGCGGACACCCGGACCAGCTGGCCGTGCACCGGCACCGCCGTCCGCAACAACCCGGCCACCTTGGTCGCCAGCGCGTCCACGCCGCCGACCTCGTCGATGTCTTCGCAGATGATCACGTACTCGTCGCCGGACAACCGCGCGGCCGTGCAGCGCTCGGGAAGCCCGCCCTCCAACCGGCGCGCCAACGCCACCAGCAGCTCGTCGCCCGCGTCGTGGCCCAGCGAGTCGTTGACCCGCTTGAAGTTGTCGATGTCGCAGAACAGCACCGCCACCCGCGCCCGGTCCGGCGACTCCAGCAGCCCGCCCAGCAGCTCCTTGACCAGCGCGCGGTTGGGCAGGCCGGTCAGCTCGTCGTGGGTCGCCTGGTGCCGCAACGCCTCGGCGGTGCGGCGGCGCTCGGTGATGTCCTGGAACACGATCAGCCAGAACCGGCGGCCGTCGTCCTGCACGGACAGCGCGATGTGCAGCTCGCAGTAGACCAGCACGCCGTCGGGCCGGATCAGGATGCGCTGCGGGATCTTGTGCGTGCGGTCGGCGCCGAGCGCGGTCATCCGCTCCACCGACCGGAGCCGGTTGGGGTTGTCCTCGGGCAGGGTCAGCTGCTCGGCGGTCATCCCGCGCAACTGCTCCAGGTCCATGCCGAGCAGGTCGCACAACGCGTCGTTCGCGTCGACCAGCCGTTCACCTTCATCGAACAGGCCGATGCCGACCGGGGTGAGCGACACCAGGTCGGCGAACCGCTGGCTGGACCGCTTCATCCGGGTTTCCGCGGCGCGCTGCTCGGTGATGTCCTGCGCCGTGCCGACGGCCAGCGGCAGCCCGTCCGGGCCCTTCACCACCACGCCGTGGCTGCGGAACACCCGCACCCGGCCGTCCGGGCGGACGATCCGGTGCTCGGCCTGCACGGGCTCGCCGTCGGTCGCCAGGTGCTGCCACAGCTCGTCCACCCACACCCGGTCGTCGTCGTGCACCAGGTCGAGGTAGGTCTGGTAGCGGGTGCGCTGCCCGCGTTCGACGCCGAACAGGTCGTGCAGCATGTCCGACCACACGACGTCGCCGGTTTGCAGGTTCCACTCCCACACGCCCAACCGGGCGGCGGCCTGGGCGTCGGCGAGCCGGCGCCGGTCCTCGCGCAGCTGGCGCTCCAGCGCGCGGGCCTCGGTGACGTCCTGGATGGTGCCGTGCAGCCGCTTCACCCGACCGCCGTCCAGCTCGGCCCGGGCCCGGCACACGTAGACCTTGTCCGCGAACGCGCTGCGCACCTCGACCTCGCTGGTCGCGCCGTCCTTCGCGTGCAGCAGCGCGCGCTTGAGGTCCTCCAGCATCGCGCGGTCGTCCGGGTGCACGCCGCACAGCAGGTCCTCGTCGGGCACCAGCTCGACCTCGGCGTACATCTCCAGCAGCACCTCGCTGCGGTGCACCATGCCGGTGCCGATCTCGTAGCTCCAGCTGCCGATGCGCGCGATCCGCTGCGCCTCCAGCAGCCGGGCGCGCTCGGTGGCCAGCTCGCGGTCGGTGCGCCACTGCTCGGTGATGTCCTGGATGTACCCGGTGATGAACTGGGTCCGCCCGTCGGAGCGCAGCTTCGCCTCGGCCACGCCGCGGATCCACCGCAGGCCCCCGTCGGGCGGCACGATCCGGTAGACGATGTCGATCGGGTTGCCGTCGAGCTCCCGGTTCGCCCAGTAGCTCGCGACCATGTCGTAGTCGTCGGGGTGCACGATGTCGAGCACGGCCTGCGCGCCCGGCACGGTCGAGGTCGGGTCCAGGCCCATCATCTCGTAGTGCGACTGGGACCAGACCGTCACGCCGGTGACCGGGTCGTACTCCCACGAGCCGATCCGCGCGACCCGCTGCACGGCCTCGAGCCGGCGCTGCTCGTCGCGCAGCTCGGCGGCCGAGCGGGCCAGGTCGGAGACGTCCACCAGCAGGACCGCCTGCAAGCCCGCGCCGGGAACCGGGTAGCGGGCCACCCGGACGGGCAGCAGCGTGCCGTCGGTCCGGTGCAGCCGCAGGTCGGTCGGGTCGCCCAGCAGCAGCTCGCCCAGCGGACGACCGACCAGGCCGCCGGCCGCGGCCTTGGCCAGCTCGACCGCGCCCGCGTTCGCCCGCATCACGACGCCCTTGTGGTCGCACAGCAGAGCAGGCCCCTCCGGCAACTCGATCCCGTCGAGTGCGACCGGGGTGTGCGGTGGCCGCGCAGGGTCGAGCACCACCGGAGCGCGTCCAACCCGCTTGGGCACGGTCCCACCTTCCGTGTCTACGGCAGGGACGAACCGGCCAGACGCTCCGGCGGCACGGCGTCCCTCTCCACGGGCTGTTCACCCAAGGAGAGGGACCGTATCGTTTCGGAGCGTCATCGCCCACCCCTCAACGGGCTAACGAAACGGCACAAGAGTGGTTTCGTCTTCCGAGGGCGAGAACGGACGCGGCCGGAGCTCTCCCAACTCCGACAGCGGTCAGGCTACTCCGTCTTCCCGTGCTGCCAAGGCCACGGCGGCGGCGACTTCGGGTCCGACCCTGGGGTCCAGGGCGCTGGGCACGATGCGGTCGGCGGCGAGGTCGTCCGAGGCGACGGCCGCGATGGCGTCGGCGGCCGCGAGCTTCATGTTCTCGGTGATCCGACGCGCGCCCACGTCCAGCGCGCCGCGGAAGATGCCCGGGAACGCGAGCACGTTGTTGATCTGGTTGGGGAAGTCGCTGCGACCCGTGGCGACGATCGCCGCGTGCCGACCCGCCACGTCCGGGTGAACCTCGGGGTCCGGGTTGGACAGCGCGAAGACGATGGAGTCCTTCGCCATGGTCGCGATCAGCTCCTCGGGCACCGTGGACGAGCTGACGCCGACGAACACGTCCGCGCCGACCAGCGCCTCGGCGATGCCGCCGCGCAGCCCGCTCCCGTTGGTGACCGCGGCCAGGTCCGCCTTCACCGGGTTCAGCCCGTCGCGACCGGCGTGCACGATGCCGCGCGAGTCGACCACGGTGACCTCGCCGATGCCCGCCGCGAGCAGGATCTTCGCGCACGCCACGCCCGCCGCGCCGGCGCCGGACACGACCACCCGCTGGTTCGCGAGGTCCTTGCCCAGCACGGTGTTCGCGCCGCGCAGCGCCGCCAGCACCACGACCGCGGTGCCGTGCTGGTCGTCGTGCATGACCGGCACGTCCAGCGCCTCGATGAGCCGCTTCTCCAACTCGAAGCAGCGCGGCGCCGAGACGTCCTCCAGGTTGACCGCGCCGAAGCTCGGCCGCAGCCGGACCAGGGTCTCCACGATCTCGTCCACGTCCGTCGTGTTCAGCACCAGCGGGATCGAGTCGAGCCCGCCGAACGCCTTGAACAGGGCCGCCTTGCCCTCCATGACGGGCAGCGACGCGCTCGGGCCGATGTCGCCCAGACCCAGCACCGCCGTGCCGTCGCTCACCACGGCGACCAGGCGGTGCGCCCACGTGTACTTCGCGGCGAGGCTCGCGTCGTCGGCGATCGCCCGGCTCACCCGAGCCACACCGGGTGTGTAGGCGATGGCCAGCGCGCGCGGGTCGGCGAGCGAGGCGGTGGCGCCGATCTCCAGCTTGCCGCCCACGTGGGCGCCGAAGATCTCTTCGTCGGTCGGTTCGGTGGTCAGCGGGTCGTTCAGAGCGGTCACGGGAGTCCCTCCTGCGGTGCGCGAGCGTTCGGCGCACCGGACCGGCGTGGTAATCGCGGATCGACGGGGCCATTACGGAAAGATTTTCGGGCTTGGACGTCGGTCGGATTACGACCACGCGGCGGCCCTGGCGGCGGTGTGCGGGTCAGTGTGGCAGTGCGAACGGCGGCTGTCTGCGGCGGGGATCACACTCTTTCCGCAGTTCAGAGGGGGTTTCACAGAACGTACGTCCGGTTTTCTGCACCGACCGGTCGGTTTACGCAGGCAGGATCGGTCAAGATCCCGGCCGTTCTAGGGTGTGCGCCATGCAGGCACGTGAGCTGAAAATTTCCGGCGCTTTCGAGTTCACCCCATCGGTGTTCCCCGACGACCGGGGGCTGTTCGTCGCGCCGTTCCAGGAGCAGGCCTTCGCGGCGGCCGTCGGGCACCCGTTGAAGGTCGCGCAGACCAACCACAGCGAGTCGCGGCGCGGCGTGGTGCGCGGGGTGCACTACGCGGACGTGCCGCCGGGGCAGGCGAAGTACGTGTACTGCCCGCGCGGGCGGCTGCTGGACGTGGTCGTCGACGTGCGCGCGGGGTCGCCGACGTTCGGCGAGTGGGACGCGGTCGTGCTGGAGCCGGGCAAGTTCAACTCGGTCTACCTGCCGGAGGGCCTCGGCCACGCGCTGATGGCGCTGGAGGACGGCACGATCACGTCGTACCTGTGCACCGAGGGCTTCAACCCGCGCGCCGAGCGCGGCCTGAACCCGTTGACGCTCGACCTGCCGTGGCCGGCGGACGTCGAGCCGGTGCTGTCGGAGAAGGACACCCTGGCCCCGTCGCTGGAGGAGGCGCTCGCGCAGGGCCTCCTGCCGTCGTACGAGGACTGCCAGACCTGGTACGCGTCCTTGAAGTCCTGAGTCGCCCCTGAGGACTCCCCTCCCGGGGAGTCCTCACAACCGCCGGGGCCGGGGCCACAACCGGAACCGCGCCACCCCGACCACCTCGGCCGCGCCCAACGTCCGAGAGTCGGTGGACCCGAACGGGTTGTCCCCCTCGACGTGCCACCCACCCGGTTCCGCCCGCACCACCCGCTTGACCGAGAGCTGCCCCGGCCGCGCCGCCCACCGCACCAGCACCACGTCGCCGGGCGCCGGGTTCCCGCGATACGAGACGATCACGAGGTCGCCCGTCCTGAGGGTCGGGACCATCGACGGCCCGACCACCCGAACCAGCGGCAACGGGTGTCCGCCAGGTCGTGCCAACGATCACCTCCACCTGCCCGCCGAGAGCCCCGGGAGTAGGGTTCGGCACGTCGGAGCATCCACTGTCAGGGAGTAAATGATGCGACTCATGTCGTACATCCGTGAACTCCGCCGCCCGCTCACGGAGGTCACCGCGCACTGCGACCTCCCGTGCGGTGTGTACGACCCGGCGCAGGCCCGGATCGAAGCGGAATCGATCAAGGCAGTGCAGGAGAAGTACCAGGCGAACGAGGACCCGGAGTTCCGCGAGCGCGCCGTCCTGATCAAGGAACAGCGCAGCGAACTCGTCAAGCACCACCTGTGGGTCCTCTGGACCGACTACTTCAAGCCGCCCCACTTCGAGAAGTACCCGGACCTCCACGACCTCTTCAACCGCGCCACCAAGGCCGCGGGCGCCTCCGGCACGAAGGGCTCGATGGACCCGGCGAAGGGCCAGGAACTGCTCGACCTGATCGCCCAGATCGACAAGATCTTCTGGGAGACCAAGGCCGCGGCCTGACCTTCTTCTCCACCGCGACGCCGGCCAGACGGACACCACTCCGCCCGGCCGGCGTCGTTCTTCGTTCTCCGCCGTGACCCAAGGCTGTCCCATGATCTCCGGACGGGCAGATCAGCCCACTGTGGACGGCGGCAGCGGTCAGGCCTGACCAACACCGTGCCCGACACACGTGAGACCGATCCGCGCGTGGTCAGCACTAGGCGGCGACAACTCGGGAGGCGAGGCCCGGTATGTCCACCTGCGGCCTGGCCGAACCGCCGAACACTCACGACGTTGCGACCAATGCCAGGGGAAGCGTTGTCATCCAGGCCGGATGCGACGTGCACGCGTGGCGCGTCGTGGTCCTGCCGGTAGCCCCGCGAAACCCACCTAGATCCGCAGCGGCACATCGGCCGATCGACAGTCGGCGGACGACGATGCGACTTGGGAATCAGGCGGGGCTCCCCACCACAACCACGCATCTCACGGGTGCCTGGCCCACTCGCACCAAACTGAACCAGCTCACCGACACTCCGCCGTACACGTTCACTGTTCGGCGTTTCGACACCGAACAGTGTCGGCTCCGCTGTGCGGACGAGTACCACCCTCCTGACAACCGTCAACCCGTCGATCTCCCTGCGCCCGCCTGCTCTGCGTAGCGGCGGCGGTGATCGTTTGACGCCTCCCGAAAGGGAGGGGTACGACACCGCCTAGTCCTCTTCGAAGGATTCGATAATTCCCCCCCACGCCTGCGCCATTGCGTTCAGATCGACCATGGCGAGAAGCGAGTCCTGAAGAGTGATCAAAACCCGGTCAAGACTCCTGGAAAACCCCTTGTTCCCCTCCATCGAGTCACGAAATACAATCGAACTTTCATAGGAAGCAGCAATTCCCTCGATCATCCCCTTCACATTCGAGATAAACTCCTGCATGCCCGGGTCTGCTCGTTCGGTTGGCGAATTTGCCACCTGCCCGAGGATGGCCGAAATCCCGGGCGAAACATCTGCGACAATTTGGCGCATCTCGTTAGATGCACCCAATGCCGCTTCTGCGATTGGTTCCAACTTGCTTGCGAGAGAGTTCGCAGCCGCAAGCTTGTCCTTGAAGGAAGTCGCCTGCCGGGCGCGTGGAGTGGCAGCGGTCATCTCGTCGCCGACCTGGTTCACGAAGTGGCTGAACCTGGCAGCCACCTCCGTCAGTCGGGGTAGTGCATTCTCCGCTGCGGCCTGCAACTCAAGAATGCCGGCCGGGCTGGCAAGTTCGCCACTCGGGGTTGATTTCCCCAGAAGGAGTACTTGGCCGACGCCATTCGATTCCGGATTCGATGCACTCATATTTAGAGGGCCAACAATTTCGTCCATCTTGCTAGCAATTTCGATTACCGTGAACATCCATTCCCGCGATCCGCGCTCCTCGGCACGCAAACTGTGGATCGACCGAAACTTGAGCTCCTTGATCTCGTTCCACAATTCGTCGCCTGGAAAACGGCGATCGATTTCCTCCATCGGATACAGAAGGAGCGGAACGATCATCCTGCTTTGCCCGCCGCCAACAAGCGTGAGGTAAGTCCGAAGTTCGTCGCGACACCAAAGGCTACGCATGTAAGCAGGGGAAATGATGGCGAACAAAAAGGTGGAGGCCACGAGGCCGGATTCGATGCGCTGACGCCACCTTTCACCCAAGGAAATCGATTCGCTATCGAAGAACACATCGGCCTTCAGTCCGGACATGCTCATGTACTGGGTAGCGATGTCCTCACTCAGCATTCGGAGGCGGTCATGCGTTGCCGAATTATCGATACGCGCATACGAGAAAAAGGTGTAGACATCGGACAAGGGTACTCCTTCAATTGACTTGAGCACAGACGGCGTCGCCAGGCGAAGAGGTGCGCATATATGGCCCGGCGAGCGAGGGCTACGCCAGGACACGTGCCGAAGGAAGGCGCGCCTACTTGCCGCCTGCTAGTCGCCGACCAATGGTTGCGGCCCACACTGGCGAACGAGGAAGCACTAATAGTATTTCTATTCTTCCCTCCGAGCGCCCCGAGCCGACGCGGACCATCTCGGTCAACGCCGGGAAACTACATTTACCTTCGAAGCATTGCGACGGTGCGCGGGATGGCCATACCGGCACGTGCGAGAAGGCGTTTCGTGCGCATGGACTATACATGAGAGAACCGTACCGATCAGGCTCGACACAGTCTCGAAAAGCAGGCATTCGCGTCATCATGTCGACTTGGGCGCAGCACGGACCTCAGTCTCCCGCAGAGTCGGGAGGGAAGTGCCTGTCCTCGCATCAGGTCGGCTTGCCGCTCGGCAAGTGGTTCTTTGATCCTTTTCTGCACTCTTCGGGGCCGGTCGTTCCTCGCCGACAACGGCACCAGGTGCCCAAGCCCTGCGCGGCACGCTCGGATACCGCCAGGTGGCCTTGGGCGGTCAGCACTACACGGGAGCCACCATCAGGCCAGCACCAACCGTCAGCACGCGGACGGAGCCGGATCGCCCTGACCTGGCGGCACTGTGGCCGCATCTGGGCCCGATCTGTGGCTGGCCAGTGCCGAGGGAAGGCTCGCGCGGGCAACCCGTTGCCGTCGAACAACGCGATTGATCGACGGCAACTCCTTATCTTCACCACTGACGGGAAAGCATCAATCGGATCTACTCTTGGCCGACAAATGTCGTGGTCGCAACCTGCACGGATGGCACTGCGTCACCAAACGGGTGAATCACCGAATGGAATATCGATCTCGTTCATAAAGGCAGGTCATTGGCCGTACAGGTGGCTACACTCGTCTTCACGGCTCAGAGCGGTGGTGGTGATGCGGACGCGTCGGTGGTGTTCGATGTGTGGGGCGAAGTTGGCGACTGACAACAACTGCTCGCTGTGCGCTGCTTGTGGTCGGCAGGACGAACGCTTGGTGCGTGCTCCTGAGAAGCCGACCGAGTTTTGGATGGCGTCTGATTTTCGGGATGCCTTCGTTGATCGCCATTTTGGGCGGGTGATCTACGCCTACCGGTACGCGCACAACCCGCCGTTGACCCAGGACATGGTCGCCCGGTGGCTGAACCTGTCGCAAGGGCAGGTGTCCAACCTGGAGCGGGCGGTTCGGGCTCCTCAGGAGCTGGTGAAGCTTGAGCGGTGGGCTCGGGCGCTTCGGGTGCCTGAAGCGCTTCTCTGGTTTCGGTTGAGTGAGGCTCCCGGTTCGGGTCGTGGGGGCGGTGGTAGTCGTGGGTTCGGGTGGTTCACCGAGACCGTGCCGTTCGTGCCTGATGCTCGGGGTGTCGGGCTGCCGGAGGTTGAGGTCATGCGGGGGATGACTCGGACGTTTCGGCAGTTGGACAACCGGTTTGGTGGTGGGCACGCTCGGTCGGTCGTGGGGAACTACCTGGTGGGCGAGGCCGTGCCGATGTTGCGGGGTGGGCGGTTTCGGGACGGGGTGCGGCGGGAGTTGTTTGCTGCGGTTGCGGAGTTGAACCAGCTCGCGGGGTGGATGGCTTACGACACCGGGGATGTGGATTCCGGGCGGCGGCATCTGCGGCAGGCGTTGGCGTTGTGCAAGGAGGTCGGGGACGACGCGTTGGCTGCGGAGATGTTGGCCGGGATGAGTCATCACGCGGCGTTCTGTCGGGTGCCGGTGTTGGCGGTCGACTTGGCGCGTGGGGCTCGGGTGACCGCTTCTCGGACGCCGTTCGGGGTGCTTCAGGCCGAGGCCGCGGTGATGGAGGCGCATGGGCTTGCGTTGCAGCGCAACGTGAAGGGTGCCGTTGCGGCGTTGAACGATGCGGAGCGGTTGTTCTCCGCGGCCGATGGGGAGGTGCCGGAGTGGTTGGGGTACTTCGACGCTGCATACCTGGCGGCGAAGTTCGCGCACTGTTTCCGGGATCTGGGGCGGCCTGATGAGGCTGAGGGGTTTGCTCGGCGGTCGTTGAAGATGATCGAGGGGTATGAGCGGGGGCGGTTGTTCAACACGGCGTTGCTCGCCTCGATCCTGGCCGATCAGCGGCGGGTGGAGGAGGCGTGCGAGGTCGGGTTGGCCGCGTTGCGGATGGCCGGGACGTTCGACTCCGTGCGGACCGTGGCGTATCTGATGGACGTGGTGACGCGGTTGGTGCCGTTCCGCGGTGAGCCAGCCGTGGAGGAGTTGTTCGCGGGGATGCGGGCTGCGGGGATCACGGGGTCAGCGGAAGGCCAGCACGTGCAGTAGGCCGATCTGGGCCGCGGCGCCGATGATCTCGCCGTTGGCGAGCATGTCCTTGATCCTGTCCAGCGGGATCCAGGCGACGCGTTCGGCCTCGTTGACGTCGGCGGGCTGGCCGGTGTCCTCCGCGCCCTCGGCGAGGTAGATCAGGTTCTCGAAGTCCGCGGTGCCGGTGAGAGGTTGGAACGTGGTCAGCTGGGTGACGTTGCGGGGCTTCCAGCCGGTTTCCTCGATCGCCTCGCGTTGCGCGCACGCGGCGGGGTCCTCGCCCGGGTCGAGGTAGCCGCCGGGCAGTTCCCAGGTCCAGCGGTCCATGATCCAGCGGTGGCGGTAGATCATCAGGACGTGGTCGCGGGCGTCGTCCAGGACCAGGGTCATGACGGCCTTGGGCATCCGCAGGACCCACTGCTCGAAGTGCACGCCGTCGGGTAGTTCGACCTCGGCGATGCTGACGTTGAGCTTGCGGGTGTCGTCCACCAGGCGCTCGCCGTGGATCGTCCAGCGGGTCAACTCGGCGGGGGTCTGCTCGTCGGCCACGTGTCGCAACGCTACCCGAGTGGATCTGTCGGACCGCGGTTTCGGGTGGGCTGGTCGGAGGAAAGTGTGACCATTCCTGGCACGACGCCCGGGTGAGCACTGTGGAATGAACTCGATGCGGATTCTCGTCACCAAACCCGGCCCGCCAGGATCCAAGAGTGGCGTTGATATACCCAACAGCCGCCGTCATGGGGTTCGGCTTCCATTCGCGGCAACCTGGTTTGGCAGGTTCCGGGTTGCACGTGGAGAAGAGGCCGATGAGGTTGTACGTGGTTCTCCAGGTGGAGGAAAGCGCCGAGGCGGGCACGGCCGAGGGAGTTCAGGGCCGCTGTGCTGCGGGGCGGGTGACGGGATGACCATGGACGGCCTCGCGGAGGAAGAGGAGTTCGAGGCCGGTGATGTCACGTCGGATGGTTTGCCGGCCTTCGGGTTCCCGGACGAACTGAACGACACGATCGAGGCGGTCGTCGTGGAGCTCCACGGCCAGGCGGATCGCGAGGTGTTGCGGGAGGGCTTGGCGGTCGCGATCGGTCGGGACGAGTCCTCGACTCGGTTGGCGTGTGACTTCCTCCAGCAGTTCGGGATCGTGCGGCCACGAGCTGAGGCTGTGCGGTCCACCTCGGAGGACGGGCTGTCCATCAGGTGGTGGGTGGGGCTGACTGACTCCGCCCGGAACGCGTTCGTCGGTGCGGGCTCCGCCCTGTAGCCGGCCTTTCGGGGCGTGTGGTCACGCCCGAAGCCTGACCAGCCTTCATCGGGGGCGCGCTGACCGCGCTTGCGCCGATGCAATTCGATGATCTGTTCGAAGTCCGATAATCGGATGCGGGAGAGGGGAAATATGGAAGCGACCAAGCGTTTTCGGATGGCGATGGAGCTGATGCGGCGGCAGGATCCACAGGCTCAGGAGGACGGGTTCGGGATGCTAAGGGCGCACGTCGGTGAGCATGTCGAGGAGTTGGTGGTCGAGTTCCGGCACGAGGGGGATCACGGGCTTCGGTGCTGGTTGCTCGAACTCATCGGAGAAGCCCGGTCCCAGCGAGCCCTTCCGTTGCTGGTCGAGCAGCTCCACGGCGACGACGAGGCGCTGCGGGACTGGGCGAGGAGGGGCTTGGAGTTGCTCGACACCAGAGAGGCTCGACAAGAGCTGTGGCGGGAGCTGGCCAACGGGCAGTGACGGGGGTCGGGCTGACTCGAGGACCTCATACGCGGTATCGGTAGGTCAGTGGGATCAGGCGGGTCGGGTCCGGGTGCCAGTTGTGGTGCAGGTGGGGTGTTCCGCCGGACACGGTGCCCGTCGTGGGGTCCACCTTCACGGCGGTGACGATCGACAGGAGGGTGTTCGGGCGCACGGCGGCCTCGTCCGCGGTCAGGTCGACTTCGATGTCGGCGGACGGCTCGGTGGTGCCCCGGGCCAGTACGAACACCCGGCTGCCCGGCTTGCGCGCGTGCAGGTCGTACGGTCGGGTCCCGCCCATGTCCGACACCTCGTACCCCTGGTCGCGCAACAACTCCGACGTCACCTCCACCGCCCGCCGCCGCACCGCGCGACGATCGGCCGGTGTCAGGAAAACCCGCTCCGGCACGTCCTCCTCCTCCCGGTACAACGCGCTGAGCGCGCCCAGCAGGAACGCCAGGTCCGCCTCCAGCACCGACTCCGCAGGCACCGCGCCCGCCGGGTAGCCGAACGCCAGCGCGGTGCTCACCTCGTAAGCCTTGGCGCGCTTGAACTTCGGCGCGCCGAGGTCGATCGCGTGCAGCAGGTCCGGGCGCGTGCGCAGGTGGTCGGACAGCTGCGCACGCGCCCACCTGCCCCGCCGCTCGAGTTCCGCCACCGGGCGCGGGTGTTCGTTCTGCTCGTCCATCGCGCCCTGGATCAGGCACAGGTACGCGCACTCGCCCCACGCGTGCGGCAGCAGGACGACGTACCAGCCCGACGTCGCGTTCGGCGAGTGGCCGGCGGAGTGCACCCTCGCCCACGGGATGCGGCTCCGCCGGCCGATGCCGTCGCTCGAGCCGACCTCCAGGTCCGCGATCGGGAACGGCAGTTCGGCGTTCAGGAGTGGCGCGCGGTCGGCCAACCACGGGCGGATGCCCTCGTTGAGCAGGCGGCCGCGTTCCCGCATGTCCGGCGTGCTCGCGTCGCTGAACAGGGGTTGCAGGGGTAACAGCCGCTCCAGCACCTCGCGCATCACCCGACCGTAGCCGGAATATCCACACGTCTGCGGGCGGGACTAGCCGAATTCCGACACCAAAGTGCGGAGGACCTCGAAGGCGGGTTTCGGGGTGTGGTCCCACGCCACCAGGCCGTACTCGTGGAACGGGCCCGGGAGGGACGGGGCCACGTCGCGGAGGGCGAAGTGGGTGTAGGTGTGCACTCCCGCCGCCACCGCCGCGCGGACCACGGTGTCGACCACTTCCGCCTGGCGGTCCCACGAGCGGTCGCCGTCGGTCGGCCAGCCGTGTTCGGTGATGTGCAGCGGCACGTTCGCGTAGCCCGCCTCGGAGAGCAGGGTTCGGTGGTGGGTCAGCAGTGCCGCCACCGGGAGGTCGGGTGCCGGGACGAACACGTCCGGGAACAGGTCCAGGCCCACGTAGTCCACGTCCACCCGGCCCAGGCGCGACAGGAAGTCCGCCGACGGTCCGAAGAGGACGGTGGTGTTGAAGCCGACCTCCAGGGTCAGGCCCGACCGGGCGGCGTGCGCGCGGGCCGCCGACACGCCCTCGCGCAGCGCGTCCAGCACCCCCGGGTAGTCGCCGTCCAACGACGGGTCGCCCACGAAGTTCGGCTCCTCCGTCACCTGGAGGCACCGCGTCACCGCGCCGTACTGGTCCACCAGGTCGCACAGGAACCGGCAGTAACCGTCCACGTCACCCGAACGGGATTGGTATTGGGCCACCAGGTCGAGCATTCGGCCGTTCCCGGTCAACCCGGCGGACGGTGTCGTGGTCGGGTGCGGTGAACCGAGCACGGTCGTGTCGGTGAACGGCACATAAGTGCGCACCAGGAACGGCCGCCCGCCGGCCAGCTCGTCCAGCAACCGCACCGTCTCCCCCGGCGGGTCGAACGGACCGCCGAGCACCCCACCGGGATAGGCCCCGAACCTCACGGCCACGTCAGCTCACCCGCCCGGATCTCCGCGACGACCGTCGTCACCCAGTCCAGCTCGGCCTGCGCCACCGCCAGCGCGTACTCGCCCTCGATCATGTGCAGCCGCGCCACGCCCGACGACACGATCGAGGTCAGCACCTCCCGATCCGCCGCGATCCGCGACGAAAGGCGCTCCGCCCGCTCGGTCAGCGCGTCCGCGGCGCCCTCGGCGCCCAACGCGCCCAGGTAGCTCACCGCGCCCAGGAACCGGGAGAACTCGCGTTCCGGCGTGCGGATCTGCTCGTCCAACCGCCGCCGCAACTCGGTGAGCCCCGACGGGGTGACGGCGTACACGGTCCGCTCCGGTCGGTTCCCGGCCCGCGACCGGTCCTCCGGCGCGATCCACCCGGCGGCCGCGACCGCGTCGACGATGTCGTACAGGGTGCCCCTGTTCAACCGCGAGGAACCACGTTTTTGCAGGTCGGCGAGCATTTGATACGGATGGGACGGTCCTTCCAGCAGCAACCCGAGCACCGCCAGCACCAACGGGTTGTCCAACGCACGACGTGGCATATCAGAAAACTATCAGTCGATTTCGACTAACGCCACCCGCTCAACGCCGCACCCCGGCGTCCACCCCGCGAACACGGCGGGCGGACAGGGGTCGCCGGCGGCTAGCCTCGACCCCGTGGCAGACGTGCACCTCGGACCCTCCACGTGGCAGCAGCCGGTGCCCGAACCGGCCTCACCCGGGCGCACGGCGCTCCTGACCGACCTCGCCGCCCGGATCCACGCCCTGCGCCCGGGCCGGCTCAAGGTGGCCGTCGACGGGCTGTCGGCCGCGGGCAAGACCAGCTTCGGCCACGAACTCGCCCACCACCTCACCCGGCACGGCCGCGACGTCCACCGGGCCGCGCTGGACGACTTCAAGCAGCCGTGGCGCGACCGGCACCTCTACGACCGCTTCACCGGCGAGGGCTACTACCGCAACGCCTACGACCTGGCCGCCGTCCGCGAACTGCTGCTCGGCCCGTTCACCCGCGGCGAGCCGGTGGCGCTGACCTCGATCGACCCGCTCACCCAGGTCGACCACCGCGCCGTCACGACCACCACGACCGACACCGCCGTGCTGCTGCTCGACGGTATGTTCGCGTTCCGCCCGGAGCTCGACGACCACTGGGACTTCCGGATCTGGCTGGAGGTGACCCCGGAGACGTCACTCGAACGCGCCCGGCGGCGGGACGGCGACGACGAACTCCACCGGCACCGGTACCTGCCCGCGGCACGCCTGTACCTCGCCGAGGTGGACCCCGTGCGACGCGCCGATGTGATCATCGACAACACCGCGTACGAACGTCCGGAACTAGGATCCAGACCGTGACCGCACACGTTTACCTGCTCCGGCACGGCCAGACCGAGTGGTCGGAGAGCGGTCGCCACACCGGCCGCACCGACGTACCGCTCACCGACGAGGGCGTGCAGCAGGCCCGGCGCGCCGGCGCGGTGCTCGCCCGGCTGCGCGGAACCGACCTGCCGCCCGCGCTCGTGCTGTCCAGCCCGCGCGCCCGCGCCTGGCGGACCGCGGAGCTGGCCGGGTTGCACGCCGAACGCACCGAGTCGCTGGCCGAGTGGGACTACGGCGACTACGAGGGCCTGACCACGCCGCACATCCGCGAGACCGATCCGGGCTGGACGGTGTGGACGCACCCGGTGCCCGGCGGCGAGACCCACGAGCAGGTCGCCGAGCGGGCGCAGGCGGTCGTCGCGCAGGCGCGGGCCGCGCTCGCGGGCGGTGACGTGGTCCTGGTCGGCCACGGCCACTTCAGCCGCGTGCTCATCGCCACCTGGCTGAACCTGCCGCCGAGCGAGGGTGTCCACTTCGGACTGGACCCGGCCGGCACCACCGTCCTGGGCGACGAGCGCGGCGACCCGCAGGTCCGCCGGCTCAACGTGCCCGCGTGGGAGTCCGACGGTGTCTGACCCGAGGATCCGGCGCGTCCGCGAGGACGACGTGCCGGCCGTCGTCGGGCTGGTCGTGGAACTGGCCGAGTACGAGAAGGCGCGGCACGAGTGCCTGCTCACCGAGCGGCAGCTGCACGACGCGCTGTTCGCGCCGGAGCCCGCGCTGTTCGGCCACGTGGCCGAGGTGGACGGCGAGGTCGTCGGCATCGCGCTGTGGTTCCTGAGCTTCTCCACCTGGCGCGGCACGCACGGGCTCTACCTCGAGGACCTCTACGTGAGCCCGGCCCGGCGCGGTACCGGCCTCGGCAAGGCGCTGCTGGTGACGCTGGCGCAGCTGTCGGTCGAACGCGGGTACGCGCGGCTGGAGTGGACCGTGCTGGACTGGAACGCGTCCGCGATCGGCTTCTACCGGTCGATCGGCGCGGTGCCCATGGACGAGTGGACCGTGCAGCGGGTCACCGACGACGCGCTGGTGGCGCTGGCGCGGCAGGGGGCCTGAGTCAGCGCTTCACGCCGACGGCGCCGTAGCTGACCGTCTCGTCGCCCGCGCTCGGCTCCTCCTCGGCACGCCACTCGGTCACCGGCACGAGCCCGGGTTCGAGCAGGTCGAAGCCCTTGAGCAGGGGTTCGATCGCGGCGCGGGCGCGGGCCACCACCGGCGACTGCGTCTCGGCGGCGACGTGCATCAGCGCCTCGGCCACCTCGGGGCGGTAGTCGGCGGTCAGGTGGCTCAGCACGAGGTGGCTGCCGGTCACGACCGCGTCCCGGTACGCGGCGACCAGTTCGACCGGCCGGTCCTCGTCGCGGACGTAGGGCAGGATCGCGACCATCAGCACCGCGATCGGCCGGTCGAGGTCGAGCACGGTGCGCACCTCGGGCGAGCCGAGCACGGCCTCCGGGTCGCGCACGTCGGCCTCGGCGAACGCCACGCACGGGTTGTCGCGCAGCATCGTGCGGGCGTGCGCGACGGTGGCGGGCTCGTTGTCCACGTACACGACGCGGCACGTCGGGTCGACGCGGTGGGCGACCTCGTGCACGTTGCCCGCGGTCGGGATGCCGGAGCCCAGGTCGAGGAACTGGCGGATGCCGGCGGCCAGGCAGGCCTGCACGGCGCGGCGCAGGAAGGCCCGGGAGTGCTGCACGAGCGCGGCGGTCGGCACGAGCTTCATGGTGTGCTCGGCGAACTCGCGGTCGACGGCGAAGTTGTGCGCCCCGCCCAGGTAGTAGTCGTACAGGCGGGCCGCGTTCGGACGTTCCAGGTCGCCGCTCGTGGACACCCATCTCGGGGGGTTCTGCACCGCTCACCTCACCCTGCCGGCTACCGGAGTGGCGTGAAAACGCCTGCCGAACCGTATCCGGCTACTCCGTTCGTGTCCATCCGCCAAAAGTGAACACGCAGGGTGATTATGACTGGTGAGTGCCCGAAATCCAAACGGATTGACACCCCCGGCCGAGTGATGGGACGGCCCGGCCGGGGGGTCGGAGGTCAGACGCCGGCGTTGGTCTTGATCCAGGGCCGGTAGCGCGTCACCGCGGTGTAGTTGGACGTGCTGGAGCGGTCGCTCGTGGACGCGACGCCGATCTGGTAGCGCTTGCCGTCGACCGGGCTCGTGGCGAACATCGGGCCGCCCGAGTCGCCGCCGGCGGCGATGCCGTTGCCCCGGGTCACCGTGATGGCGACGCCGCCGCGGTAGTCCCGGCCGTTGACGGTGGTCACCCTGGTGTCGGCGACCTTGAGGTAGCGCGACTGGCAGTTGATCTCCGAGCCGCAGCGCGACGTGGCGCCCCAGCCGTAGATCTGCACGGTCTGGCCGTTGGCGACCGCGGAGGTCTCGCCCAGCGGGGCGTAGGTCGCGGTCACCGACCGTTCGAGCTTGGCCAGGGCGAGGTCGACCGACGGGTGCTGGATGACCTGGGTGGCGGTGACAAGCGAGCCGCCGGTGGTCTGGTCCAGGCTGCCGATCCGGAACGAGAACGTGCCGCCGCTCGCCACGCAGTGCTGCGCGGTGAGGATCCACTGCGGGGCGATGATGGTGGCCGAGCAGCTCTGCTGCCCGTTGTGGAACAGGCGCGCCGCCCAGGGCGCGTCGGAGGCGTTGCCGCCGCCGATGATGTAGGGCGTGACGCCGTCGGCGGGCACGGCGGACGCGGTCGGGGCCATTACGAGGGTGGAGAGCACCGCGACGGCCGCACCGGCCACCGCGGTCAGGGTGCGCTTGAGACGCATGGGGTCACCTCGACGAACGCAGGGAGTGGTGAATTCACCACCCTCAGCGTCACGCTTCTCAGTGAAGATCGACACCCGTCGTCAGTCGGCGGACAACCGGACGGCAGTCGGCGTACGAATGGCCCTATTCGTCCGATTCGTCCATGCCCAGCGCCCACCTGCGCACCGCGTTGGTGAACAGCAGCGCCACCACGCCCACCACGTACGCCGCGAGCAGCCCGCCCCAGAGCTGCCGCCCGGACGGCCCGTACATGTACCAGGCCACGCCCAGCAGCAGCAGTTGCACGACGACCGCGGGCGACCGCGCCCACCGGCGGCCGAGCACCAGCCCGATCCCGCACGCCAGCACCCCGGCGCAGAGCACCGCGAAGTAGCCGGCCTCACCCAGCACGTTGCCCGTCTCGGAGGCGGTGAAGGCGTGCACCACCAGCACGACCGCGAAGCCGAGGCCGGCGAGGCCCTGCACCGCGGTCAGCACGCCGGCCACGCGCACCGCGCCCGGAACCCGCTCGTCCACCGTCACGCTGCGCCTTTCCTCACCGTGCGTACTCGTCACGCATCGTAGGCCACCCGGTTGGCGTGTCCCGTTCGACCGCCCCAGGGCGGAAGATCAATGGGTCTTCGGCGAGCCGGCGGTCGGGTCGGGGTGCACTTGTCGCAGACGTTCCGCAGTGCGACGCGGGAAAGGAGATTTGGACCACTTTCGTGCGCTCTGAACCCTCCTACCGGGTGAAGCGCAACCTGTCACAGGTCACGCGCTGTCCTACCCTCTAGTAGTGCGCGCACTTCTGGTGGTCAACCCGCAGGCGACGGCAACGACGCCTGCCGGTCGCGACGTGCTGGCGCACGCGCTGGCCAGCGACGTGAAACTCGACATCGTCGAGACGGACTACCGCGGTCACGCGGCGGACGCCGCCGCGCGCGCCGTGGTGGACGGCTACGACATGGTCGTGGCGCACGGCGGCGACGGCACGGTGAACGAGGTCGTCAACGGCGTGCTGCGCGGCGGCGCGGTGCCCGGCCTGCCGATGCTGGGCGTGGTGCCCGGCGGTTCGGCGAACGTGTTCGCGGGCGCGCTCGGCCTGCCGCGCGACCCGGTCGAGGCGACGTACCGACTCCTCCAGGCCATCGAGCACGGCACCAGCCGCAAGGTCGGGCTGGGCAAGGTCGCCTCCGCGGGCGCCGGCGCGGACCACGACCGCTGGTTCACCTTCAACGCGGGCGTCGGCTGGGACGCGGACGTGGTGGCGGGCGTCGAGGCGCAACGCGCCAAGGGCCGCGAGGCTTCACCCCTTCTTTATGTGCGCTCCGCACTCACCAGTTACGTGTCGCAACGGCGACAGGCACCTTCGTTGACGGTCAACATCCCGGACGAACCTCCGGTCGAGGGTGTTCGACTGGCGTTCGTGTCGAACACGGATCCGTGGACCTACCTGGGCGGCAAGGCCATTCGGCTCAACCCGAGCACGTCCTTCGACGGTGGTTTGGGCGTTTTCGCGTTGCGCGCGCTCGGATTTCCGACTGTGATGAGGTACGTCGCGCATCTTCTGGCGACGGACGGGAACCCCAGGGGCGGCAACCTGCTCCGGCGTGACGACGTCGGGTTCGTGCGGGTCACGAGCCCGGACCCGGTCAACCTCCAGGTCGACGGGGACCTGCTCGGCGAGTGCACCGAGGTGGAGTTCACCTCCGTGCCGGGCGCACTGACGGTGGCTGTGTGACCGTCGTGTGACCGACTCGCTACCCGTTCGCGACGTAGTGCAGGCGGTGACTTCGGTGGGTGAAACCGCCGATGAACTCAGTCGATCTTTCGGGTGAGTTCACTCACCGGGTTAGTGCTAAACCCTTGACATCCCCGCCGTTCGTGAAAGCATTCACAAGCACCCCAAAACCGACCGCTGACGAGTGGCGCGCCTGCGCGCGCGCCTAGCTGAGGAGTAGTTCCAATGGACTGGCGCCACCGCGCGATCTGCCGCGACGAGGACCCCGAGCTGTTCTTCCCCGTGGGGAACAGTGGTCCTGCGCTGCTTCAGATCGCCGAGGCGAAGACCGTCTGCCGCCGCTGTCCCGTCGTCTCCGACTGCCTCGCCTGGGCACTGGAGAGCGGCCAGGACGCCGGTGTGTGGGGCGGGATGAGCGAAGACGAGCGTCGCGCTCTCAAGCGTCGCAACGCCCGGACCAGGGCCCGCAGCAACGCCTGAGCCTCACCTAGAGCTTTGAGCCGAAAGGCCCGACACCGTGCCAGGTGTCGGGCCTTTCGCTTGTGTTGCACACCCTCCCGCATGACCACGTGACTCCGCTGAGGTAGGTCGTCACGTGTGCACGGGGAGCAGTCTAACGCCGCGCCCGGAGCGGTACGCGCAGGACCGCCTCTGTACCGCCTGCGGGCCGTCGTCGCAAGCTCAACGAGCCCCTCAGTTCGGATTCCACCAGCGTGCGCACGATCTGGAGGCCGAGCCGATCCGTGCGTTCGAGGGAGAAACCCGGCGGAAGGCCCCGACCGTCGTCGGAGATCACCACGTCGAGCCACTTGGCCGACCGCTCGGAGTTCACCACGACCTCACCCCGCTGGCCGGGCGCGTAGGCGTGCTCGAAGGCGTTCTGCACCAACTCGGTCAGCACCATCACCAGCGGCGTGGCCAACTCGGCGGTGACGATGCCGAACTCGCCCTCGCGGCGCACCACGACCTTGGACTCGGTGGCGGCGACGTCGGACATCATCGGGATCACCTTGTCCACCACGTCGTCCAGGTCGACCCGCTCGTCGACCGACATCGACAGCGTCTCGTGCACCAGGGCGATGGACGTGACGCGGCGGACCGACTCGGCGAGCGCCTCGCGCGCCTCCTCGCTGCTGGTGCGCCGACTTTGCAGGCGCAGCAACGCGGCCACGGTCTGGAGGTTGTTCTTCACCCGGTGGTGGATCTCCCGGATGGTGGCGTCCTTGGACATCAGCGCCCGGTCGCGCCGGCGCACCTCGGTCACGTCGCGGCACAGCACGATCGCGCCGGCCGCGCTTCCCCTGGGGCGCAAGGGAAGCGCGCGGAAGAGCACGGCCGCGCCGCGGCGGCTCTCGGCCTCGATGCGCATGCTCGGCTGACCGTCGAGCGCCTGCCGGATGCGCTGGGCGACCTCGGTCGCGTCGAACGGGTCGCCGATGAGGGACCGGGTGAGCGGCGCGAGGTGCACGCCGACGAGATCGCTCGCGTGCCCCATGCGGTGGTACGCGCTGAGCGCGTTGGGACTGGCGAACACGACCGCGCCCGACGCGTCGAGCCGGATCAACCCGTCGCCGACCCGAGGGCTGGTGTGCACGTCGGGGCTGGGCTCGGTGGTCGGGAACGTGCCGTCGGCGATCATCTGGCAGAGGTCGGCGGCACTGCCGAGGTAGGAGATCTCCAGCGGACTCGGCACCCGGGGCACGGCGAGGTTGGTGTTCCGGCTGAGCGCGGCGATCACCTGACCGTTGCGCCGGACGGGGATCACCTCGCGCCGGACGGGCACCCCGAGGTGCCAGCGCGGGTCCTCCTCGCGGCAGATCCGCTGCTCGCCGATGGCCCGCCGGAGCTGCGGGTGCTCCTCGGCGTCGACCATGCTCCCCACCACGTCCTCGGGGTGCGCGGTGGGCGCGGTCGTCGGCCGGGCCTGCGCGACGCACAGGAAGGTGTCGTCGTCGAGCGGCACCCACATGAGGAAGTCCGCGAAGCTGAGATCACTGAGCAGCTGCCACTCCGCGACCACCAGCTGGAGGTGGTCGACGGCGTGCCCGGAGAGCTTGGTGTGCTCGGCCAGGAGATCGGTGAGCGTGGACAGGGCCGCTACTCCCCGACGCCGATCGAACCGCACCCGACACCGACGATCCCCACCCGGATCTGCACCACCATGGTCACTCCCTCAGCTCGGTGGTCCAATCCAACCACGGACTCAGGCCCGTTGTTCTGCGCAGGTGGGGGCGTGACACACTGGAGTGAAGCAGTCTGAGCTATAGGAGATCCCCATGTCCAAGCGTGCCCGCAAGCGCCGCGACCGCAAGAAGGGCGGCGCCAACCACGGTAAGCGCCCCAACGCCTGACCGGTTGGCACACGTGCCGTGTGGCCCGGGACACCAGTCCCGGGCCACACGCATGCCAGGACCAAACCAGCAACAAACCCAGCCAGGCGCGCAGCGCAAACCCCTAGCGCTGTGTTTCCCTCCCGTATGGCCCGGGCGAAGCCCAACCGCATTTGGCACGGGGGCGCCGCAACTCTC
>NZ_JBFAEO010000028.1:0-106792 GCF_040642015.1 Actinosynnema sp. NPDC020468
CTTCACCTCCGGCGCGGGCAGCGCGGCCTTGTCCACCTTCCCGTTGGGCGTCAACGGGATCCGCTCCAGCTCCACGAACGCCGAGGGCACCTGTCCCGGGACAGGGGCCCTTCCGCGAGCGGAACGTAGGTCAGCCGACCACGGTCCAGGTGTCCTTGCCGTGCAGCAGCGACCGCAGGTCGGGCTGCCGCTCCGCCTTCGCGGAGTCGACCTGGGCCCGTGCCGCGTCGTCGTACGTGGTCCGCTCGGCCTTGCGGAACACGCCCGTCACGGTGTGCCGGAGGTCCTGGGTCGAGAGCCGGGACAGCGCGAACGCCAGGTTCAGGTCGGCCGCGTCGTGCACCACGACGTCACCCGGCGCGACCTCGGACGTCTTCGCCACCGCGAGCCCGAACCCGTCCCGCACCACGGCGTACTCGCCGCCGGCGCCGAACGTGACGGGCTCGCCGTCGACCACGTTGATGATCCGCTTCGCGGCCTCGTCGGCGTCCTTGAGCACGTCGAACGCGCCGTCGTTGAAGATCGGGCAGTTCTGGTAGATCTCGACCAGCGCCGACCCGCGGTGCTCGGCGGCCTGTCGCAGCACCTCGGTGAGCCCCTTGCGGTCCGAGTCCACCGCGCGCCCGACGAACGTGGCCTCCGCGCCCAGCGCCAGCGACACCGGGTTGAACGGGTGGTCCAGCGAGCCGAGCGGCGTCGACTTGGTGACCTTGCCCTCCTCGGAGGTGGGCGAGTACTGGCCCTTGGTCAACCCGTAGATCCGGTTGTTGAACAGCAGGATCTTGAGGTTCACGTTGCGCCGCAACGTGTGGATCAGGTGGTTGCCGCCGATGGACAGCGCGTCGCCGTCACCGGTGACCACCCACACCGACAGGTCGGGCCGCGCCACGGCCAGGCCGGTCGCGATGGCCGGCGCGCGCCCGTGGATCGAGTGCATGCCGTAGGTGTTCATGTAGTACGGGAAGCGGGACGAGCACCCGATGCCCGAGATGAACACGATGTTCTCGCGCTTGAGCCCGAGCGTCGGCAGGAACGACTGCACGGCGTTGAGCACCACGTAGTCGCCGCACCCGGGACACCAGCGGACTTCCTGGTCGGACTTGTAGTCCTTCGCCTTCTGCGGTTCGTCGGTGGTCGGAACCCCGAGGAGACCCCCCGAGCCCGGCAGACCGAGGTCGATCGCGGTCACGCGGACACTCCCTTGATCACGTCGGCGAGCACGTCCTGCAACTCCTCCGCCTTGAAGGGCAGGCCCTGCACCTTGGTGTAGCTGATGGCGTCGACGAGGAACTTGGCCCTCAACAGCAACGCGAGCTGGCCCAGGTTCATTTCCGGCACGATCACCCGCTCGTAGCGCCCCAGCACGTCGCCGAGGTTGCGCGGGAACGGGTTCAGGTGCCGCAGGTGGGCGTGCGCGACCGGCAGGCCGAGCTTGCGCACCCGACGGGCGGCGGCGCCGATCGGCCCGTAGGAGGAGCCCCAGCCGACGACGAGCACCTTCGCCTCGCCGGACGGGTCGTCCACGGTCAGGTCGGGCACCTCGATGCCGTCGATCTTGCGCTGCCGCAGCCGCACCATGAAGTCGTGGTTGGCCGGGTCGTAGGAGATGTTGCCGTGCCCGTCGCCCTTCTCCAGGCCGCCGATGCGGTGCTGGAGACCGGCCGTGCCGGGGACGGCCCAGGACCGCGCCAGCGTCTCCGGGTCGCGCAGGTAGGGCCAGAACTCGCCGGAGCCGTCCGGCGCGTTCGGCTCGCTCGCGAACTCGACGGTCAGGTCGGGCAGCGCCTCCACGTCCGGGATCAGCCACGGCTCGGAGCCGTTCGCGATCGCGCCGTCGGACAGCAGCAGCACCGGCGTGCGGTACTTCAGCGCGATCCGGACCGCGTCCAGGGCGGCGTCGAAGCAGTCGGCGGGCGACTGCGGCGCCACGATCGGCACCGGCGACTCGCCGTTGCGGCCGTACATGGCCTGCAACAGGTCGGCCTGCTCGGTCTTGGTGGGCAGACCGGTCGACGGCCCGCCGCGCTGCACGTCGATGACGACCAGCGGCAGTTCGGTCATCACCGCGAGGCCGATGGTCTCGGACTTCAGCGCGATGCCCGGGCCCGACGTCGACGTCACGCCCAGCGCGCCGCCGTAGGACGCGCCCAGCGCCGCGCCGATGCCCGCGATCTCGTCCTCGGCCTGGAGCGTGGTGACGCCGAAGTGCTTGTGCTTGGACAGCTCGTGCAGGATGTCCGACGCCGGCGTGATCGGGTACGTGCCCAGCACCACGGGCAGGTTCGCCTGCTGACCGGCCGCCACGAGCCCGTAGGCCAGCGCGGTGTTGCCGGTGATCTGCCGGTACGTGCCGACGTTCAGCTTGGCCGGCGCGACCTCGTAGGTGACCGCGAAGGACTCGGTGGTCTCGCCGTAGTTCCAGCCCGCGCGGAACGCGAGCACGTTGGCCTCGGCGATGTCGGGCTTCTTGGCGAACTTCTCGCGCAGGAACCGCTCGGTGCCCTCGGTCGGCCGGTGGTACATCCACGACAGCAGACCCAGCGCGAACATGTTCTTGGCGCGCTCGGCGTCCTTCTTGCCGAGGCCGGTGTCCTCGAGCGCGCCGATGGTCAGCGTGGCCATCGCGACCTTGTGCACCTGGTAGGCCTCGAGCGAGCCGTCCTCCAGCGGGTCGGCCGCGTACCCGACCTTGGTCAGGTTGCGCTTGGTGAACTCGTCGGTGTTGACGATCAGCATCCCGCCGTGCGGCAGGTCCGCGATGTTGGCCTTGAGCGCGGCCGGGTTCATCGCCACCAGCACGTCGGGCCGGTCACCGGGAGTGAGGATGTCGTAGTCCGCGAAGTGCAACTGGAAGCTCGACACGCCGGGCAGCGTCCCCTGTGGCGCCCGGATCTCGGCCGGGAAGTTCGGCAGGGTCGCGAGGTCGTTGCCGAACGCCGCGGCCTCCGAGGTGAAGCGGTCGCCGGTGAGCTGCATGCCGTCACCCGAGTCGCCCGCGAACCGGATCACCACCCGGTCGAGCTTGCGGACCTCGGTGCCACCTGGCGCGGCGCCGTTACCAACGTCGGTAGTCATTCCTCCGCCGATCCCTCTCTACGCCCTGAGGAACTCGCTGTTCCCCACCCCCTGTGCCGAGGGTAGTCGTGCCCGCTAAATCGACGGTTGCGGCCGTTCCACAGGCCGGGACGAATCGTTCCACTTGTCGCGCCGGGGTGTCCGGGACCGGCCGGCGTGTACCCACCGGTAACTGTTACCGGAAGTTACAGGTAAGCCCGCCGGCTGTCCAGGTCAGTCCCGGCCGCTGATCCTGGCCTTCATCGCTGCCAGCCGGTTCTGGAACTCCGGGGTGCCGATCGACTCCGCCTGCGGCGCCAGTTCGATCCCCACGGCGTCCGCGTGCGCCGGTGTCGCGGCCGTCGTCCTCATCGTCGCCTTGATCGTGCGCACCAGGTCGCGCGAGGCTTCGGCCGAAGCCCGGGCGAACTCCACCGCGGAGGCGACCAGCTCGTCGTGCCCGCCGTCCACCCGGTCCCACGCGAGCCCGTGCCGCACCGCGCCGTCCGCGTCCAGGACCTGCCCGAACAGCGTCATCGCGGTCGCCGTCTGGGGTCCGGCGAGGCGCTGGAGCATCCACGTCATGCCGCCGCCGGGGTGGATGCCCAGCTGGAGGAACCGGGCGTCGAACCGGGCCTTCGGACCCACCAGTCGGACGTCGCACGCGAGCGCCAGGTTGAGCCCCGCGCCCACCGCCGCGCCGCCCACCGCGGCGATCGTCGGCAGCGTGCAGCCGGCCACCGCGAGGAAGCCCGCGTAGATCTTGCGCAGCCCCTCCTCGCGCGCCTCGCCCAGCGCGGTGAGGTCGGCGCCGGCGCAGAACGCGGGCGGCGTTCCGGTGACCACCAGTGCGTGCACGCGGGCGTCCCGCTCGCACTCCGCGACCGCGTCGGCGAGCGCCGCGGACAGTTCGAGGGTCAGCGCGTTGCGCCTGTCGGGATCGTGCACGGTGACGACCGCCACACGGTCGTCGCGTTCCAGTCGGACCTCGGCCATGGGGTACGACCCTAGGGCGCGGGCGGCCGGTCCAGGAGTCGGGACAGCACGACGGTCGACACCGTGCGATCGATGATCTCGATCGCCCGCAACCGCTCCAGCGCGGTTTCCAGGTGGTGGATGCTCGCCGCGCGCAGGTGCACGATCGCGTCCGCCGCGCCGGACACCGTGTAGGCGGCCATCACCTCGGCCATCGGCTCCAACCGCTGCCGGATGTCGCCGGGCGTCACGTTGCCGCGGCAGTGCACCTCCACCAGCGCCTCGGTGCCCCACCCGAGCGCCTCGGGGTCCACCACGGCGGTGAACCCGCGCAGCACACCCGCGTCGAGCAACCGGTCCACCCGCCGCTTCACCGCGGGCGCCGAGAGCCCCACCTCCTTGCCGATGTCCGCGTAGCTGGACCGCGCGTTGGCCATGAGGCAAGAAATGATTCGCTGGTCGATGGAGTCCACACGCAACATTCTGCCCTACATGACGCAATATCGCGGCGTTGTTCGCTGGTCAGACCCTGATTTACATTTCGATCCATGACCACGGTTGCCCTCCCCGGCGAAGCCTCGATCGTGCTGGACCTGCCGTCCGAGCGCGTCCCCACGACCCGCCGCTACCTGATGTGCGCCCCGGAGCACTTCACGGTCGAGTACCGGATCAACCCGTGGATGGACCCGTCCAGGCCGACGGACACGGCGCTCGCCGTAGCCCAGTGGACGGCCCTGAAGGAGACCTACGAGAACCTGGGCCACAAGGTCGACCTGATCGACCCGGTACCCGGCCTGCCGGACATGGTCTTCTCGGCGAACTCGGGCACCGTGATCGACGGAAAGGTCCTGGGCGCCCGCTTCCGAGCCCCCCAACGAGCCGCCGAGGCCGACCACTACCGCCGCTGGTTCCTGTCACACGGCTACACGGACGTCGTGATGCCGGAACGCACGAACGAGGCGGAGGGCGACTTCACCTGGACCGGCCGCCACCTCCTGGCCGGCACGGGTTTCCGCACGGACCCGTTGGCCCACGCCGAAGCCCAGGAGGTCCTCGGCGTCCCGGTCATCGGCCTGCACCTGGTGGACCCGCGCTACTACCACCTGGACGTGGCCCTGTTCGTGCTGTCGGAAGACGTGATCGCGTACTACCCGAACGCCTTCTCCCCAGGAAGCCGAAAAGTCCTGGACCGCCTGTACCCGAACGCGATCCTGGCAACCGAGGAAGACGCAGCCTGCCTGGGCCTGAACGCGGTCTCCGACGGCCGAAACGTGGTGCTCCCCAAGGAAGCCACCACCCTGGCCGAAGAAATCGCCACAAGGGGCTTCACCCCGATCCCCGTGGACATCTCCGAACTCCGCGCCTCAGGCGGAGGCCCGAAGTGCTGCACCATGGAACTCCGGGACTAGAACCGGACACTCCGGACATCGGTGTTTGGTGCTGGTGGAACGCTTGTATGCCTTCTGGGCAGCACAAACACTCGTTCGCCCCCGCCTGGGCAAAGTGAGCAACCGTCACCTACTGCGGCGCTCTGCCACCTCTCACGGAACATGCACGGAACAGCGAAGGCCCCCGGCAAGATCGACACCGGGGGCCTTCCTGTCGGTTACACCCCGGCCGCGAGCCAGGCCGACGCCGCAGCGTGGCGACGATTGACGAGGTCTGCGCCCAGCGGTGACCGTGCCTGCCACAAGCCGGATCCGGTGACCCGCGCATGTTGTCGCAAGTTGCGCTACGCGGAGGTGCCGTTCGGTACGCCTGTCTTTGAGCGAACATCATCCATACGACTGAGTGTGTCTGCGACCGTGCTTTGGAGAGCGTAGGAGGCGGGCGAGCCAACGGTGTCCTGCGGCATCCTCGTTCCAGTGAGTGAGCGCGCATTTCCAGTGGACGACGGGCGCGTGAAAACCGCAGGCCATCATGTCCGTCGATCGCTACCCCCTGTCCTGCACTGTCTGAATCCGGAATATCGCAAGAGAACGGGAATCAAGTAGTGGAACTCAATTCTCCCTCCCGTCGAAGAATGGCCGCAGAAGTCAGAAGGCGGGTCTTTTTGGAATCTGGGGGGATATGCAACTTTCCCGATTGTGATCAACGTCAGTGGGACGAGGAGACCCTCCCGCTGCTTCAATTGGCTCACATTTATGCGCTCGGCTCCGATGGTCCGCGCTCCCCGTCGGACCACTCGGCGGGCGGGTCTGATGAACTGTCGAACCTGCTTCTGCTCTGCCCTACTCACCACGCGCTTGTCGATCGTTATCCGGAGAAGTTTTCCCCGGAGGTGCTGATCGGCTTCAAAGAGAATTCCAGGAGGAGGCAGGTCGAGCAGCCCGTGCAGGCCAAAAAGAGCCCACTGGCGATGGTGCTGGAGGCATGGCAGGCGAACCAGGGAAACAGTGTCGAAGAGTTCTGGCAGAAGCTGTTCACCGACTTCCCCGTTTGCTTGTTGCCCAGCCTTGGCGGTCGTTCGTACCGGCTACAGTCCAAGTGTTTCGTCGGGGGGAGGGGGTGGGATACGGGCGGAAGCGAACTGGATTTCCTCGTCGTCTACGGTGCGAACGTGGCATGTGTTGAAATCAAGACGCCAACAACCCGGTTGATGGCGAAATCCAAGTACCGCGGAAACGTGTACTCGCCTAGCCGCGAACTCGCGGGGGCTGTGGTTCAGGTGCTGGAGAGTCGGCACTCGCTGATGCGCGAGATAGCGCATATCAATGCAAACTCGGAATCGTTGCGTCACGTGAACCCGGTTGGTCCGGCCTGTTTTGTAATTATCGGGAACCAGGAGCGGGAAGGTCTCAGTCCCACTCAGCGGCGGTCTTTCGAGCTCTTTCGAACCGGGCTGCGAGATGTGACAATTCTAACGTTCGACGAAGTCTTTTCTGGTATTGCGGCGCTCCTTGAGGCAACTTTGGATCATGGAGGGGGTTCGCCGAGTGCACGCTGAAGGGCTCTCTACCGGTTCGAACTCTCCTTGGCAGAGCCTGTCGGCACCGGAAACCACAGCGCCGCCTCCGAGACCCTCCCGGCCCCGCGGCCGCCGTGCACCTGCTGGGCTGGCTGTCCGTCGCGCACGGGAAGACCAGTCACGACTGGCGACCACGGGGTAGGCACTGGAGGTCCCGCCGCAGGTGATCACCGGCTCCCGGTTCGGCGACACTTCGCGTGCCGACGAGAAGATCCGTTCTGGCGCCCAGCCACCCAGGCAATCCTGAACCAGTTGAACTACCTGGGCAGGTTACGACGCGATCCCACTGGCCCGCACCGCCCGGATCGCAACCGCCGGAGTGGCAACCCTGGCGGTCCGGTCGATGTTCCTCGCGATGGAGGCCCGAGAACTGGCCGGCAGCGGCCACGGCGCCGAGTTTCAGCCTGGCCGAAAAAAGCCTTCGAACGCCACCGCCCGGACGAGGAACCCGAGTGGATCTTCAACGCGGAGGAACCGGCAGGCGAGGCCTCACACGGCTTCCGCGACTTGGACCGCGCCACCGAGACGCGCCTGTTCGCGGCCCAAGCGATCGGCCCCGCAGCGACATCACCGAGAACATGCGCGTTCATCGGCATGGTGACCGCCGCGGGGGCGCTGACTAACGGCCGTCCTCCTATCGCGCGTGGCGTAGATCAGAACGCCCGCCAGGCCCCAAGCCCGGACCGGTCGCGCAAGGTACCCATCCGCACCCGGTACTCGCGCGTGATGTCATCGCTGTGATGGACGTTCTGCATGATCCATGTCGTCATCTTGCTCTCGGAAGTCCTTGTCCGCCAACGGAATCGGAGCCGAAGCGATCCGCTCCGAAACCCGTTCAAGCGGATTCTGCCGGGGGAGCGCGAACCCTGTGGGAGCCTTAGCCGCGTGCACCCGACGGAGCACCTGGCCCAAGGCCCGGACATCCGCCCTCCCAGCGTTCCGCCCGTCCAGGAAGGCCCAGAACGTCACCGGTCGCCCATCCGCCACCACGGGTTGCCCGATACCGGTGGCGGTGCGGGCCGCCGGAATCCCCAACTCGGCCAACCAAGCAGACACGGCGACTTCCTTGGTGGCGTCCTCCCAGTGCTCCATCCCACGAGCAACCCGAACCACGAGCGAGCTCCGACGCAGGTGAAACAGGGCGTTCTCCCCGAGCCGCACCAATTCCGCGTCACCCGCCTCGATCCCCGCACCCTCACACGCCACCAACAACGCAGCCTTGGCGGAACCCGGGGTGAAGGGAGCGACCTGGGGTCGATCGCTCACCGGCTCCACACACCCAGCCTAGTTCCGGGACCAGGCGCCTGCGCGTCCTCCAACCTGGCCGGCACCGGCAACCGCACCACGTCCGCGGTGTTCTGCACCTCGCCCGAGGGCTTTCGTGTCAGGATCACGTCCATACTCAGCCTGTAAGCAGCGGCAGATCGACGTCATCAACTGCCCGTCGACTTGCCTTCGAACCCGCTATCTTGGTCGAATGTCCAACGTTCAACTCCCCCTTTGGGCGGCCCTGTCTGCGGCAGTAGTGGCGTCACTTATCGGTGCCAGTGGTCCGATTCTCGCACAATTTGTAAACTCTTGGCGCGAGCGAAATCGCGAGGAGATTCGTTGGCAAAGAGATGTAAAGGCCGAATCTGTCCGACTCGCTCATGATCATGCTGTTCGATGGCGAGAGGTAAAGGTGCGTATCTATGGTGACTATCTGAAAAGTTTACGCGATTTCGAACACGGACTCGCGCGTCTTGCGATCGTAAGAAGTGCGGCGGAGTGCCGAGAGCTGTTCGGTGAATCTCGGCGGCAGTTCTCCGCTTTGAGCGGGAAGGTCTCCGAGATTCAGTTGATTTGTTCGGTCGAAATGCTCAGCTTCTTGAGGGGTTGTGTCCGGGAGACCGACGAACTACGTCGAACGTGGCCACTGTTTCCAGAGGCTCCGCACGAGTCGGAAGAACTGGTGCGCTACGAACGTGACATCAACCTTCGTCGGGAATTCGCCGGTAGGTACCGCAAGAAATTCCTTGAAGTTGCACGTGAAGAGCTTGGTGTAAGAACTCCGAAAATTCTTGAGGTCGAGAAATAGGGTGCCGTTTGTCAAGGGGGGCCTGCGGGTTCAGGGTTCGTGGGCCTGATGGTTCGTGCTGGTCGGGTTGGATCCCTACGCTGCACAGGTGGAGGGGGACACCACCTCATCACCGACGAGGTGTTGCCGTTGAACCTGGAGCACAACGCCCGCAGCCCGCATCACCAGGCGTTGACAGCACTTCGTGCCCAGTGCCGAGCTGCGGCGCGCGCCCTTCCGGTCACTGCCTGACCGAATCCGATCCGAGCAGTTGTGCCCACGGGAGCATGCCCGGAAGGGCGCTGTGGCCGTGCACCGGTCAGGCCGTGCGGTTGTCGAACTCCGTTCGGAAGCGGTAGAGCCTGAGCAGGATTGTCACGAGTGCGGCCGTTTCCAGGACGGCCACGGTGGTGATCAGCCATTCGGACAGGCCTGCGCCTGCCATTGTGACCACGGACAGCGGGACGCCCAACACGGTTGCGGCGAGCATTGCCACGGCCGAGGTGAGCAGGAGTAACGAGCCGGTGTGCTTCTCGGCGACCGAAACCTCGGCCGAGGCCTCCAGGTTGACCAGATCTATGGTCAGGCTGGCGGCGGCGGTCGCCTCTTCCACGATTCTGCGGTCCGGGACTTCGGACACGGGTTCCTCCCAGGGATGTCACCCCCCAGGCCTGCGCGGCCCAGGGGTTCGCTCTTCAGCCACCACATGACTGACCCCCTCCGACACGGCCGACAACCTGGTCCACAGGAAGCGGACGGTTGACCGCGCACCTGGGGTGACCGCACCGCGATCACCCCAGGAACGAGGTCACACCGCCGAAGCTAGCACAGGAAGCAGCGATTTGCTGCTGATCTGATGGTAATTCCCTGTCCGATGCGCTACGCTCGCCACGAGGAGGTGGAAGGCATGGCCGCATCGGACAAGATCGAGTCCCCGCGCACGGCGACGGCCGAGCGCATCACCGTCGCCTTGATCGCCAAGGTGACCGAGGAGCTGCGCCGCGTCCAGGAGCGCACCGGCCTGTCCAAGACCGACGCCGTGAACCGGGCGATCTCCGTCTACGAGTTCCTCGACGCCCAACTGGCCGCGGGCAACGAGCTGGTCCTGCGCCACCCCGACACGGGACGGGAGCAGCTCGTCCGGCTGCTGTGAGGCGACCGGGGAACGGCCCGGTGCCGCACCAAGATCATCGCTCGTTTAGCGTGCGCGCATGGTGCGTGATCCGAACGGCGCTGCCGACTGGAAGCAGCAGTTGACCGAGGCCTTCGAGGTGTTGCTCGACGCCCCGCTGGGCGACTTCGACCCCGACGCCCGCTACGCCACCTTCTTCGGTGGCAACATGATCAACGAGATCGGCTACGACCGGGACCCCGGCTGGTTCCGGCCCGCGGCGCTGGGCGGCGCCGAGGCGGTCGTCTGGGACTTCGGGGAGTCGCCCCTCGTCTTCGACGCCGCCGCCTCGATCTTCGAGCTCCACCGGCCGCGGGACGCGTTCCCGGCGGAGTTCGCCGCCGACCTCGAGAACGCCTGCTTCACGCCCGGCCTGATCCGCGGCGCCGACCTCGCCCCGCTGCTCGACCGGCACGGCGTCGACCTCACCGGTCCGGAGTGGGCCGACAAGCGCCAGGTCGCCTACCCGGTGCTCGCCTCCGACGGCACCCTCTACGACGCCCTCCGGGTCGCCCTCGGACTGGGCCACGGCCCGGAATCCCTCGTCGACCACGAGGCGGAGGTCTCCGAGGAGTGGGAGGAGGCGCTGGAAGCCGTCGAGGACCCCGCGCTGCGCGCCCACCTGGGCTTCTACTGCACCGACGGCGAGGACGGCCTGATGTACCTCCAGGACGACCGGACCGCCGGGGGCCTGCTGGTCGAGGAGGGCTGCGAGCTGATCGCCAACTGGGAGGAGGGCCAGTCCCAGGTGGAGTTCGCCGTCGTCAAGCTCGGCGACCTGCTGGCCGGCCCGCGCCCTCGCCCTTAGGGAACCCGTCAGCGCCGCGCCGCCACGTACCGCGGCAGCCCGGGCGTCGAGCGCCACTCGAACGACGTCCGGGCGTCGGCCGACCCGACCGCCGACCCGACGGCCGACACGGCGGCGTGCGCGGCGCACGTCAGCAGGGTTTCGCCCGCGCACGCGGTGTCCTCGCCGAGCTTCGACGCCAGGTTCATCTCGTGCCCCATCGCGAGGTTCGGCCCGATGGCGTACACGTCGCCGTACCCGATGCCCACGCAGCACGACGGCGCGTCCGGCACGTCCAGCACCGCGTTCGCCACGGCCACCCGCCGGTGCGCCTCGAACGCCGCCTCCACCGCGGCCGCGGGCGAGTCGAACAGCGCCACCAGGTCGTCCGCGAACGCCCGCACCAGCACCGCACCGCCGTCCCGGAACACCGCGCCCGCCACCCGCTGCACGTGCAGGATGCGCAGGAACGCCGCCTCCGCGCCGCGCGCCGACGCCTCGGTGAACCCGGTGATGTCGAGCACCAGCACCGCTCGCCGCCGGACGTACCGCGACCGGAAGTCGGATAACTCCAGCTCACCGCGTTCCAGCGCGATCAGGTCGCGGTAGACCGGCTCGGTCCAGCACTCCAGGCGCGCCAGCGCGGCCGGGTCGTCGAGCAGGGGAAAGGGGAGCGTCATGGTGGGACTTCCTCTCGGTGCGCACAAGGGAGGTTCACCCTTTGGACCCACCGAGCCCGTGACAGGTGCCTCATGTCACCCATAGGGCTGATCGCGCTAGCGAGCCGGCCCGCGCTAGTGCTCCGATCGACGGCACTCGCCCTCGACCAAGGTAGGGAGCGCGCCATGAACGACCTCGAAGAGCAGACGCCGCGGCAGGAGCAGGAGGACCAGGTGGAGCGGACGACACCGGAGGTTCCCCGCAGGCTCAGCGGGCTGGAGTGGCTGGTCAAGCAGGCCCAGCGCAAGCGCGACACCCGGCGTCAGAACGAGGGCCGCGCGGAGCGCGAGTCCGAGCGCTAGTCGGCCACCTCGCGCTGGAACGCCGCCCACAGCAGGTTGAGCGGGTGGTCGGCCGGGAACTTCGCCCGCTCGTCCTTGCGGGCGAAGACCCCGACCAACCGCTCCAGCTGCGGCTTCCGGTCGTTCTTCAGCTCCACCACGCGCAGCCCGGACCCCTCGCGCAGCTCGTTGTTCGCGGCCACCACGCCCAGCCCGGACGTGACGATCATGCAGCCCTCCACGAGCCCCGACCGCAGCAGCGACATGCCGTACTGGATCTCGTCGATCTCGGCCGCGATGTCCAGCTCGTTGCGGTAGTCCGGCCCGAACCACCCGCGCAGGAACTCCGCGATCAGCCCGTCGCCCGGTACGACCAGCGGCAGTCGGGGCAGTTCGCCGGTGCCGACGGCGGTGCCCAGCCGGTGCGGCGGGAGGTTGGTCAGCAGCGCGAGCCCGCCGCGCCGCCACTCGATCACGTCGAACTCCTCGAACCCGGAATCTCCACCCGCCTGGGTGACGACGCTGCCGCAGACGATGTCGACCTCCTTGGACTCGAGCTTCGACCAGATGTCCCGGGTCCGGATGTGCACGACCTTCAGCTCCACGTCCCGCTGCCGGAAGTCGTCCGCCACGTGGTGCCACGCCTTGGCCAGCGAGTCGAGCATGAACCGCGTGGTGCCCACGGTGAGCGTGGTGCCCAGCTTGCGCCGGCACTCGTGAATCGAATCCAGCCAGTCCGTCAGGGTGGTCTTCGCCAATTCCACCAGAGCTTCACCCGTCGGTGTGATCAGCACGTCCTTTCCCCGGCCCTGCTTGACGACCAGCGGTTCACCGCACAGTTGCCGGAAGTTCCGGTTCAGGGTGTCGACCTGCTTCTGCACGCTGGACTGCTCGCGTCCGAGCACCCGGGCCGCGCGCAGGGCCGATCGGGTCTCGTACACCGCGATCAGGGTTCTGAGCTGGTCGAACGTGGTGTCCATCAGCATCGGCGAGGCGTGCAGGAGCCTGCTGAGCTGGTTGCCGACGGGGAGCAGCAACTGGCTGGACGTTGACATGGGCACCTCTCGGGTCAGGGCGAGATGTTCTACCGATTAGTTGTACTGAACTTGGCCACAGTTCGCGCACAAATTATCCGAAGATCTTGGCGATCGGGGTGGACAGGTATACGGGAACCGTAGAAGACTTATCCCTGCAACCAGGTGCGAGTTCACGTGGGAGCAATCAGTGGGGGAGTAATTTGGGGGGTTGGGGCCCGCCGGGTGGGGGACCTGGCGGGCCTCACGTATTAACCTCATCGGATGTGACGGTTTCCACTCTCGACTGGGGTACGACCTACCGGGTCACCGTGATGGACCTCGGCCTCGCCTGCTGCGGCGTCGAGGTCATGGCCGCCCTGGATGGCGAACCCGACCTGGCCGCGTTGGGGGTGGACCCCGTGCGCGCCGCGGGGGAGGCCCACGTGCTGGTGGTGTCGGGCACGGTAACGGACGCCATGCTGCCCGCCGTGATCGCCACGTACGAGGAGATGCCCGAGCCGCGCTACGTGCTGTCCGTGGGCGCGTGCAGCAACACGGGCGGCCCGTACTGGGACTCGTACAGCGTCACCAAGGGCATCGACCAGGTGCTGCCCGTCCACGTCGCGGTACCCGGCTGCCCACCACGCCCCGAAGCCCTGCTCGACGGGCTCGCCGCGCTGCACCGGCTGGTGTCGTGACCTCCCGCGCACTGGCCGGGCTGATCCCGGACGCCACCGCGAAGACGGCCTTCGGCCAGACCACCGCGCACGTGCCGGCCGCCGGTTACCGCCGGGCCGCCGAGACCGCGCACGCCCTGGGCTGCCTGATGTTCGACTGGCTCGGTGTCGAGGACGCGGGCCGGCCGGGCGCCTCGGGCCGCGTGCACGCCGTGCTGCTGCACGTCGTGCACCCGGCCACCACGGCGGGCCTGCTGATCCGCGCCGAACTGGCCGACGAGCCGCTGCCATCGGTGGCCGACCTGTGGGCCGGCGCCGCCTGGCACGAGCGCGAGGCCGCCGAGATGTTCGGCCTCGCCCTGGACCACCCCGTCGACCGGCTGCTGCTGTCGGACTCGTTCGCGGGCCACCCGCTGCGCAAGGACTTCGTGCTCGCCTCGCGCGTGGTCCGCCCGTGGCCGGGCCGGCTCGAACCGGGCGAGGACGGCACGTCCGCGCCGAGCCGCCGCCGCACCGCGCCACCCGGCGTGCCCGACCCCTCGTGGGGACCCAGAAGGGAAGACCGATGACCCTCCCACCGCGCACGCGCGGCGTGATCGCGCTGCTGGAGGCCAACTGCACGGTGTGCATGATCTGCGCGCGCGAGTGCCCCGACTGGTGCCTGCACATCGACTCGCACACCGAGGTCGAGCAGCAGCCGGGCTCGGCCCGTCCCCGCGCCCGCAACGTGCTCGACCGGTTCGCCATCGACTACGGCCAGTGCCTGTACTGCGGCATCTGCGTCGAGGCCTGCCCGTTCGACGCGCTGCACTGGGCGCCGGACTTCTCCTACCCCGGCACGGGCACCCTCGACGGCACCGGCGCGGTCGCCGAACTGGTGCACGAGCGCGACGTCCTGGGCTCGTGGGTGGCGCACGTGCCGCCGCCGCCGGAGCTCGACCCGGCCGCCGAACCGGCGCCCGAGCAGGCCGCCGGCCGCCCGGCACGTCCCGGTACCGGAACCACGCGCAGGCCCGGCGCGTTGAGGGAGAGGACGTAACGGCGGAGGCGAAGCACCGTGCACAAGCACTACAACGGGCTCAAGACCGCGCTCCTGTTGGGCGCGATGGGCGCGCTGATCACCGGTGTCAGCGCGTTCTTCGGGCGTACCGCCCTGGTGTTCGGCCTGGTGCTCGCGCTGGGCGTGAACGTCTACGCGTACGTCAACTCGGACCGGCTGGCCCTGCGCGCGATGCGGGCGCGGCCGGTGTCCGAGGTGGAGCAGCCCGCCCTGTACCGGATCGTGCGCGAGCTGGCCCAGACCGCGAGGCAGCCGATGCCCAGGCTGTTCGTCAGCCCGACCGCGGCGCCCAACGCGTTCGCGACCGGCCGGAACCCGCGCAACGCGGCCGTGTGCTGCACCACCGGGATCCTGGAGCTGCTGGACGAGCGCGAGCTGCGCGCCGTGCTGGGGCACGAGCTGTCCCACGTGTACAACCGGGACATCCTGATCTCGTGCGTGGCGGGCGCGCTCGCGTCCGCGGTGAGCATGCTGGCCAACCTGGCGATCTTCGCCAGCGTGTTCTCCGGCGACGACGAGGACCGGCCGAACCCGTTCGCGGTGCTGCTGATCGCGATCTTCGGCCCGGTGGCGGCGGCGATCGTGCGGCTGGCCGTGAGCCGGTCGCGCGAGTACCAGGCCGACGAGTCGGGCGCCGAGCTCACCGGCGACCCGCTGGCGCTGGCCTCGGCGCTGCGCAAGCTGGACGCCGGCACCCGGGCCGCGCCGCTCGCGCCCGAGCCGCAGGTGGTCGCGCAGTCCCACCTGATGATCGCCAGCCCGTTCCGGCCGGGCGAGCACCTCTCGCGCCTGTTCTCCACGCACCCGCCCATCGCGGACCGGGTGCGCCGGCTGGAGGAACTCGCCCGCCGGGGTTAGCGGACCTCGCGTGCGACGTTCATCACGTACCGGCCGTAGCCGGACTTGGCGAGCTTCTCGCCGAGCGCGTAGCACTCGTCGGCGGTGATGAAGCCCATCCGCAGCGCGATCTCCTCGGGGCACGCGATCCGCACGCCCTGCCGGTGCTCGAGCACCTGCACGAACTGGCCCGCCTCCAGCAGCGAGTCGTGCGTGCCGGTGTCCAGCCACGCGAAGCCGCGGCCGAGGTCGACCAGGTGGGCCCGTCCCCGGCGCAGGTACTCCAGGTTGACGTCGGTGATCTCGAGCTCGCCGCGCGGCGACGGCTCGAGGTCGCGGGCGATCTCCACGACCTGGTTGTCGTAGAAGTACAGGCCGGTGATCGCCTTGTTGGACTTCGGCCGGTCCGGCTTCTCCTCGATGCTGACGAGCCTGCCGTCCGCGTCGACCTCGCCCACGCCGTACCGCTCGGGGTCCTTGACGGGGTAGCCGAACAGCACGCACCCGTCGAGGTTCGCCGCGTGGTGCTGGAGCACCCGCGAGAAGCCCTGGCCGTAGAAGATGTTGTCGCCCAGCACGAGCGAGACGCTGTCGTCGCCGACGAAGTCCGCGCCGATGACGAACGCCTCGGCCAACCCGTTGGGGTGGGCCTGCTCGGCGTAGGAGATCTCCAGGCCGAACTGGCTCCCGTCGCCCAGCAGCCGGCGGAACAGCGGCAGGTCGGTGGGCGTGGAGATGACCAGCACCTCCCGGATGCCGGCGAGCATCAGCACCGACAGCGGGTAGTAGATCATCGGCTTGTCGTAGACGGGCAGGAGCTGCTTGGACACCGCCTGGGTGATCGGGTGCAGCCGCGTGCCGCTGCCGCCCGCCAGGACGATGCCCTTCATCGGTAGTTGGTGAACTGGAGGGCGATCCCGAAGTCGTGGTTCTTGAGCAGGGCGATGACGTCCTGCAAGTGGTCCTTCTTCTTGCCCGAGATGCGCAGCTGGTCGCCCTGGATCTGCGCCTGCACGCCCTTGGGCGCCTCGTCGCGGACCGCCTTGGCGATCTCCTTGGCCTTCTCGCTCGTGATGCCCTGCACGAGGTTCCCCGTGACCTTGAACACCTTCCCGGACACCGCCGGGTCCCCGATCTCGAACGCCTTCATGGAGATGCCGCGCTTGATCAACTTCTCCTGGAACACGTCGATCGCCGCCCGACACCGCTCCTCGGTCTCGGACTCGAACGTGATCGCCTCCTCACCCGCCCAGGCGACACTCGTCCCGGTACCGCGGAAGTCGAACCGCGTTCCCAACTCCTTCGAGGCCTGGTTGAGGGCGTTGTCGACCTCCTGCCGGTCGACCTTGCTCACCACGTCGAACGACGGGTCTGCCACGTGCCGAACACCTCCGTGTAGAAGCCCTCCGGAACCGTCCGAAAGCCTACCGGGACCACCCGGTTGCAACCCCCCGGGCAGCCCTATGTATTCTCTCCACCGCACCCGGCACCACCGGGAGCGGGGCGGGTTGCCCGAGCGGCCAATGGGAGCGGACTGTAAATCCGTCGCGAAAGCTACAGAGGTTCGAATCCTCTACCCGCCACGCGAAGCACCGAAGACCTCCGCCAGGTTACTGGCGGAGGTCTTCGCATTCCCGGGGTCCTTGCCCGGAGTAGTGCCGTTCGTGCTGCCGACATCGGGGGTGTGCAGTGGGTGCGTGGTCGTTGTCGTCGGTCGGGGAGGACCGGCACTTCCAGGTCAACGGCGGTTATGCCGACGTGCTCGCGCTGCGCGCGGACGAGTCTCACGCGTAAGGCCAAGCGGCCCGAGTGCCTCTGCCAGAACTGCCGGTTGGAGTTCGCCGATCACGCCGATGTCGAGATCCCCGTCACCCGCTGCACCGCCCATTTCGGCGGCACCTCGCGCCGGCTCGACCGCCCGATCGGCGTCGTGGACCTGCGAACGGCGCAGACGGACGACTCGCGTCAGCAGTCGATCACCCCGCTCCACCGGGCGAACGTCGTCCGCCTGCTGCCCGTGGCCGTCGCGCCACCGCGTCGGCAGGCGTACGCGGGCCTGTCGGCATCGCCCGCCGGATCCACGGCGGGGCTCGTCGCGACGCGCGTCGGGGGACCTCGGTTCCGCGCGGCGTTGCTGCGGCGACACGGCGCGGTGTGCGCGGCCGCGGGGGAGTGCCCGGCCGAAGTGCTCAAGCCCGCTCATCTCGGTGCGCCCACCGCTCACGGCGCGCCGGACCTCGACGAGGGACTGCTCCTCTGCGCGGACATCCACGTGTTGTTCGACCGCTGCCTGATGACGGTGCGCCCGTCCGAGTTGACGCTCCGCCTGGCGCCGCGGCTTCGCTTCCACCACAGGTACCGCGCACTTCAGGGACGTGCGATTCAGGTGCGCGCACCGGTCTGCCCCGCTGCGGTACCGGCGCACTACCGCGCCGCAGTCGGCATCTGGGGCACGCTCTGAAAACGCAGATGGGGCCGACGCGCAAGCGCTTCCTCTCGCTTGCGTGCCGGCCCCGAGCCAAGCATAACCCATGTCGAACACATGTTCGAGGGTTACGCGATGGCCGCTCTGCCCTCCTCCGTCAGCTCCGCGCCGACCCGCTCCCCCAAGCGGACCGCGGAGCGGGGGCGGAGGAGGCCTTGGTGGACCAGCGCGTGGCTCGCCGACTGGTCGCAGCACGGCAGTCCGTCCACGTACAGGTCCGGTTCGCTGCCACCGGACAGCTCGGCCCGGCCGGCCGCCACCGCGCGCAGCATGGACCGCGCGCGTCCCGACAGTTCCATCACGATCGTCATAACCAACCCCCTGGTCGTCCCTCCGCCTGGTAGGAGGTCCGGCCGGCCGCGCGAGTACCGCCCGGACCGGGGTTTCACCCGCCCGGACGACGACCGGCGGAACGCGCCGCCGGGCACCACCTTCCCCTCTGCGGCCGTTCGGATCACCTCGCCACGCCGACCGGTTGCGCTGTTCAGTCCAACCGAAGTCGCCCCGACCGTTCGTCGCCGGGATCGACCCGCCGTCGCGGATCGGGCGGGTCGGGGGTCGCGGAGCCCCGAGACTGATCACATGAGCGAATTCGTCATCGCCCTCGTCGGACTCGTCGTCGGGGTCCTGCTGGGTGGCTGGGCGCGCGGTCGGCGGCGGTCGACGCCCGACCCCGCGCCGCCCTCGCCCGAACGACGCCGGCTGCGCGAACTGCTCACCGCCGCCGACGACCTGGAGTACGGCCTGAACACGGTGCTCAACTTCGGCCCGCTGTCGACCACCGAGCTGAACTCGGTGGACCTGTCCGCGAAGCTCGACCGCATCGTCCGCACCGGCACGCTCGACGACGACACCCTGGACGCGCTGCGCACGCACACCGAGAAGATCGGCCTCCACCCGTTCCCGGAACGCCGCGAGCTGTTCACCGCCGTGCAGGAGGACGAGGCCGCCGTCTGGCTCGTGCTGCGCGAGGCGGTCGGCAGCGGTGCGGCCCAGCACACCGCGGCGGCGAACGCGCGCCGGTGCCTGGAGCACATCCGCGCCGAGCTGAAGGAGGAACTGGGCCGGCACACGCCCGAGGGCGAACTGGTCCTGGTCTAGCAGGGCCGCCGCTGCCAACTCGTCCACAGCGGCCGGTAGCCCTGGGAGTACCAGAACGGCGTCGAACGGGGGTTCGGCGCCGCGTGGTGCAGCAACGTCACCCCCACGCCCGCCGCGTCCAACCGCTCGTGCGCCACCGCGGCCAGCGCGCCGCCCACCCCGCCGCCGCGGAACGACGGCAGCACGCCCAGCAGCCCGACGTAGGCCACCGGCCGCACCGACGTCCGCCCCGCGACCCACTCGGAGTGCCCCGGCAGGTCGTAGTTCAGCGCCCCGACCACCCGCCCGTCGACCTCGGCCACCCACGAGCACGGCTCGTCCCGCTCCAGCAGGCCCGCGATCCGCCCGCGCAGCACCCCCTCGGTCGACGGCCGTTCGTTGACCATCCCGAAGTGCCCGTCGTACCGCACGGTCTCCAGGTTGATCGCGGTCACCGCCTCGACGTCGTCCCCGGTCATCGGCCGGACGTCGCCGGAGAAGGCGTCGGAGGGGACGCCGACCCGTCCGGCCGGTCGCGCGGCCAGCACCACCAACGGCGCGAAACCGTGCCGCGCCAGCGCGTCCGCCGCGGTCAGGTCGCGGCTGGGCACGGTCACCACGGCCGCGGTGTCCCGGTCGTCGGTCGACGGCAGCGGCCACGCGCGCAGCCGGGCGTCCAGGTCGTCGTCGGGTCGGTAGGCGAGCGAGTGCACCCGCAACGCGCCCCACGTCGCGTTCAGCGCGTCGGGCGCGAACTCGGTGAAGGAGTACGGCTCGCCGGAAGGGTCGAAAGCAGGCAGCAACGAGTCCACACCCGACCGTAACCTCCCACCGTGGACATCTACGTGGTCGACGCGTTCACGGACCGCCCGTTCGCGGGCAACCCGGCGGGCGTGGTGCTGCTGGACGGGCCCGCCGACGAGGACTGGATGCAGTCCGTCGCGGCCGAGATGAAGCACGCCGAGACGGCGTTCGTGGACACCACCACGCACCGGTTGCGCTGGTTCACGCCGGTCAAGGAGGTGGACCTGTGCGGGCACGCCACCCTGGCCACCGCGCACGTGCTGGGCGGCGACCACGCGTTCACCACCCGCAGCGGCACCCTGACCTGCACCGCGCGCGACGGCTGGGTGGAGATGGACTTCCCGGCCGATCCGGCCACGCCGGTCGAGGCGACGCCGGACCTGCGGGCCGGACTGCCGGGCGTGACGATCGGGGCGGTGGCGCGGGCGGTGTCGGACGTGCTGGTCGAGGTCGGGTCCGCGGCGGAGGTGCGCGAGATCACACCGGACCTGGAGGCGCTGGCCCGGGTGCCGGGTCGGGGCGTGATCGTCACCGCGCCGGGCGACCGACCGGGCCTGGACGTGGTGTCACGCTGCTTCTACCCGTCCTATGGCGTGCCCGAGGACCCGGTGACCGGTTCCGCGCACTGCACGCTGGCGTCGTGGTGGTCGCCGAGGCTCGGGAAGGCGGAGCTGCTCGCCGAGCAGGCGTCGCCGCGCGGGGGCCTGGTCCGGGCGACGCTCGCCGGCGATCGGGTGCGGCTCGGGGGCCAGGCGGTCACGGTGCTCCATGGGCATCTGATCGTGTGACCCGAAGCGTTACTTCTCGTGGCAATTAGCTGGCCGACCTGCCATTTCATCGCCCGACCGGGGTACATTGGCAGCCCTGGAGGGGTCTCGGTCGGCTATCCGGGACCCCTCAAGTCACGCCAGGAGGCCGAGACCCGGCCGCGCAGTGACACCACGGCCGACGAGGAGGCTGGATGTCCGACCACGCGTCGGCCACGGCGACTGGTACGCCGACCCGGTCCACGAACCGCGCCTTCAGCGTGTTCGCGGTCCTGCTCCTCCTCGCGGGCGCGCTGTCCGCGCTCGTCGTCGGGCTGTGGCTGCCCGAGGACCCGCACAACCTCGACCTGCTCTGGACCGGACCGCTGCTGGTGGTCGGGTTCCTGCTGGCCGAGCAGCTCGCGATCAACGTCGACGTCCGCAGCGGCGTGGCGTGGACCATCTCGTTCACCGAGATCCCGCTCGTGCTCGGCCTGCTCGTCGCGCCCTTCGAGGTCGTGCTCGCCGCGCACGTGGTGGCGGGCGTCGGCACGTTGCTCGGCAGGCGGGTGCTCGACCGCGCGGTCTACAACGCGGGCCTGATGTTCATGGAGATCTCGGTGGCCTTCGCGGTCGCCGAGGCCGTGAAGGTGTTCCTGGACGGCCGCGGCCCGATCTGGGCGGGCGCCTTCCTCGGCACCATCGCCGTACCGCTGCTGGCCAGCATCCTCGGCCTGATGGCGCTGAAGTTCCTCGGCAAGGGCATGCGGGTCGGCCCGAGCCTGCGTCTGGTGCTCCAAACCCTGGTCGTCGCGCTGCTGAACACCTCGGCCGGTCTCGTCGGCTACGAGATCGCGACGCGCGCGCCGTGGGGCGGCCTGCTGATCGTGCTGGTGTTCGCCGGCATCACCGCCATCTACCTGGCCTACTCGGGTCTGCTGCGCGAGCAGCGCGACCTGGAGGCGCTGGGCGAGGTGTCGCTGCGGGTCGCCAGGTCCGGCCGCAACGCCACCGGTCCCAAGGGAAACGGGCTCGACGACGGCGACGGCCGCGCGGACGACGACGAGTGGCAGGGCATCGCCGAGCGGATCCGCGAGCAGTTGAACGCCAACCGGGTCGTGCTGCGCCTGCGCACCGACCCGCAGGCCCCGATGCGCACCCTGGTCGCCGGCGAGCCGCTGCCACCGGGCCTGCGCCGCGACGACCCGAGGCTGCTGCGCGACGACGCCATGCTCCAGCTGCCCGGCTCCTCGGTCCGCTACTTCCGGCTGGCCGACGCGGGCGAGGACGTGTCGGACGCGCTGGTCCGCCGGGACGCGCAGGAGGCGCTGGTCGTGCCGCTGCGCGGCGCCACCCAGATGCTCGGCGCGGTCGAGGTGCACGACCGCCTCTCGCGCTGGCGCGGGTTCGGCAAGGCCGACATCCAGCTGCTCGGCACGCTCGCGAGCCACCTGTCGACCGCCGTGGACAACCGCCGGCTGCTCGCCAGGTTGCGCCACGACGCCTACCACGACCCGTTGACCGGCCTGCTCAACCGACCCGGCCTGCGCGAGGCGGCGGTGGAGCCGATGCGCCAGGCCGACCTGTCCGTGGTGGTCCGGATCGACCTGGACGTGCTCTCCACGGTGTCCGACGCGCTGGGTCAGGCGTGGGGCAACCGGATGGTCGTGGCCGCCGGTCGGCGGTTGCGCGACGAACTCGGTCCCGAGGTGCCGCTGGCCAGGCTGGAGGGCGGTGCGTTCGCCGCGCTGCTGCTGGATCGGCAGGCCGAGCGGATCGGGGAGATCGCCGAACGCCTGCGCGCCGCGCTGTCCGTGCCGTACCCGGTCGACCGGCTCACCGTCGAGGCGAGCGCGGTCGTGGGCTGGGCGTCGTCGGCCAACGCCGACGTGGAGGACCCGGACGCGGACGCGCTGCTCCAGTGGGCGGACGTGGCGGTGCGCGCGACGACGGAGAACGAGCCGCAGCGCGAGTACGCGCCGTCGATGGGCCAGATCTTCCTGCGCCGGTTCCAGCTGGTCACCCAGTTCCGGTCGGCGCTGGAGAACGGCCAGATCTCGGTGCACTACCAGCCGAAGGTCGCCCTGCCGAGCCGCCAGGTCGTCGGCGCGGAGGCCCTGGTGCGCTGGAAGCACCCGGAGTTCGGCCGCGTCGACCCGGACGAGTTCGTGCCCGCGGTCGAGGCCACCGGCCTGGTGGACGTGCTGACCGACTTCGTGATGGACACCGCGTTGGAGCGGGTCCGCCGCTGGATCGACCGCGGCCTGCGGATGTCGATCGCGGTGAACCTGTCGGTGCGGACGCTGGCCGACGAGGAGTTCCCGGACCGGGTGCACCGCGCGTTGCTGCGCCACGACGTGCCGGCCGAGCTGCTGACCTTCGAGCTGACCGAGTCCGGCGTGATGGCCGACCCGGAGCGCGCGCTGCCCGTGCTGCGGCGCCTGCACACCATGGGCGTCGTGCTGGCGGTGGACGACTTCGGCACCGGCTACTCGTCGCTCGCCTACCTGCGCCAGCTGCCGGTGGACGAGGTCAAGATCGACAAGTCGTTCGTGCTGGGCATGGGCACCGACCTGGGCGACATGGCGGTGGTGCGCTCGATCGTGGAACTGGGCCACTCGCTCGGGCTCACGGTGGTCGCCGAAGGTGTCGAGGACGACGCCGCCCGCGACCAGCTGGTCGGCATGGGCTGCGACATCGCCCAGGGCTACCTGATCTCCCGCCCGCTCTCCGAGGACCGCTTCGAGGCGTGGCTGCGCGCCAGGACGGTGCAGGTCAGGGGCGCGCGCGACGAGACGGTGCTCACGCTCGTGCACTAGGGGACCCCCCGATTTCACCGATCGGGGATCCCTCCTGTAGAGTTCTACTCGCTGCAAGAGCAAGCCCCTTTAGCTCAGTCGGCAGAGCGTCTCCATGGTAAGGAGAAGGTCTACGGTTCGATTCCGTAAAGGGGCTCCACAAAATGGCCGCGGTGCAGCAGCACTGCGGCCGTGTTGTGTACAGCGGTGTAGCTCAGTTGGTAGAGCAAGCGGCTCATAATCGCTGTGTCGCCGGTTCAAGTCCGGCCACCGCTACTCGTTCGATCCCCGCCAGGCGGTAAGCCCGCACTGGACAGGCCCGCCCAGGGCTCACCGGGGCACGCGCGCTCTCAGGAAGGCAAGGACCGTGGCTGCAACCGACGTACGCCCGAAGATCACCCTCGCGTGCGAGGAGTGCAAGCACCGGAACTACATCACCAGGAAGAACCGGCGCAACGACCCGGACCGCCTGGAGATCAAGAAGTTCTGCCCGAACTGCAAGACGCACCGGGCGCACAAGGAAACGCGCTGATCGCAGAGCTTTCGACGAGGCCCGTCCCCGAACCGGGGGCGGGCCTCGTCGCGTAACCTGCGGCGGTGCCCTTGGACCAAGCTTTCGTCGGGCGTTCGTACCCGCCCGCGTTCACCTACGAGGTCGGGCGGGAGAAGATCCGCGAGTTCGCGGACGCCATCGGTGACCCGAACCCCGTCTACCGCGATCCCGACGCCGCCCGCGCCGCCGGCCACAAGGACGTCATCGCGCCGCCCACGTTCGCGATCATCGTGTCGCTGAAGGCCAACGACGTGCTGGTGGAGGACCCCGAACTCGGGTTGGACTACACCCGCGTCGTGCACGGCGAGCAGAGCTTCACCCACCACCGCCCCATCACCGCGGGCGACCGGCTGGAGGTCGTGCTGCACGTCGACGCCATCACCTCCCGGATGGGCAACGACATGCTGTCGATCCGGGCCGAGGTCGGCACCGACCAGGGCGAGTCGCTGACGACCGGCCGCTGCACCCTCGTCGTCCGCGGGGAGGACGCGTGATCACCGCCGCCGAGGTGTCCGTGGGCGACGTGCTGCCCCCGTTGACGCTGCGCATCACCCGCGCCGACCTGGTCCGCTACGCGGGCGCGTCGGGCGACTTCAACCCGATCCACTGGAGCGAGCGCTTCGCCCAGGGCGTCGGCCTGCCCGGCGTCATCGCGCACGGGATGCTCACGATGGGCATGGCCTCGCGCATCGTCACGGACTGGACCGGCGACCCGGGCGCGGTGGTCGAGTACGGCGTCCGCTTCGGCAGGCCCGTACCGGTGCCCGACGACGACGAGGGCGCGCTCGTGGAGGTCACCGGCAAGGTGACCAAGGTGCTCGAGGACGGCACGTTCAAGGTCAACGTAACGGCCTCGTTCGAGGGCAGGTCGGTGCTCGGGGGCGCCTCCGCCCGCGTGCGCCTGCCGTAGCGGCTACACCAGCAGCCCGCCGACCGGGAACCACGTGCCGCGCAACCCGCCGTCGGCGAACCCGCTGCACAGCGCGCTGGCGAGCGGCCCGGTGGCCGTCGCGGACTTGCGCTCGACGCCGTCGACGCTGATCCCGCACGCCACCGAGCCGCCGCCCTCGCCGACTCGGACGGTCAGCACGCCGCCGGTGATCTCCTCGTGCACGACCAGTTCCTTGCGCCACGGGAACGTCGTCAGCACCTCGTGCGTCGTGCCCGTCTCGGTGAACGTCGAGTAGGTCACCGTCGCGCTCGCGGCGTCGCCGGTGACCTCGTAGACCACGCGCGACGGCTCGTCGGGCCACCTCGCCGACACCGCGGCGAGGAGCCCGGCGAGCACCACTACGACCGTGCCGGTGAGCACGAGCCACCTCCGACGCTTCGGCGGGTCTGCCGCAGTCATCGTTGCGCTCCTCGGGTGAAGATCCATTCCACTGAACGGAGCATCGTCAAGTTCCGCGCCCGGGTTACGACTGTTCACCTGCAAGCGTCGTCCTGCTGTGTTCTCGATCACAAAAAAGGAGGGCGCCCCGCTACACCGGGACGCCCTCCTCGAGGAACGCGACTACTGCACCTCGGCCAGCAGCTCGGCCAGCCTGGTGATGCCGGTCTTCAGGTCGTCGTCGCCCAGGGCGTAGGAGAGCCGCAGGTAGCCGGGGGTGCCGAAGGCCTCGCCGGGCACCACCGCGACCTCGGCGTGCTCCAGGATCAGCGCGGCGAGCTGCACCGTGTCGGTGATCTCGGCGCCGCGCAGGGTCTTGCCCAGCAGCGCCTTGACCGACGGGTAGACGTAGAACGCGCCGGTCGGCGTCGGGCACTGCACGCCGGGGATCGCGGACAGCAGCTCCACGATCGTGCGCCGCCGCCGGTCGAACGCCTCACGCATCTCGTGCGCCGCGGTCAGCGGGCCGGAGACGGCCTCCAGCGCGGCCCGCTGCGACACGTTGGCCACGTTCGAGGTCAGGTGCGACTGGAGGTTCGCGGCGGCCTTCACCACGTCGGCCGGGCCGATCAGCCAGCCGACCCGCCAGCCGGTCATCGCGTAGGTCTTCGCCACGCCGTTGAGCACGATCGTGCGGTCGGCCAGCGCGGGCACGGCGACCGGCAGCGACACCGACTCGACGCCGTCGTAGGTCAGGTGCTCGTAGATCTCGTCGGTGATCACCCAGAGGCCGTGCTCGAGCGCCCACTCGCCGATCGCGACGAGCTGCTCGCGGCTGTACACCGAGCCGGTCGGGTTGGACGGCGAGCAGAGCAGCAGCACCTTCGTCTTCGGCGTGCGCGCCGCCTCGAGCTGCTCGACGGTGACCAGGTAGTCGGTCGACTCGTCGGCGGTGACCTGCACCGGCACGCCGCCCGCGAGCGTGATCGCCTCGGGGTAGGTGGTCCAGAACGGCGCCGGCAGCAGGACCTCGTCGCCCGGGTCCAGGATCGTGGCGAACGCCTGGTAGACGGCCTGCTTGCCGCCGTTGGTGATCAACACCTGGGAGGCGGACACCTCGTAGCCGGAGTCGCGCTTCGTCTTCGCGGCGACGGCCTCGCGCAGCTCGGGGAGGCCGGCGGCAGGGGTGTAGCGGTGGTTGCGGGGGTCGGCGCAAGCAGCCTGGGCGGCGGCCACGATCGCCTCGGGGGTGGGGAAGTCGGGCTCTCCCGCGCCGAAGCCGATCACCGGTCGTCCGGCGGCCTTGAGCGCCTTGGCCTTCGCGTCCACGGCGAGGGTCGCGGACTCGGCGATGCCGCCGATCCGCTGGGAGATCCTCGGGTGCTCGGAGGGGCTGGACTCGGTGGTCGTCTCGGGCGTAGCCATGTGCCCAATCGTGGCAGATCGCACACCCGCGCCGACCCCCGGCTCCCCCGTTGACCTGCCCGGTTGGAAGATGGGCCACACCGTGCCGTATGCTTCTGTACTCGGAACGCCGTGTTGCTGCCTCACGGGCCACGTGAGGACGGTGGAAGGCGTCTCCGGCCAGGAGGATCCCGACGAATTCGGGGCCTCACATAGGGGTGTAGCTCAACTGGCAGAGCAGCGGTCTCCAAAACCGCAGGTTGCAGGTTCAAGTCCTGTCGCCCCTGCGTCGAAGCGCGATGGTTGAGCGGAGGACGGCATGAGCGAGGGCCGCGAGCAGGAGCCGGAAGAGCGCGAGAGCGCCAACCGGCCGTCCACTGCCGCAGCACGGCGCGAGCGCCGAGGTTCCGCGCGCCCGGCGGGCCGCAAGGACTCCGCCGACCGTCCCGAGGCCAAGAAGAAGGCCGAGGCCAAGGCGGACGTCGAGGTGTCGGCGGACAAGAAGGGCCGCGCCACGCGCGCTCGGGACACGCAGGAGAAGCGGCCGAACGTCTTCAGCCGGCTCTTCCGCTACTTCCGCGAGGTCGTCGGCGAGCTGCGCAAGGTCATCTGGCCGACGCGCAAGCAGATGGTGACCTACACCTCGGTCGTGCTGGTCTTCGTGGCCTTCATGGTGGCGTTGGTCTTCGGCCTTGATTCGGCCTTCGCCTGGGGCGTGTTCAAGGTCTTCGGCTGAGCCGAGCCTCTCGGCCGCCCTCCACGGCGGCCGGACACGTGATGCAGAAAAGGAAGCGAGACCCACAGTGACCTCCGAGAACGGCCTGGACGCCCAGGAGCCGACCGACCTCACCGACGAGCAGGACCCCGGCACGTCGAACGACGGCGGGGACGTCGACCAGGTCGAGGCGTCGGAGGAGAACGAGGAGACCGCTCCCGCCGCCGAGGACGTCGAAGCCGAGGGTGACGCGGTCGCCGAGGGCGACATCGACGCCGAGCCCGCCGACCCGGCCGCCGAGATGCGCGAGGCCCTGCGCCGCGCGCCCGGCGACTGGTACGTCGTGCACTCGTACGCCGGTTACGAGAACAAGGTCAAGACGAACCTCGAGACGCGCATCCAGACGCTCGACATGGAGGACTACATCTTCCAGGTCGAGGTGCCGACCGAGGAAGTCACCGAGATCAAGAACGGCCAGCGCAAGCAGGTGCAGCGCAAGGTGCTGCCCGGCTACATCCTGGTCCGGATGGAGCTCAACGACCCGTCGTGGAGCGCGGTGCGCAACACCCCGGGCGTGACGGGCTTCGTCGGCGCGACCTCGAAGCCGTCGCCGCTGACCATCGACGACGTGCTGAAGTTCCTGCTCCCGCAGGTCCAGGAGAAGCCGGCGGCCGGCAAGAAGGCCTCGGCGACCCCCGTGAAGACCGCGGTCGAGGTGGACTTCGAGGTCGGCGAGTCGGTCACCGTCATGGACGGCCCGTTCGCCACGCTGCCCGCGACGATCAGCGAGGTCAACGCGGACGGTCAGAAGCTCAAGGTCCTGGTGTCGATCTTCGGCCGCGAGACGCCGGTCGAGCTGTCGTTCAGCCAGGTCTCCAAGATCTGATCGGCGCCTCCGTGGTGAGGCGCCGGCAGCCACGCTGCGGCTGGCAGGGCCGCGCGCGGACACCGCAATAGAGGAACTGAGATGCCACCCAAGAAGAAGAAGCTCGCAGCGGTCATCAAGCTGCAGATCAAGGCCGGTGCGGCCAACCCCGCGCCGCCCGTCGGCCCCGCGCTGGGCCAGCACGGCGTCAACATCATGGAGTTCTGCAAGCAGTACAACGCCGCGACCGAGTCGCAGCGCGGCACCGTCGTGCCGGTCGAGATCTCCGTGTACGAGGACCGCTCGTTCGACTTCAAGCTCAAGACCCCGCCGGCCGCGAAGCTGATCCTCAAGGCCGCCGGTGTCGAGAAGGGCTCGGGCGAGCCGCACCGCGTGAAGGTCGCCAAGATCACCGCGGACCAGGTTCGCGAGATCGCCACCACCAAGATGGTCGACCTGAACGCGAACGACGTCGAGCAGGCCGCGAAGATCATCGCCGGCACCGCCCGCTCCATGGGCATCACGGTCGAGGGCTGACCGAAACCACCGTTCGTCGTGGGAGGACCGCGCCGGTCCGCACCACAACTGTTGCTTAAGGACAGAAGCACATGAAGCGCAGCAAGGCGTACAAGAACGCCGCCGAGCTGGTCGACCGGGAGCGGCTGTACTCGCCCCTCGAAGCGGCCAAGCTCGCCAAGGAGACCTCCAAGGTCAAGCTGGACGCGACCGTCGAGGTCGCGATCCGCCTGGGTGTCGACCCCCGCAAGGCCGACCAGATGGTCCGCGGCACCGTGAACCTGCCGCACGGTACGGGCAAGACCGCCCGCGTGATCGTCTTCGCGACCGGCGACAAGGCCGCCGAGGCCGAGGCCGCCGGTGCGGACGCGGTCGGCACCGACGAGCTGATCGAGCGGATCCAGGGTGGCTGGACCGACTTCGACGCCGCGATCGCGACCCCCGACCAGATGGCCAAGGTCGGCCGCATCGCCCGCATCCTCGGCCCGCGCGGCCTGATGCCGAACCCGAAGACCGGCACCGTGACGCCCGACGTCGCGAAGGCCGTGACGGACATCAAGGGCGGTAAGATCAACTTCCGCGTGGACAAGCAGTCCAACCTGCACATCGTCATCGGCAAGGTGTCGTTCGACTCCGAGAAGCTGGTCGAGAACTACGCCGCCGCCCTGGACGAGATCCTCCGCGCGAAGCCGTCCGCCGCGAAGGGCCGGTACCTGCGCAAGGTCACCGTCTCGACCACGATGGGCCCGGGCATCCCGGTCGACCCGAACCGCACCCGGAACCTGCTGACGGACGAAGCCGTCGTCTGAGTTCCCGTTCTCCCGAACAGCCCCCGGCCTCCCGCCGGGGGCTGTTCGCGTTCCTCACCCGGTCACGCAGTCCGCCGCCTCGGCCTCGTACCCGGTGATCACCCAGCTCTTGCTCGGCTGCGCGGTCAGCACGAACTTCCCCAGCCGAGGCCCGTCCCGCACGGTCAGCAGGCACGAGCTGACCTCGACCGTGCCGCCGGGGGGCACCTCGCGCATGTCCACCGGGAACCCGAGCTGCCGGTAGTTGGTCACGTTGGTGACCTGCTTCTGCAACTTGGCCACCGCGGCCGCGCACTCGGTCTCGCCGAACGCCTGGGCGAACGCCTTGCGCGGCGCGTCACCCTTGAACAGCCCGCACGCGTTCTTCGCGTCACCGGTGCCGACGTGCTTGTAGAAGTAGGCGACCGTCCCGCCGATCCCGTACGGGGTCTGCGGCGCGATGACGTTGTTCTCCACACCACCGCTGTCCACCGCCACGTCCCCGGGCTCGTCGCCACCGAAGAACCGCTGGTAGAAGTACAGCAGCACCAGGAACACCACCAGCAGGTACACCAACCGCCGGAAGAGCCCGCTGCCCAGCACCACCCGCCACAAGGGCTTGCGCGCCTCGACGTACCGCACCTCGGCAACCGGCGGCGGCCCCTGCGGCGGCGCAGACGGTCCAGGCCCCAACTGCCCCTGCTCCCACTGCCCCGGTGCCACGCTCCCCGGTGCCGCACCCCCTTGCCCCGACCCTCCTTGAGCCTGCTGAAACCGCTGGAACTCCTGGAACCGCTGGAACTCCTGGAACTGCCGAAGCTGCTCGGGATCGATCGCCGGAGCGGGCTCGACCGGGTCCGGGTTGCGCGGCTGCTCATCCGTCACGGATCACATCATGCCGGCGCACCACACCCCGATTTGATCCGTAGCAGGGAACCTTGATACGGTGATGTGGTTCCACCAAAGACCGCTGGTCTTCCCGCACTCACGTGTGGGAGCGAAGGTTCGCAGGCGATGCGAACGGCCCGCGCAGGAGGACGAGGAAGACTCGCAGGCGCGTTCACTCACGCCTTGTCTCGCCCCGTGCCGCACCTGCGCCGGGGCGTTTTCGTTTTCCGCGTGACCTCTCGTCAGGGCCGGCGTCACCCCCAGCCCAGAGAGGAGGCGATCATGGCGAAGCCCACCAAGGTTTCGGCCGTCGCCGAGCTGTCGGACAAGTTCCGCGGTAGCTCGGCCGCTGTCGTCACCGAATACCGTGGCCTCTCCATGGCGCAGCTCACCACGCTGCGTCGCGCTCTCGGCGCGGGCACCACGTACACCGTTGCGAAGAACACGCTGGTCAAGCGTGCCGCCGAGGATGCAGGCGTGCAGGGCCTCGAAGCCCTGCTGGTCGGTCCGACGGCCATCGCGTTCGTCGAGGGCGAGCCCGTCGACGCCGCGAAGGCGCTGCGCGACTTCGCGAAGGACAACAAGGCCCTGGTCATCAAGGGCGGCTACATGGATGGCCGCCCGCTCTCGGTCGAAGAGGTCACCGCGATCGCGGACCTCGAAACCCGTGAGGTGCTGCTCGCCAAGCTGGCGGGCGCGATGAAGGGCAACCTGGCCAAGGCCGCGGGTCTGTTCAACGCCCCGGCTTCCCAGGTCGCCCGCCTTGCCGCTGCCCTGGTGGAGAAGAAGTCCGCGGAGGCGCCCGCCGCCGCCGAGACCGACGCTCCCGCCGAAAGCTGATCACCGACACATACGCGTCCAGTTCGGGCGTTGATTAGAAAGGACCGCCATCATGGCGAAGCTCAGCACCGACGAGCTGCTCGACGCGTTCAAGGAGATGACCCTCCTGGAGCTGTCGGCCTTCGTTAAGCAGTTCGAGGAGACCTTCGAGGTCACCGCCGCCGCCCCCGTCGCCGTCGCCGCCGTCGGTGGCACCGGCCCCGTGGCCGCCGTCGAGGAGGAGAAGGACGAGTTCACCGTCGTCCTCGAGGCCGCCGGCGACAAGAAGATCCAGGTCATCAAGGTCGTCCGCGAGGTCGTCTCGGGCCTGGGCCTGAAGGAGGCCAAGGAGCTCGTCGAGTCCGCCCCGAAGCCGCTCCTGGAGAACGTGGCGAAGGACGTCGCCGACGCCGCCAAGGAGAAGCTCGAGGCCGCCGGCGCCAAGATCTCGCTCAAGTGATCTAGCACCAGCCAAAAAGAGGCGGCACCCCCAGGGTGCCGCCTCTTTTGCTTTTGCTTTTACACAGGCCAAGCCTGGCGTGTTCTCCCCGTATGGCCTGGGCGAAGCCCAACCGCATGTGTCAAGGGGGCACATTCAGCGCTACCGCCGGCCAAACTCAAAAACGGCCCCCTTGACGCATGTGGTTGCCTCAGGCAGGCCATACGGGGAGAACACGCAACGCCCTACCTCCCCGGAGGCCTGCCCGTCCGGCGAGGACACGCTTGAAAAGCCCGCCACCCCTGAACCGCCGGCCGCACCCCAAAAACACACGCCACCCTTCACCGGGCAACGCTTGAAAAGATTTCCCTCAAACTCGGCCAGGCCCCAAAAAACACAAAAATCGGCGGGCCACGCCTCCGGCCCCCAACACAATTCTCCCATGCGAAACCGCAGCGAGACAGCCAAGCGACCGGCCTTGTGGACAACCGCACCCCCTGTGGACAACCGCACCCTTCGCGCCCACCGCATCCCTCGCGCCCACTACACCCCTCGCGCTCAACACCCCCACGCGCCCACCGCACCCCCTGCGCACAGCCACCCCGCCGGACGCACCCACTACCCCCACCGCCCCCCCCGATGAAGGTGCGCCGAGGTGGGGAAGGACGCAGAGTGGGCACGAGGTGACGACCAGGCGTCGACCGGGAGGCGAACACCGTTATGAGGCTGTTACCGCCACTACCTAACTCGTGAGTAACCATGGCGCGGCAGCCTCGTTGCGCATGAGGTGACGGCTCCTCGCGAGCCGCGACGAGTGCCGGTCGAAGGTTGCCGGCAACAGGTTGGGCAACGGGGTCGACGGTGACCTGGAGGTGCGATGGGCGTCGAGGTGGTCGTCGAGGGCCTGACGAAGTCCTTCGGCAAGCAGACCATCTGGAGGGACGTCACCCTGACTCTCCCCCCAGGCGAGGTCAGCGTCATGCTGGGCCCCTCCGGCACCGGCAAGTCGGTCTTCCTGAAATCCCTGGTGGGCCTCCTCAAGCCGGAAAAGGGCAGGATCGAGATCAACGGCACGGACCTGGTCCGCTGCTCCGAGCACCGCCTCTACGAGATCCGCAAGCTCTTCGGCGTCCTCTTCCAGGACGGCGCGCTGTTCGGGTCGATGAACCTGTTCGACAACGTCGCCTTCCCGCTGCGCGAGCACACCCGCAAGACCGAGGCCGAGGTCCGCCGGATCGTCCTCGAGAAGATGGAGATGGTCGGCCTCGTCGGCGCGGAGAAGAAGCTCCCCGGCGAGATCTCCGGCGGCATGCGCAAGCGGGCCGGGCTGGCTCGGGCCCTCGTGCTGGACCCCGAGATCATCCTGTGCGACGAGCCGGACTCGGGTCTCGACCCGGTCCGCACCGCCTACCTGAGCCAACTCCTCATCGACCTGAACTCCCAGATCGACGCGACGATCCTGATCGTCACCCACAACATCACCGTCGCCCGCACCGTCCCGGACAACCTGGGCATGCTGTTCCGCCGCGAACTGATCATGTTCGGCCCGCGCGAGGTGCTGCTGACCAGTGACGAACCGGTGGTCGAGCAGTTCCTCAACGGCCGCCGCATCGGCCCGATCGGCATGTCCGAGGAGAAGGACCAGGCCACCATGGCCGCCGAGCTCGCCCACCGCGACGCCGGCCACGCCGACGGCCCGCCGGACGAGGACGTGCGCGGCGTGGTGCCGCAGCTCGAACCGACCCCGGGCCTCCCGCCCCGAGGCGCGGTCCGCCGCCGCAAGGACCGGGTCATGAGCATCATCCACACGCTGCCTCCCCAGGCGCAGCAGGGCATCATCGCGAGCCTGACCCCGGAGGAACAGCGCCACTACCTGGTCGGCGCGCCCACCACGCCCCACCCCACGACACCCGACGCCGCGCCGGACACCGCGCCGGACACCGCGCACCGCCCCAGCCCGTGGCCCCGGCAGGGAGGTCCGCGGTGACCGCACCGGCCGCCTTCCCGGGCGCGGGCGCCCTGCGGGAGACCGGACGCCTGTTCGCGCTGGGCGCCGACGTCGTCCGCAACACGTTCCGCCGCCCGTTCCAGCTGCGCGAGTTCATCCAGCAGTGCTGGTTCGTCGTCAGCGTCACGGTGCTGCCCACGGCCCTGGTCTCGATCCCGTTCGGCGCGGTCATCGCGCTCCAGATCGGCAGCCTGACCCGGCAGATCGGCGCGCAGTCGTTCACCGGCGCGGCCAGCGTGCTCGCGATCATCCAGCAGGCCAGCCCGATCGTCACCGCGCTGCTCATCGCGGGCGCGGGCGGCAGCGCGATCTGCGCCGACCTCGGCTCGCGCACCATCCGCGAGGAGATCGACGCGATGGAGGTGCTGGGCGTCTCGGCGATCCAGCGCCTGGTGGTGCCGCGGGTGCTGGCCGCGATGCTGGTGAGCGTGCTGCTCAACGGCATGGTGAGCGTCGTCGGCGTGATGGGCGGCTACTTCTTCAACGTGATCCTCCAGGACGGCACCCCCGGCGCGTACCTGGCGAGCTTCAGCGCGCTGGCCCAGCTTCCCGACCTGTGGATCAGCGAGCTGAAAGCCCTGATCTTCGGCTTCATCGCGGGCATCGTCGCGGCCTACCGGGGGCTGAACCCGTCCGGCGGGCCCAAGGGCGTCGGCGACGCGGTGAACCAGGCCGTGGTGATCACGTTCCTGCTGCTGTTCTTCGTGAACTTCGTGCTGACCACGATCTACCTCCAGGTCGTCCCGGCGAAGGGGAGCTGACGTGGCCACCATCGGCGACCGCGCCCGGGCTGCGGCCAACGCGCCGCTGAAGATCCTCGACGGCTTCGGCGACCAGCTGTGGTTCTACCTGCGCGCCCTGGCGTGGACCCCGCGCACGCTCACCCGCTACCTGCGCGAAACGCTGCGCCTGCTGGCCGAGGTCAGCTTCGGCTCGGGCGCGCTCGCCGTCATCGGCGGCACGATCGGCGTGATGGTCGGCCTGTCGGTGTTCACCGGCACGGTCGTGGGTCTCCAGGGCTTCACCGCGCTCAACCAGATCGGCACGTCGGCGTTCGCGGGCTTCGTGTCCGCCTACTTCAACACCCGGGAGATCGCGCCGCTGGTGGCGGGTCTCGCGCTGAGCGCCACCGTCGGCTCCGGCTTCACCGCGCAGCTCGGCGCGATGCGGATCTCCGAGGAGATCGACGCGCTGGAGGTCATGGGCATCCCCAGCCTGCCGTTCCTGGTCACCACCCGGATCATCGCGGGCTTCGTCGCGATCGTGCCGCTGTACGTGATCGGCCTGCTGACCTCCTACCTCGCGGCGAGGTTGATCACCGTCGAGTTCTACGGCCAGTCCGCGGGCACCTACGACCACTACTTCACCCTGTTCCTGCCACCGATCGACGTGCTGTGGTCGTTCCTCAAGGTGCTGGTGTTCGCGGTCGTGATCATCCTGACCCACTGCTACTACGGCTACCGCGCGAGCGGCGGCCCGGCCGGCGTCGGCGTGGCGGTCGGTCGGGCGGTGCGCACCGCGATCGTGACCACGAGCCTGCTGGACTTCTTCCTGAGCCTGGCGATCTGGGGCACCACCACGACGGTGAGGATCGCCGGATGACGCGCCGACGTCCCCACCGCGCGGGAGGCGCGCCGTGATCCGCCGCCGGCTGCTGGGCGTGGTCTTCCTCGCGGTGATCGCGCTCTTCCTCAGCCTCACCATCGCGTTGTACGACAACGCTTTCACCGAACGCGTGAAGGTCGTGCTGAAAACCGACCACGTCGGCAACCAGCTCCTGGTCGACTCGGACGTGAAGGTGCGCGGCCTGGTCGTCGGCGCGGTGAAGGCGATCCGCACCTCCGGCGACGGCGCCGAGCTCGAACTCGCGCTGGACCCGGCGCGGGTCGGGCAGATACCGGCGAACGTCTCCGCGCGCCTGCTCCCGAAAACCCTGTTCGGCGAGCGGTACGTGAACCTGGTGCTGCCCAGGCAGTCCACGACGCCGATCACCGACGGCGCGGTCATCGAGCAGGACCGCTCCAGCAGCGCGATCGAGCTGGAACGGGTGCTCGACGACCTGATGCCGGTGATCCAGGCCGTGCAGCCGGAGAAGCTCGCGACCACGTTGACCGCGGTGTCCCAGGCGCTGGAGAACCGCGGCAAGCCGCTCGGCGACACCCTGGTCCGGCTGGACCGGTACCTCGGCGAGCTCAACCCGCAGCTGCCCGCGCTCAAGGAGGGCATCTCCCGGCTCGCGGACGTCGCGAACGTCTACGCCGACGCCGCGCCCGACCTGCTCCAGGCGCTCACCGACGCGACCGTCACCAGCCGGACCCTCGTGGACCAGAAGCAGAACCTGCTGACCCTCTACGGCTCGCTGACCACGACCTCGATGGACCTGAACACGTTCCTCACCGTGAACAAGAACAACCTGATCCGGCTCGCCGACGTCAGCCGGCCGACGTTGCAGCTGCTCGCGAAGTACGCGCCCGAGTACCCGTGCCTGCTCAAGCAGCTCACCGAGTTCAAGCCGGTGATCGACCAGGCGTTCGGCAAGGGCACCGACGAGCCGGGCCTGCACATCACGCTGGAGATCACCGCCAACCGCGGCAAGTACGAGCCGAACAAGGACGAGCCGGAGTACGCCGACAAGCGCGGGCCGCGCTGCTACGACCTCGTGCCGCGGCCGAACCCGTTCCCGCAGTACCCGCCGGAGGGCGCGGTGAAGGACGGCTCGTCCTCGCCGCCCGCCGCCCGGGTCGCGAACGACGGCGTGCTGCCCGCCGCGACCGCGTACGGCACCACCTCGCCGTCCGCGGTGAACGAGATGGGCACGGCCAACTCGCCGCAGGAGCAGGCGATGCTGTCCGCGCTGCTCGCGCCGCAGTTCGGTGCCACGCCGGAGCAGATGCCGAGCTTCACCGCGCTGCTGCTCGGCCCGCTGTACCGGGGCGCGGAGGTGACCGCGTGAGGTCCCTCGTCGCGCCGCTGGTCAAGCTCGCGATCTTCGCCGTGGTCACGGTCCTGGCCACCGCGCTGCTCGCGATCACCATCTCCAACAGCAACTTCGCCGCCGCCACCGGCTACAAGGCCAGGTTCACCGACGTCACCGCGCTCAACGAGGGCGACGACGTGCGGATCGCGGGCGTCCGGGTGGGTCAGGTCGACGGGATCCGGGTGGTGGACAAGCGGGTCGCGGAGGTCGACTTCTCGGTGGAGGAGGGTCGGACCCTGCCCGCCGGCGTCACGGCGACCATCAAGTACCGGAACCTGGTGGGGCAGCGGTACGTCTCGCTCGACCAGGGCGTCGGCGACCCGAACGCGGTGCTCAAGGCAGGCGACACGATCCCGTTGGCGCGCACGAAGCCCGCGCTCGACCTGACCGTGCTGTTCAACGGGTTCAAACCGCTGTTCCAGGCGCTGAACCCGGACGACGTGAACAAGCTGTCCGGCGAGATCGTCCAGGTGTTGCAGGGCGAGGGCGGCACGATCGACAGCCTGCTGCGCCACACCGCCTCGCTGACCTCGACGCTCGCGGCCAAGGACCAGGTGATCGGCGAGGTCGTGGCCAACCTGAACTCGGTGCTGGACACCGTGAACGCGCGCACCGACGAGGTGTCCACGCTGGTCTCGACGCTCCAGGAGCTGACCACCGGGCTGGCCGCGGACCGCGAGCCGATCGGCGAGGCGATCAGCGCGCTGGGCGATCTCACCACCACGACCGCGGACCTGGTCGACCAGTCGCGGCGGCCGCTCAAGGAGAGCATCGCGAACCTCGGGCTGGTGTCGCAGACGTTGGCGGACAACGAGTCCGTCGTGGAGGGCGTGATCCAGCGGTTGCCGAACAAGCTGGAGGCGTTCTCCCGCACCGCCTCCTACGGCTCGTGGTTCAACTTCTTCCTGTGCGAGGGCTCGGGCAAGGTCGCGGTGCCGCCGCTGATCACCACCCCGATCCCGATCACCGCCCTGCCCGTGACCCAGCCGAGGTGCCGCCCGTGAAACCGCAACGGAACCCGGTCACCGTCGGCCTCGTCGGCCTCACCGTCATCGCGCTGCTGCTGCTCGCCGCGTTCTACTCCGACGACCTGCCGATCGTGGGCGGCGGCACGACGTACTCGGCCGAGTTCTCCGAGGCCGCGGGTCTGGTGTCGGGCAACGAGGTGCGCGTCGCGGGCGTGAAGGTCGGCAAGGTCACCCGGGTGCGGCTGGTCGACGACCGGGTCGTGGTCTCGTTCAAGGTCAAGGACGCCTGGGTCGGCGACCGCAGCACCGCGATGATCCGGATCAAAACCCTGCTGGGGCAGAAGTTCCTGGCCCTGGACCCGCAGGGGTCGCGGCCGCTCGACCCCGGCGACCCGATCCCGAAGGACCGCACGCTCGCGCCCTACGACGTGCAGGAGGCGTTCAACGGCCTCGCCACGACCGTCGGCCAGATCGACACCAACCAGCTCGCGGACAGCTTCCAGGTGCTGTCCCAGACGTTCGAGGGCTCGTCGGACAGCGTGCGCGGCGCGTTGGACGGTCTCTCCGCGCTGTCCAAGACGATCTCCTCGCGGGACGACCAGCTCGCGCAGCTGTTGGCTGGCACCAAGCAGATCAGCCAAACCCTGGCCGACCGCAACGACCAGTTCGAGAAGCTGCTCGCGGACGGCAACCTGCTGCTCGGCGAGCTGCGCAAGCGCAAGGACGCGATCACCGCGCTGCTGGGCGGGACCCGCGAGCTGTCCAGGCAGCTGACCGGGCTGGTCGCGGACAACACCGCGCAGCTCAAGCCGGCGCTCGACCAGCTCGACCGGGTCACCACCATGTTGCAGCGCAACCAGGACGCGCTCGGCCGCGGTCTCGCCCTGCTGGCCCCGTTCTACCGGGTCTTCGCCAACACGCTGGGCAACGGCCGCTGGTTCGACACCTACATCTGCGGCCTGCTGCCCCCGTCGGTGAACCTCGGCGTGATCGGTTTCAACGAAGAGGGCTGCCTGCCCCCCGGCGTGCAGAAGGGGAACTGATGGCGACCACGCGCGCGGGACGTGACCTGGGTCGGGCCGTGGTGATCGCGGTCGTGCTGGCGCTCGTCGCGGCGACCGCGATGTGGTGGGCGTTCGACGGCGCGGGCACCCGCAAGGTCACGGCGCTGTTCGGCGCGGCGGTCGGCGTCTACCCCGGCTCGGACGTGCGGGTGCTCGGCGTGCGGATCGGCGAGATCGAGGACGTGCGACCGGAGGGGACCCAGGTCCGGGTCACCCTGTCGCTCGACCGCGCCGTGAAGGTGCCCGCCGGCGCCCAGGCCGTGGTGGTCGCGCCCAGCGTGGTGTCGGACCGGTACGTGCAGCTGTCGCCGGCGTACTCGTCCGGGCCGACGCTCGGCGACGGCGCCACGATCCCGCGCGAGCGCACCGCGACGCCGGTCGAGCTCGACGAGCTGTACGCGAGCCTGGACAAGCTCACCACGGCGCTGGGACCCAACGGTGCCAACAAGAACGGCGCGCTGTCGGACCTGCTGACCTCGGCCGCGAAGAACCTCGACGGCAACGGCAGGGCGATCGGCGACACGATCAAGCAGCTCGGCGACGCCACCCGCACCCTGTCCGGCTCGAAGGACGACCTGTTCGGCACGATCGACAACCTGTCGCGGTTCACCGGCATGCTGGCCGCGAACGACGGTCAGGTGCGGGACTTCAACCGGCAGCTCGCCGACGTCGCGAAGTTCCTCGCCGACGAGAAGGACGACCTCGGCGCGGCGCTGACCGAGCTGGCCACCGCGCTGGGCGCGATCCAGGGGTTCATCAAGGACAACCGGGGCGCCGTCAAGTCCAATGTGGACAAACTGGCGGGCATCACCCAGGTCCTGGTCGACCAGCGGGCCGCGCTCGCCGAAACCCTCGACGTCGCGCCGCTCGCGCTGGGCAACCTCCAGAACGCCTACAACGCGGCGTCCGGCACGCTGGACGTCCGCGCTGACCTGAACGAGCTGAACCAGCCGCCGATCGTGCTGATCTGCAAGCTGATCCAGTCCGTCGAGCCGGGGAAGGTGCCGCAGGTGCTGTCCCAGACGTGCAACCAGCTGGCCCCGATCCTGTCCGGCGCGGTGCCGCTGAAGACGCCGGCCGAGGTCATCACCGACCTCAACCAGGGCAGGCTGCCGCTGCCCCTGCCGCTCGCGGGGGTGCCGCAATGAGGCGGCTCGTCGTGGTGCTCGTCGCGTTCCTGCTGGCGGGCTGCGGTTCGGGCGGGTTCGACGGCGTCTACAACATGCCGCTGCCCGGCGGCGCGGACGTGGGCGACCGGCCGTACCGGGTGAAGGTGCGGTTCAAGGACGTGCTGGACCTGGTGCCGCAGGCCGGGGTCAAGGTGAACGACGTGCCGGTGGGTCGGGTCGAGGGCATCGGGCTCGGCCCGGACGGCTGGACCGCCGAGGTCACGCTGCTGGTGAACGGCTCGGTGACGCTGCCGGCCAACGCGGTCGCGAAGCTGCGCCAGTCCGCGCTGCTCGGCGAGAAGTACGTGGAGCTGGGCAACCCGGCCACCGGCCAGGAGCAGGGCACGCTGACCGACGGCGCGACCATCCCGGTCGAGCGGACCAACCGCAACCCCGAGGTCGAGGAGGTGTTCGGCGCGCTGTCCATGCTGCTCAACGGCGGCGGCATCGCGCAGCTCCAGAACATCTCGAAGGAGCTCAGCGCCGCGCTGGAGGGCAACGAGCCGGAGATCCGGTCGCTGCTGTCCGATGTGGACACCCTGGTCGGGCAGCTGGACGAGCACAAGGCCGAGATCACCCGGGCCCTGGACGGGGTCAACCGGCTCGGCGGCACGCTCAACGCGCAACGCGACCAGATCACCGGCGTGCTCGACGGGCTGGAGCCGGGCCTGAAGGTGCTGTCCGACCAGCGCACCCAGCTCGTGACGCTGCTCCAGTCGCTGGACAAGCTCTCCGACGTCGCGGTGGACACGGTGAACCGGTCCAAGGACGACATCGTGGCCGACCTCAAGGCGCTGGCGCCGACGTTGCAGAAGCTCGCCGAGGCGGGCACCAACCTGCCCAACGGGTTCGAGCTGCTGCTGACCTACCCGTTCCCGGACTCGGCGGTCGACGGCATCAAGGGCGACTACACCAACCTGTACGCCGACATCGACCTGAACCTGGGCACCATCGCGGACAACCTCGGCCGGTCCCGGCAGAGCGCGATCCCGTCGTTGCCCGGCATCACCGGCAACGCGCCGTCGCTGCCGTTGCCGCTGCCCAACCTGCCGCTGCCGCAGCTCGGCACCACGCCCGGGCTCGGCGACCTGCTCGGTGGCCTGCTGGGAGGTGGTCGCGGGTGATCCCCCGGAAGATCAAGCTCCAGATCGGCGCCTTCGTGCTGATCGCGCTGCTGGGCGTCAGCTACGTGGGCGCGAAGTACGCGGGTCTCGGCCGGGTGTTCGGCTCGTCCGGGTACGTGGTGACGATGGAGTTGGCCGACTCGGGCGGCGTGTTCACCAACGCCGAGGTCACCTACCGGGGTGTCGCCGTCGGCCGGGTCGGCGCGATGCGGCTGACCGCGGACGGGCTGGAGGTCGACCTCGGCATCGACCCGGACGCACCGGCGATCCCCGCCGACCTGGAGGCCGTGGTGGCGAACCGGTCCGCCGTCGGCGAGCAGTTCGTGGACCTGCGGCCGCGCGGCGTCGACGGGCCGTACCTGGCCGCCGGGTCGGTCATCCCGAAATCGGCGACCCGGATCCCGCCGCCGGTGGACACCCTGCTCGGCAACCTCGACGCGTTCGCGAAGTCGGTGCCGACGGACTCGCTGCGGACCGTGGTGGACGAGCTGGACCTGGCGTTCGACGGCACCGGGCCCGACCTCCAGGTGCTGCTGGACAACACCCGGTCGTTCACCGCCGCCGCCACGCAGCACCTGCCGCAGACCAAGTCGCTGCTCGACAGCGGGGTGGTCGTGCTGCGCACGCAGGTGGCCTCGGGCAGCGCGATCCGGTCGTTCAGCGGTGACCTGCGGCAGCTCGCCGAGCAGCTGAAGAAGTCCGACGGGGACATCCGGCAGCTGATCGCGGTGGCGCCGCAGGCCGCCGAGCAGGTGTCCGCGCTGCTGGACGAGAGCGGGCCGAACCTGGGTGTGGTGTTCGCGAACCTGCTCACCACCGGCAACATCCTGGTGACCAGGCTCGACGGCCTCGAGCAGATCGCGGTCACCTACCCGATCGCGGTCGGCGGCGGCTTCTCGGTGGCCGCGGGCGACGGCACCGCGCACTTCGGGCTGGCCCTGAACGTGTTCGACCCGCCGCCGTGCACGGTCGGCTACGAGGGGACGAAGATCCGCTCCGGCACCGACACCACGCCGCAGGCCCTGAACACGCAGGCGTACTGCGCGCTCGCCAGGGGTAGTGCCACCAGTGTGCGCGGCTCGCAGAACGCGCCGTACGGTGGCACGCCCACCACGCCGCAGGGCGACGAGACGTCGCAGCCGGGTCAGGAGTCGACCTCGAGGCCCGCCGCCGACGTGCCGGTGCTGACGAGCCTCGGCCAGCTGCTCGGGCTGCCGGGCTGAGGAGGGTGATGAACGTCCGACGGTGGGTGACCCCGGTCGCCGTGGTGCTCGCGGTGCTCGCGGCCGGGTACGCGGTGTGGGCCGGCGTGTCCTGGTGGGGCGCCACGCGCAGCGACTCGGTCGAGTTCGCGCACGAGCGCGAGGAGGTGCTGCGGGTCGGCCAGGTCGGCATCGCGAACTTCACCACGCTCGACTACAAGAAGGTGGACGAGGACCTGAACCGCTGGCTCGACTCCTCGACCGGCGGGCTGCGGTCGGAGATCGAGAACTCCCGCGACTCGCGCCGCAAGCAGATCGAGGACGCGAAGACGGTCACCGTGAGCCGGGTGCTCGACGCGGCCGTGACCGACCTGGACGCGCGGGCGGGCAAGGCCCACCTGATCGCCGTCGTGGAGACGACGGTCACCCCGGAGGGCGCCGCGTCGGTGAAGAAGGTCAACCGCTACCAGACCGACCTGACCCGCACCGACGGCGGCTGGAAGCTCAGCGCCCTGGGGCCGGTCCTGGCCGGCGGCGCCTGATTAGGAGAGTGGACCCCCGTGCCTCCCGCCCGACGCCGTCCCGTCCCGTCCACCCCGACGGGCCGCCCCCGCGTGGCCGGCCTGCGCAAGCGACCGACCGACCCGCCCGTCGTGACCCCGCCCGCCGAGCCGGCCGACCCGACCCCGACCACCGCGGCGCCCGCGGCCGTCGAGGAGACGGACCCCCCTCGGCCGACCGAGCCGACCGAGCCCGTCGAGCCCGTCGAGCCGGCCGAATCCGACCGACCGGCCGACTCCACCGACCCGGACGAGCCGGAAGACCCCGACGAGCCGGCCGCCAAGCCGCGCCCGACCGGTCGACGCCGCCGGGACGCCCCGCTGCCCGAGCCGGTCGACGCCCCGTCGCCCAAGCCCAGGCGCAAGCCCGGGCCCGAGGCCGCCGAACCGCTCCCGGTCGAGGTGGTGGGGGAGGAGCCGACCCGGCGCGGGCTGCTGCTGCCGGTGTCCCTGCTGGTGCTGGCCGCCGTGCTGGTGGGCCTGGGCGTCTGGTTCCAGGGCCGCGCGGGCGACGTGCGGTACAACCGGGCCCTGGTGGACAGCGCCGCCACCACCGAGGTGTCCGGCCAGGTCAGGGACGCGGTGGAGAAGGCCTTCTCGTACAACTTCGCCGACGTCTCCGCCACCGAGAAGGCCGCGGCCGACCTGCTGGTCGGCAAGGCCAAGTGCCAGTACGAGGCGATCTTCGAGCCGGTGCGCACGCTGGCGCCCGAGCAGAAGCTGGTGGTCACGGTGAAGGCCGTGTCGAGCGGCGTGACCTCGCTGGACGACGGCCGGGCCACCGTCCTGCTGTTCATCGACCAGGTCACCACCCGCACGACGGACAACCAGAGCGGCGGCGGCATCGCGATGATGCGGGTCGGCGCCGAGAAGGCCGGCGACCGGTGGAAGGTCGACAACATGGAGATGTTCGGGTCGACCGCGGACCAGTCGGCGTCCCTCGCCCGGTGCGGGTGAGCCGCCGGGCGTCCACTCAGGACCCCGGTGCGCTCTTTTTGATCGTTTACAACGTGACGTCCGTCACTTTTTCTTGGCCCGGTGGCTGCGGCCCGAACGGGGGTCGGTTCGCGGCTTCCGGGGCAGGTCAACGCCTCGCGAGGCGGAACACCCCGGAGTTTGCCCTGGTCACGGCCGTTACTCGCGGTGAACGCGGTTTGCGCCACAGGGGTGATCAGTGCGTGGCATCTTGACTGCGGGCGTCGGCGGGGTCACTCTGTCGTTGAACACGAGGAAGGTCCTTCCAGGTGCCTCTCGACAGTTGGCGTGCGCGTAGCTAGACTGCCCCTTTGCGCTGCCCTCTTTCCGTTTGCCCTTCGCCGAGAGCTGGATTGCCGGGCATCGCCGCACCCTTGACAGCCGTGCTAGTTCCGCTGACTAGCCAGCTACCTGTCCCTGGAAGGACGCATCTTGGCGATCTCTCGCGCGACCAAGGCCACTGCTGCGACCAACTCCACGTCGGGGATCCCCGGAGCGCCGAAGCGGGTTTCGTTCGCGAAGATCCACGAGCCGCTTCAGACGCCCAACCTGCTCGACCTGCAGATCCAGTCGTTCGAGTGGCTCACCGGAGACGAGGCCTGGTTCCAGCGCCGCGTCGACGCCGGTGACGAGGCCCCCACGGGCGGCCTCGAGGAGGTCCTGAACGAGATCTCCCCCATCGAGGACTTCTCCGGCTCGATGTCCCTCTCCTTCTCCGACCCGCGCTTCGACGAGGTCAAGGCCTCGACCGAGGAGTGCAAGGACAAGGACATGACGTACGCCGCCCCGTTGTTCGTCACGGCGGAGTTCACCAACCACACGACTGGCGAGATCAAGAGCCAGACCGTGTTCATGGGTGACTTCCCGATGATGACCGACAAGGGCACGTTCATCATCAACGGGACCGAGCGCGTGGTGGTGTCCCAGCTCGTCCGGTCGCCCGGTGTCTACTACGACACGGCGATCGACAAGACGACCGACAAAGACGTGTTCAGCGTCAAGATCATCCCCTCCCGGGGCGCGTGGCTCGAGTTCGACGTGGACAAGCGCGACACCGTGGGTGTCCGCATCGACCGCAAGCGTCGCCAGCCGGTGACGGTGCTGCTGAAGGCCCTCGGTTGGTCGACGGAGCAGATCCGCGAGCGCTTCTCGTTCAGCGAGACGCTGCTCACGACGCTGGAGAAGGACCACACCGCGGGCACCGACGAGGCCCTGCTCGACATCTACCGCAAGCTGCGCCCGGGCGAGCCGCCGACGAAGGAGTCCGCGCAGGCCCTGCTGGAGAACCTGTTCTTCAAGGACAAGCGCTACGACCTCGCCAAGGTCGGCCGGTACAAGGTCAACAAGAAGCTGGGTCTGGCCACCCCGATCACCACGGGCGTGCTGACCGAGGACGACATCGTCACGACGATCGAGTACCTGGTCCGCCTGCACGCCGGTGAGACGTCGATGCAGCCGGGCGAGACCGAGGTGCCGGTGGAGGTCGACGACATCGACCACTTCGGCAACCGCCGCCTGCGCACCGTCGGCGAGCTGATCCAGAACCAGATCCGGGTCGGCCTCTCCCGCATGGAGCGCGTCGTCCGCGAGCGGATGACGACCCAGGACGTCGAGGCGATCACGCCGCAGACCCTGATCAACATCCGCCCCGTGGTGGCCGCGATCAAGGAGTTCTTCGGCACCTCGCAGCTGTCGCAGTTCATGGACCAGATCAACCCGCTCGCGGGTCTGACCCACAAGCGCCGCCTGTCGGCGCTGGGTCCGGGCGGTCTGTCCCGTGAGCGCGCCGGCATGGAGGTCCGCGACGTCCACCCGTCGCACTACGGCCGCATGTGCCCGATCGAGACGCCGGAAGGCCCGAACATCGGCCTGATCGGCTCGCTCTCGTCGTTCGCGCGGGTCAACCCGTTCGGCTTCATCGAGACGCCGTACCGCAAGGTGGTCGAGGGCCGGGTCACCGACCAGATCGACTACCTGACGGCCGACGAGGAAGACCGCTACGTCAAGGCGCAGGCGAACGCCAAGATCGACGACGACGGCAACTTCGTGGAGAACCGCGTCCTGGTCCGCAAGAAGGGCGGCGAGGTCGAGTTCATCGACCCGTCGGACGTCGACTACATGGACGTCTCGCCGCGCCAGATGGTGTCCGCCGCGACGGCGCTCATCCCCTTCCTGGAGCACGACGACGCCAACCGCGCCCTGATGGGCGCGAACATGCAGCGCCAGGCCGTCCCGCTGCTGCGCAGCGAGTCGCCGCTGGTCGGCACCGGCATGGAGCTGCGCGTCGCGGTCGACGCCGGTGACGTGGTCGTGGCCAAGAAGGCCGGTGTGGTCGAGGAGATCTCCGCCGACTACGTCACGGTCATGGCCGACGACGCGTCGCGGCAGACCTACGCGCTGCACAAGTTCCGCCGCTCGAACCAGGGCTCGTGCATCAACCAGAAGCCCATCGTGAACGAGGGCGACCGGGTCGAGCACGGCCAGGTCATCGCGGACGGGCCGTGCACCGAGAACGGCGAGATGGCCCTGGGCAAGAACATGCTCGTGGCGATCATGCCGTGGGAGGGCCACAACTACGAGGACGCGATCATCCTCTCGCAGCGGATCGTGCAGGACGACGTCCTGACCTCGATCCACATCGAGGAGCACGAGATCGACGCCCGCGACACCAAGCTGGGCGCCGAGGAGATCACCCGGGACATCCCGAACGTCTCCGAGGAGGTCCTGGCCGACCTGGACGAGCGCGGCATCATCCGCATCGGCGCCGAGGTCCAGCCGGGCGACATCCTGGTCGGCAAGGTCACGCCCAAGGGCGAGACCGAGCTGACCCCGGAGGAGCGCCTGCTGCGCGCCATCTTCGGCGAGAAGGCCCGCGAGGTCCGCGACACGTCGCTGAAGGTGCCGCACGGCGAGTACGGCAAGGTCATCGGCATCCGCGTGTTCAGCCGCGAGGACGACGACGAGCTGCCCCCCGGCGTGAACGAGCTGGTCCGCGTCTACGTGGCCCAGAAGCGCAAGATCCAGGACGGCGACAAGCTCGCCGGCCGGCACGGCAACAAGGGCGTCATCGGCAAGATCCTCCCGGTCGAGGACATGCCGTTCCTCGAGGACGGCACCCCGGTCGACATCGTGCTGAACACGCACGGCGTGCCGCGTCGTATGAACATCGGCCAGGTCCTGGAGACCCACCTCGGGTGGATCGCCAAGCAGGGCTGGAGCGTCAACGGCGACGAGGACTGGGCGAAGAACCTGCCCGAGGACATCTACGAGGTCGACCCGGGCACCAAGACGGCGACCCCGGTGTTCGACGGCGCCCGCGAGGACGAGCTGATGGGCCTGTTGGGCGCGACGCTCCCCAACCGCGACGGCGAGCGGATGGTCAAGCCGAACGGCAAGGCCACCCTGCTCGACGGTCGCAGCGGCGAGCCGTTCCCGTTCCCGGTCTCGGTCGGCTACATGTACATCCTCAAGCTCGGCCACCTGGTGGACGACAAGATCCACGCGCGTTCGACCGGCCCGTACTCGATGATCACGCAGCAGCCGCTGGGTGGTAAGGCGCAGTTCGGTGGTCAGCGCTTCGGTGAGATGGAGTGCTGGGCGATGCAGGCGTACGGCGCCGCCTACACGCTCCAGGAACTGCTCACCATCAAGTCCGACGACGTGCTCGGCCGCGTGAAGGTCTACGAGGCCATCGTCAAGGGCGAGAACATCCCGGAGCCGGGTATCCCGGAGTCCTTCAAGGTGCTGCTCAAGGAGCTCCAGTCGCTGTGCCTCAACGTCGAGGTGCTGTCCTCGGACGGCGCCGCGATCGAGATGCGCGACGGCGACGACGAAGACCTCGAACGCGCGGCCGCGAACCTCGGCATCAACCTGTCGAGGTCCGAGTCGCCGTCCGTGGACGACGTCGTCAACTGACCCTCGCCGGCCGCCGGGAACGCCTCACCGCGCTCCCGGCGGCCTCACCGCCAGCTCCTGTGCACACCGAAACAAAAAGGGGAAGAGAGTAGACGTGCTCGACGTCAACTTCTTCGATGAGCTCCGCATCGGTCTCGCGACCGCGGACGACATCCGCCAGTGGTCCTTCGGCGAGGTCAAGAAGCCCGAGACCATCAACTACCGCACGCTCAAGCCCGAGAAGGACGGCTTGTTCTGCGAGAAGATCTTCGGTCCCACCCGGGACTGGGAGTGCTACTGCGGCAAGTACAAGCGCGTGCGCTTCAAGGGCATCATCTGCGAGCGCTGCGGCGTCGAGGTGACCCGTGCCAAGGTGCGCCGCGAGCGGATGGGCCACATCGAACTGGCCGCGCCCGTCACGCACATCTGGTACTTCAAGGGCGTCCCCAGCCGGTTGGGCTACCTGCTCGACCTGGCCCCGAAGGACCTCGAGAAGATCATCTACTTCGCGGCCTACGTGATCGTGGGCGTGAACACCGAGCTGCGCCACAACGACCTGCCGACGCTGGACAGCGAGATGCAGGTCGAGCGCAAGCGCGTCGAGAACCGCCGTGACGCGGACGTCGAGGGCCGCGCGCAGAAGCTGGAAGCCGACCTGGCCGAGCTGGAGGCGGAGGGCGCCAAGTCCGACGTGCGCCGCAAGGTCAAGGAGGGCGGCGAGCGGGAGATGCGCCAGCTCCGCGACCGCGCCCAGCGCGAGCTGGACCGGCTGGACGAGATCTGGTCCACCTTCACCAAGCTCGAGCGCGCCCAGCTGATCGCGGACGAGATGCTCTACCGCGAGCTGTACGACCGCTACGGCGACTACTTCACCGGCGCCATGGGCGCCGAGGCCATCCAGAAGCTGCTGGGTGACTACGACGTGGACGCCGAGGCCGACGTGCTGCGGGAGACCATCCGCAGCGGCAAGGGGCAGAAGAAGCTCCGCGCCCTCAAGCGCCTCAAGGTCGTCGCCGCGTTCCAGGCGACCCGCAACAACCCGCAGGGCATGGTCCTGGACTGCGTCCCGGTCATCCCGCCGGACCTGCGCCCGATGGTGCAGCTCGACGGTGGCCGCTTCGCCACGTCCGACCTGAACGACCTGTACCGCCGCGTGATCAACCGGAACAACCGCCTCAAGCGACTGATCGACCTCGGCGCGCCCGAGATCATCGTCAACAACGAGAAGCGGATGCTCCAGGAGGCCGTCGACGCGCTGTTCGACAACGGCCGCCGCGGCCGGCCGGTGACGGGTCCGGGCAACCGTCCGCTCAAGTCGCTGTCCGACCTGCTCAAGGGCAAGCAGGGCCGGTTCCGCCAGAACCTGCTCGGCAAGCGCGTCGACTACTCGGGCCGTTCGGTCATCGTGGTCGGCCCGCAGCTCAAGCTGCACCAGTGCGGTCTGCCCAAGCAGATGGCGCTGGAGCTGTTCAAGCCGTTCGTGATGAAGCGCCTGGTGGACCTCAACCACGCGCAGAACATCAAGTCGGCCAAGCGCATGGTGGAGCGGGCCCGCCCGGCCGTGTGGGACGTGCTCGAAGAGGTCATCACCGAGCACCCCGTGCTGCTCAACCGCGCGCCCACGCTGCACCGCCTCGGCATCCAGGCCTTCGAGCCCCAGCTGGTCGAGGGCAAGGCCATCCAGCTGCACCCGCTGGTCTGCGAGGCGTTCAACGCCGACTTCGACGGTGACCAGATGGCGGTTCACCTGCCGCTGTCGGCCGAGGCGCAGGCCGAGGCCCGCGTGCTGATGCTGTCGTCGAACAACATCCTCTCGCCCGCGTCGGGCAAGCCGCTCGCCATGCCGCGTCTGGACATGGTGACCGGCCTGTACCACCTGACCCGGCACCGCGAGGACGACCTGGGCGAAGGCCTGGCGTTCTCCTCGCCGGCCGAGGCGCAGATGGCGTTCGACCGCAAGGTCCTCGGTCTCCAGGCCATGGCCAAGATCCGGATCTACGACAAGAACCCGCCCAAGGGCGAGGAGCCCGAGGGCTGGGAGCCGGGTCAGCCGTGGCTGGCCCACACCACCCTCGGCCGGGTCCTGTTCAACGAGATCCTGCCGCAGGACTACGCCTTCATCAACGAGGTCATGCCCAAGAAGCGGCAGGCCACGATCATCAACGACCTGGCCGAGCGGTACCCGATGGTCACCGTCGCCCGGACGCTGGACAAGCTGAAGGACGCCGGTTTCCACTGGGCCACCCGCTCCGGCGTGACGGTCGCGATCTCGGACGTGCTCATGCCGGAGTCCAAGCAGGACATCCTGGACGAGTACGAGAAGCTCGCCGACGCGGTGGAGAAGCGCTACCAGCGCGGTCAGCTCTCCTACACCGAGCGCAACAGCGAGTTGGTCAAGGTGTGGACCAAGGCGACGGAAGAGGTCGCCGAGGCCATGGAGGCCAACTTCCCGGAGGACAACTCGATCCGCGTGATCGTGAAGTCCGGCGCGGCGGGCAACATGACCCAGGTCCGCTCCCTCGCGGGCATGCGCGGTCTGGTCACGAACCCGAAGGGCGAGTACATCCCGCGTCCGATCAAGAACTCGTTCCGCGAGGGCTTGTCGGTGCTGGAGTACTTCATCGCCACGCACGGCGCCCGCAAGGGCCTCGCCGACACCGCGCTGCGCACCGCCGACTCGGGTTACCTGACCCGTCGTCTGGTGGACGTGTCGCAGGACGTCATCATCCGCGAGGTCGACTGCGGCACCTCGCGCGGCGTGAACATGACGGTCGGCGAGCGGCAGGGCGACAAGGTCGGCCTGGCGGAGTTCGCGCAGACGTCGGTCTACGCCCGCACGATCGCCGAGGACATCACCGACGCCGGTGGCAACACCGTGCTCAACCGCGGTGACGACCTGGGCGACCCGGCCCTGGCCACGCTGGTCGAGGCCGGCGTGACCCGGGTGAAGGTCCGCTCGGTGCTGACCTGCGAGTCCGCCGTGGGTGTGTGCGCCTCGTGCTACGGCCGTTCGATGGCGACCGGCCAGCTGGTCGACGTCGGCGAGGCCGTGGGCATCGTGGCCGCGCAGTCGATCGGTGAGCCCGGCACGCAGCTGACGATGCGCACCTTCCACCAGGGTGGTGTGGCCGGTGACGACATCACGACCGGTCTGCCCCGTGTGCAGGAGCTCTTCGAGGCCCGCGTGCCGAAGGGCAAGGCGCCCATCGCCGACGTCGACGGCCGCGTCCGGATCGAGGACGGCGACCGCTTCTGGAAGATCACCCTCATCCCGGACGACGGGTCCGAGGAGATCCTCTTCGAGAAGCTGTCGAAGCGTCAGCGCCTGGCCAACACGGCCACCGGCCCGTTGCAGGACGGCGACCACGTGTCCGTCGGCCAGCAGCTGCTGGAGGGCACGCCCGACCCGCACGAGGTGCTGCGCGTGATGGGGCCCCGCGAGGCCCAGCTGCACCTGGTGCAGGAGGTCCAGAAGGTCTACCGGGCCCAGGGTGTGGCGATCCACGACAAGCACATCGAGGTCATCGTCCGGCAGATGCTGCGCCGGGTGACGATCATCGACTCGGGTGCCACCGAGTTCCTGCCGGGCTCGCTGGTCGAGCGCGCGGAGTTCGAGTCGGGCAACCGCCGCGCCGTCGCCGAGGGCAGCGAGCCCGCGGCCGGCCGTCCGGTCCTGATGGGCATCACGAAGGCGTCGCTGGCCACCGACTCGTGGCTGTCGGCGGCCTCCTTCCAGGAGACCACGAGGGTGCTGACCGACGCGGCCATCAACGGCCGCTCGGACAAGCTCATCGGCCTGAAGGAGAACGTGATCATCGGCAAGCTGATCCCGGCCGGCACCGGCATCAACCGGTACCGGAACATCCAGGTGCAGCCCACCGAGGAGGCCCGCGCGGCGGCCTACGCGATCCCGAGCTACGACGACGGCTACTACACGCCGGACGTCTTCGGCACGGGCACGGGTGCCGCGGTCCCGCTGGACGACTACGACTTCGGCCGCGACTACCGCTGAAGTCCGTGATCGGCTGATCCACCGACCGGAGGCCCCGGGGCAATCGCCCCCGGGGCCTCCGGCCGTTCGAGGGGCTAGAGCGCGCGGCGGCGGGACTTGGCCAGGGACCTGGCCCGCGCGACCAGGTCGTCCACCAGGTCGGCGTCGGCGAGCGGTGGCCCGCCGTCGGCGCAGCACGGTGGTTTGGTGCGACGTTCGTTGAGGGCCGGCGCGACGCCCGCCAGTTCGTACAGCGCGTCGTAGAGGTTCCGGCCGGGGTCGTCGTCGTGCGCGCCCACCAGCAGGACCCACGCGGTGTCGGGCGAGGGGAAGGCGACCACCACCCGGTCCGGGCCGCGCAGGTGCTTCACGCACAGCCTGGGCAGCGGTTCGGGACCGGTGATCCGGTAGCCGAGAGCGGCGCAACCGGAGTGGGAGAGCTCGTCCAGGAAACGGTCGTAGGCGACCCGGGCCTGGCCTCTGAGTCCGGCGGACTGGAGCGTCGCCACCGGGGTTTCGACTACTTCGATCAAGCTGAGCGGACCACGCGTCCTTCGCCGCGGTGCATCTGGTCGAGACTCGTCGCCAGGTCCTCGCGGTCCAGCAGGGACGCGTCGCTCAACCGTCGGTGCACCTCGTCCAGCAAACCCCTCGTCCGACCCGCCCGGCGCAACTCCGACACCAGGTGGACGACCTCGTGCAGGCGCACGGCGTCCAACAGCATCCGGGGTTCCGACGTCACGACCTCCAGCACGCCCTCGCGCGCCCAGGCCTTGACCGTCTTCTCCGTCAGGTCGAGCAGCTCGCCCGCCACGACCGGGCGCACGGGCGGCGCGCCGGAGAGCACGCGGCTGACCACGTCGGTCAGCTTGTGCCGTCGCACGTCGTCCTCCGAGAGCGACGACGCGACCTCCTCGATGTCCTCCACCTGCGAGAACAGGCCGCGGATCAACGCGGCCTCCGTGGCGACCGACATGGCGCACCTCCCTGACTACCGATTATCACCCGGATTCTCGGTAGTCGCAACGGCGGCTCCCGGAGGAGCCGCCCGCACCCCGTCAGGACGAGAAGAACAGCCCGGACAGCCCGTGGTGCTTGCGGTGGCCGTAGTGGTGGCCGCCGTAGTGCTGCTGGTGACCCCACGCGGGCTGGGTCTGCACGTAGTGGACCTGAGGGGCAGGTGCCGGGGCGTGCGCGGCGGGCGGGGGCGGGGGAGCCATCTGGGTTTCCAACCGGGTGATGGCCTCGAGCTCGCCGTAGTCGAGGAAGACTCCGCGGCAGCCGTCGCACTGCTCGATGTGCACGCCCATGCGGTCGTAGGTGCGCATGTTCGCATGACACTTGGGACACTGCATCGTCTGAGCCTCCTGCTCTCGGTGCGTTGACCGCGATATTAGCCGCGGGTGACCGGTTCGTGGGTCGAGACGATCCGACCACAAGCCTCGATCAGGGCATCCTGGGCGTCGTCCAAACGTTTGCCGTCACGCTCCGCAGCCGTCAGCGCACGCGCCGCCATCTGCACCACCAGCGCCCGCGCCGGTACCTCCAGCGCGGCCCACGGGTCGGTCGGCGCCACCGCGGTGCCCCCGGCCGCGGCGTAGGCGTCCAGCAGGCGGGCCCAGGTGTCCGGGTCGAGGACGCCGGCCAGCAGCAGCGCCGCGGGCCGCGCCAGGTCCCACGCGGGGTCGCCGCGGCCGAGGTCGTCCAGGTCGATCAGCCGCCACCCGTCCCGCCACAGCAGCTGGCCGAGGTGCCAGTCGCCGTGGATCACCGCCGAGCCCGCCCTCGGCGCGGCGGGCAGCGTGCCGAACGCCCGCAGCACCACGTCCGCCACCGGCGACGACGGCATCTCGCGCACCGCGCGCACCATCCGCGACCACGCGCCGGACTCCGGCACGCCGGGGAAGTCGGCCGCCGGGAACCGGTGCAGCGCCGCGAGCACCCGCCCGGCGGCCTCCATCGGCAGCTCCTCCGGTTCGCCCTGCGGCACCGGCGTGCCGAACGGCCACACCGTCACCACCCGGTCGCCGACGAACGCCGGCGGCCCGAGCGGTGGCAGCAGCACGTCGCCCGTCCGGTGGTCGGCGGCGACCGCCAACCGCGCGCGCAGCGGCTCCACCGGGGTGCCGGGCTCGTGCGCCTTCACCACGACGTCACCCACTCGGGCTACGACCACCGGGCCGCGCACCGCCAGCACCACCGGCTCGAGGGGAACAGAACCCGGCTCCGCGGTGTTGTCGACGTACGTGCGGGCGATCTCCGCCATGCCCTCGACCAGGTCGGGATTCACCCGGTCAGTCTGGCGGGCGTGCCGCCGGCAGGGTGGGAGCGGTCGTGTCAAGCCGCCGGACCCACCCGTTTTGACCCGTGGGATTGGACCGGGGTATCTTTGGTACTCGTGCCCGACCCATGTCGGGCCGCTCCGCGTGCCTACGCGCCAGTCGTGCTGGACAGCCGGCCGCGGTGACCTCCACTCGTAGGGGCGTCCTGGGATGTCGCCTGCGGACCTGGGGATCGTGCCGGACCCTCGCCGGGCTCCACCGGAAGGGCACGACACGCCCGACCTCGGGTGCAGAGAGGGACCAGGTAAACAGTGGTCGACGCCCCCAAGGCGACGAGCACTCGAATGGAAGAAGCAGCCGGCGTATGCCAACGATCCAGCAGCTGGTCCGCAAGGGCCGGCAGGACAAGGTCGCGAAGCAGAAGACCGCGGCGCTCAAGGGCAGCCCGCAGCGGCGCGGTGTGTGCACCCGCGTCTACACGACCACGCCCAAGAAGCCCAACTCGGCGCTCCGCAAGGTCGCCCGCGTGAAGCTGACGAGCGGCATCGAGGTCACCGCGTACATCCCCGGTGAGGGCCACAACCTCCAGGAGCACTCGATGGTGCTCGTGCGCGGCGGTCGTGTGAAGGACCTCCCCGGTGTCCGTTACAAGATCATCCGCGGTTCCCTCGACACGCAGGGCGTGAAGAACCGCAAGCAGGCTCGCAGCCGCTACGGCGCGAAGAAGGAGAAGAGCTGATGCCCCGCAAGGGACCGGCCCCGAAGCGGCCGCTGATCTCCGACCCGGTCTACAGCTCTCCGCTGGTGACCCAGCTCATCAACAAGGTGCTGGTCGACGGCAAGCGCTCCGTGGCCGAGCGGATCGTGTACGGCGCCCTCGAAGGCGCCCGCGACAAGAACGGCACGGACCCGGTGGTGACCCTCAAGCGCGCTCTCGACAACGTGAAGCCGGCGCTCGAGGTCAAGTCCCGCCGCGTCGGTGGCGCGACCTACCAGGTGCCGATCGAGGTCAAGCCCGGCCGCGCGACCACCCTCGCGCTGCGCTGGCTGATCACCTTCTCCCGTCAGCGCCGCGAGAAGACCATGATCGAGCGCCTGATGAACGAGCTGCTCGACGCGAGCAACGGCCTGGGCGCGAGCGTGAAGCGCCGCGAGGACACCCACAAGATGGCCGAGTCGAACAAGGCCTTCGCCCACTACCGCTGGTGACGTCGTGCCTGCCGGGCCGCCCCGAGCGGCCCGGCAGGCACTCCCAGCCCTAGTGAGCCTGCGAGCTCAAGACAGGGGATACACCCGTGGCACAGGATGTGCTCACCGACCTGGCCAAGGTCCGCAACATCGGGATCATGGCCCACATCGACGCGGGCAAGACCACGACGACCGAGCGGATCCTGTTCTACACCGGGATCAGCTACAAGATCGGCGAGGTCCACGACGGCGCGGCCGTGATGGACTGGATGGAGCAGGAGCAGGAGCGCGGCATCACGATCACGTCGGCCGCGACGACCTGCTTCTGGAAGAACCACCAGATCAACATCATCGACACGCCGGGCCACGTGGACTTCACGGTCGAGGTCGAGCGCAACCTCCGCGTCCTCGACGGCGCCGTCGCCGTCTTCGACGGCAAGGAGGGCGTCGAGCCCCAGTCCGAGCAGGTCTGGCGCCAGGCGACGAAGTACGACGTCCCGCGCATCTGCTTCGTGAACAAGATGGACAAGCTCGGCGCGGACTTCTACTTCACCGTGAAGACGATCAAGGAGCGGCTCGGCGCGAAGCCGTTGCCGATCCAGATCCCGATCGGGTCGGAGAGCGACTTCATCGGTGTCGTCGACCTGGTCGAGATGCGGGCGCTGACCTGGCGCGGCGAGGTCCAGAAGGGCGAGGACTACACCGTCGAGGAGATCCCGGCCGACCTGGCCGAGACCGCCGCGGAGTACCGCGAGCAGCTGGTCGAGGCCGTCGCGGAGACCGACGACGCCCTGATGGAGCTGTACCTGGGCGGCGAGGAGCTGTCGGTCGAGCAGATCAAGACCGGCATCCGCGCGATCGTCAAGAACCGCAGCGCCTACCCGGTGCTGTGCGGCTCGGCGTTCAAGAACAAGGGCGTCCAGCCCATGCTCGACGCGGTCATCGACTTCCTGCCCGCCCCGCTGGACCTCCCCCCGGTCGAGGGCACGCTTCAGGACGGCGAGACGCCGGCCTTCCGCAAGCCGTCCACGGACGAGCCGTTCGCGGCGCTGGCGTTCAAGATCGCCACGCACCCGTTCTTCGGCAAGCTCACCTACATCCGGGTCTACTCGGGCAAGGTCGCCGCCGGCACCCAGGTCGTCAACTCGACCAAGGACCGCAAGGAGCGCATCGGGAAGATCTTCCAGATGCACGCCAACAAGGAGAACCCGGTCGACGAGGCCATCGCGGGCCACATCTACGCCGTGATCGGTCTGAAGGACACCACGACCGGTGAAACCCTGTCGGACCCCCAGCACCCCATCGTGCTGGAGTCGATGACCTTCCCCGAGCCGGTCATCCAGGTCGCCATCGAGCCCAAGACGAAGGCCGACCAGGAGAAGCTGGGCACCGCGATCCAGAAGCTGGCCGAGGAGGACCCGACGTTCCGGGTCAACCTCGACCAGGAGACGGGCCAGACCATCATCGCCGGCATGGGCGAGCTCCACCTGGACATCCTGGTGGACCGCATGCGCCGCGAGTTCAAGGTCGAGGCCAACATCGGCAAGCCGCAGGTGGCGTACCGGGAGACGATCCGCCGCAAGGTGGAGAAGTACTCCTACACCCACAAGAAGCAGACCGGTGGTTCGGGCCAGTTCGCCAAGGTCCTCATCGACCTGGAGCCGCTGGAGAAGACCGAGGACGGCGCTCTCTACGAGTTCGTCAACGCGGTCAGCGGCGGTCGCATCCCGCGGGAGTACATCCCGTCGGTCGACGCCGGCGCCCAGGACGCCATGCAGTACGGCGTGCTGGCGGGCTACCCGCTGGTGGGGGTCAAGCTGACCCTGACCGACGGTGCCTACCACGAGGTCGACTCCTCGGAAATGGCGTTCAAGATCGCGGGCTCCATGGCGCTGAAGGAAGCCGCGCGCCAGGCGAGCCCGGCGATCCTCGAACCGCTGATGGCCGTCGAGGTCACCACGCCCGAGGACTACATGGGCGACGTGATCGGCGACTTGAACTCCCGCCGTGGTCAGATCCAGGCCATGGAGGAGCGCAGTGGTGCCCGTGTCGTCAAGGCGCTGGTGCCGCTGTCGGAGATGTTCGGGTACGTGGGCGACCTGCGGTCGAGGACCCAGGGTCGCGCCAACTACTCGATGACGTTCGACTCCTACGCCGAGGTTCCCGCGAACGTCGCCAAGGAGATCATCGCGAAGGCGACGGGCGAGTAACCCCAACCGGAGCACCGCAGCACCACGCGGGCTCTCCGGGGTGAGTCCCTGGGGTCCGCATCAACCCTGACGTGACGCCCGGCGGGCGGTGAACCACCCGCCGGGCTAAGCAATAGAAGTCCAGGAGGACAATCCAGTGGCGAAGGCGAAGTTCGAGCGGACGAAGCCGCACGTCAACATCGGCACCATCGGTCACATCGACCACGGCAAGACGACGCTGACCGCGGCGATCTCCAAGGTGCTGCACGACGAGTTCCCCGACCTGAACCCCTTCACGCCGTTCGACCAGATCGACAAGGCGCCGGAGGAGAAGCAGCGCGGTATCACGATCTCGATCGCGCACATCGAGTACCAGACCGCGAACCGGCACTACGCGCACGTCGACTGCCCCGGTCACGCCGACTACATCAAGAACATGATCACCGGTGCGGCGCAGATGGACGGCGCCATCCTGGTGGTCGCGGCGACCGACGGCCCGATGCCGCAGACCAAGGAGCACGTGCTCCTGGCCCGCCAGGTCGGCGTGCCCTACATCGTGGTGGCCCTGAACAAGGCCGACATGGTGGACGACGAGGAGATCCTGGAGCTCGTCGAGCTCGAGGTCCGCGAGCTGCTCTCCGAGTACGAGTTCCCGGGCGACGACCTGCCGGTCGTGCGCGTCTCCGCGCTGAAGGCGCTGGAGGGCGACGCCGAGTGGGGCAAGGCGCTCCTCGGCCTGATGGCCGCCGTGGACGAGAACATCCCGGAGCCCGAGCGTGACGTCGACCGCCCGTTCCTGATGCCGGTCGAGGACGTCTTCACGATCACCGGTCGTGGCACGGTCGTCACCGGTCGTATCGAGCGCGGCATCGTCAAGGTCAACGAAGAGGTCGAGATCGTCGGCATCAAGGAGACCTCGAAGAAGACCACGGTCACCTCGATCGAGATGTTCAAGAAGTTCCTGGACGAGGGCCGCGCGGGCGACAACGCCGCGCTGCTGCTGCGTGGCGTGAAGCGCGAGGAGGTGGAGCGCGGCATGGTCATCGTGAAGCCGGGCACCACGACCCCGCACACCGAGTTCGACGCGCAGGTCTACATCCTGTCGAAGGACGAGGGCGGCCGCCACACGCCGTTCTTCAACAACTACCGCCCGCAGTTCTACTTCCGCACGACCGACGTGACCGGCGTCGTGACCCTCCCCGAGGGCACCGAGATGGTCATGCCGGGCGACACCACGACCATGGCCGTGAAGCTGATCCAGCCGATCGCCATGGACGAGGGCCTGCGGTTCGCCATCCGCGAGGGTGGCCGCACCGTCGGTGCGGGCTCGGTCACCAAGATCCTGAAGTGACCTCGCTCTAAAAACTCCACCCCCGATTTGGACTCGCGCACGTCGTGTGCGACCATTGACGGGTTGCTCGTCGGGGCGGCCGGTTCGATCAGAATTCGGCCGCCCCGTCACGAGCGGGGTTTGGCAAGTCAATCCCACGGTCGTATCAGTGGGACCGGTCTGAGCGTAGGGCGCGACACGCCCGACCGCGTGGACCGGGCACCGTGACACCGCTCGGTGTCAATCCTGAATAGGGGGCGGAGCGCGCCGGAGGTCCCGTGACCTCGCGAAAGGTGCCCGCACCGCAGCGGTACTAGAAGCAGAGGAACGGCAAGCCACTATGGCGGGACAGAAGATCCGCATCCGGCTCAAGGCCTACGACCACGAGGCGATCGACGCGTCTGCGCGCAAGATCGTCGAGACCGTGACGCGCACCGGCGCTCGGGTCGTCGGGCCTGTGCCGCTGCCCACTGAGAAGAACGTCTACTGCGTCATCCGCTCGCCGCACAAGTACAAGGACTCGCGCGAGCACTTCGAGATGCGCACGCACAAGCGTCTGATCGACATCCTCGACCCGACGCCGAAGACGGTGGACGCGCTCATGCGCATCGACCTGCCGGCGAGCGTCGACGTCAACATCCAGTAAGCGTGGACGCGGCAGTGTTGATCCCATTTGGGGCGGAGAGTAACGAGAACCATGTCTGACAGGCAGGTCAAGGGCCTCCTGGGTACCAAGCTCGGTATGACTCAGGTCTTCGACGAGAACAACCGGATCGTCCCGGTGACCGTCGTCAAGGCCGAGCCCAACGTGGTGACCCAGGTTCGGACCCAGGAGAACGACGGCTACTCGGCCGTGCAGTTGGCCTTCGGCGCTATCGACCCGCGCAAGGTCAACAAGCCCGTTGCGGGCCACTACGCCAAGGCGGGCGTGACGCCTCGCCGCCACCTGGCGGAGCTGCGCACCACGGACGCGTCCGAGTACACGGTCGGCCAGGAGATCACCGCCGAGGTGTTCGAGGCCGGCGCGGTTGTCGACGTTGTCGGCACCAGCAAGGGCAAGGGCACCGCGGGTGTCATGAAGCGGCACGGCTTCAAGGGTCTGGGCGCGAGCCACGGCACCCAGCGCAAGCACCGGTCGCCCGGCTCCATCGGTGGCTGCGCCACGCCCGGCCGCGTGTTCAAGGGCCTGCGCATGGCGGGCCGCATGGGCCACGTCCGCGTGACGACCCAGAACCTGAAGGTGCACAAGGTCGACCTCGAGTCCGGCCTGCTGCTCATCAAGGGCGCGGTCCCCGGTCCCAAGGGCGGCACCGTGTTCGTCAAGACCGCTGCGAAGGGTGGTGCCTGATCATGACGTCCGTTGAGGTCCGCACCCCGGACGGCAAGACCGACGGTTCCGTCGAGCTGCCGGCGCACGTCTTCGACGCGCAGGCCAACGTCGCGCTGCTGCACCAGGTCGTGGTGGCCCAGCAGGCCGCCGCGCGCCAGGGCACGCACAAGACGAAGACCCGCGGCGAGGTGTCCGGCGGTGGCAAGAAGCCGTACCGCCAGAAGGGCACCGGTCGTGCCCGGCAGGGCTCGACCCGCGCGCCGCAGTTCGCCGGCGGTGGCGTGGTCCACGGTCCCCAGCCGCGCGACTACTCGCAGCGCACCCCCAAGAAGATGAAGGCCGCCGCCCTGCGTGGCGCCCTCTCCGACCGGGCGCGCGCCAACCAGGTCCACGTGGTCAGCGGTTTCGTCGAGGGCGACGTCCCGTCGACCAAGACCGCGCGCAAGGTGCTGGAGGCCGTCACCGACGCCCGCCGCGTCCTGGCCGTGCTGCTGCGCACCGACGAGGTGTCGTGGGTGAGCCTGCGGAACCTCCCGCACGTGCACATCATCGCGCCGGACCAGCTGAACACCTTCGACGTCCTGGTGAACGACGACGTGGTGTTCACCAAGGACGCTCTGGACGTGTTCCTCGCGAGCAAGGCCCAGTCGGGTCGCGGCTCCGCCGAGGCGGTCGCCGGTTCGTCCGAAGTGGAGGACGAGAAGTGATCCCCGACCACCGGGACATCCTGCTCGCGCCGGTCATCTCCGAGAAGTCCTACGGGCTCCTGGAGGAGAACAAGTACACCTTCGTGGTGCACCCGGGTGCGAACAAGACCCAGATCAAGATTGCCGTGGAGAAGGTCTTCGGCGTCAAGGTCGTCAGCGTCAACACGATCAACCGTCAGGGCAAGCGCAAGCGGACCAAGACGGGCTTCGGCAAGCGCAAGGACACCAAGCGCGCCATCGTGACGCTGTCCGCCGAGAGCAAGCCGATCGAGATCTTCGGCGGCCCGGCCGCCTGATGACGACGAGGACTGCGTAGAGATGGGCATTCGCAAGTACAAGCCGACGACCCCCGGTCGTCGCGGTGCGAGCGTCTCCGACTTCGCCGAGATCACTCGGTCGACGCCGGAGAAGTCGCTGATCCGTCCGCTGCACGGCCGTGGTGGCCGCAACGCTTCGGGCAAGATCACGACGCGGCACAAGGGTGGCGGCCACAAGCGGGCCTACCGCCTGATCGACTTCCGCCGCACGGACAAGGACGGCGTGCCGGCCAAGGTCGCGCACATCGAGTACGACCCCAACCGCACGGCGCGCATCGCGCTGCTGCACTACGCGGACGGCGAGAAGCGCTACATCATCGCGCCGGCCAAGTTGCAGCAGGGCGACCGGATCGAGAACGGCCCCAAGGCCGACATCAAGCCGGGCAACAACCTGCCGCTGCGCAACATCCCGGTCGGCACGGTGATCCACGCGATCGAGCTGCGCCCCGGTGGCGGTGCGAAGATCGCCCGCTCCGCCGGCGCGAGCGTGCAGCTCGTGGCCAAGGACGGCCCGTACGCCCAGCTGCGGATGCCCTCGGGCGAAATCCGCAACGTGGACGTCCGCTGCCGCGCCACGGTCGGCGAGGTCGGCAACGCCGAGCACCAGAACATCAACTGGGGCAAGGCCGGCCGCATGCGGTGGAAGGGCAAGAAGCCCACCGTCCGCGGTGTCGCCATGAACCCGGTCGACCACCCGCACGGTGGTGGTGAGGGCAAGACCTCCGGTGGACGCCACCCGGTGAACCCGGCCGGCAAGCCCGAAGGCCGTACCCGTCGCCGCAAGGCAAGCGACAGGCTCATCGTCCGGCGTCGTCGCACCGGCAAGAAGCGCTGAGCAGGGAGGGAGTGAAGGATGCCACGCAGCCTTAAGAAGGGCCCCTTCGTGGACGACCACCTGCTCAAGAAGGTGGACGTCCTCAACGAGTCGGGCAAGAAGACCGTCATCAAGACCTGGTCCCGCCGGTCGACGATCATCCCCGACATGCTGGGCCACACGATCGCGGTGCACGACGGCCGCAAGCACGTGCCGGTGTTCGTGACGGAGGCGATGGTCGGGCACAAGCTCGGCGAGTTCGCGCCGACCCGCACCTTCAAGGGCCACATCAAGGACGACCGGAAGTCGCGCCGCCGCTAGGCGACGAACTAGAAAACGCAAGGGGAAGCAGCGATGAACGCCCGTAACGATGCCGCCGCGCAGGAGTACCCGCGCGCCGTGGCTCGGGCTCGCTACGTCCGCGACACTCCCATGAAGGTGCGTCGCGTCGTCGAGCTCATCAGGGGTCGTAGCGCCAGCGAAGCCCTGTCCGTGCTCCAGTTCGCGCCTCAGGCGGCAAGTGAGCCGGTCAGGAAGGTGCTCGCGAGCGCCGTGGCCAACGCCGAGAACAACCTGTCCCTGGACCCCGACACCCTGTGGGTGTCGAAGGTCTACGTGGACGAGGGTCCGACCCTCAAGCGGTTCCGTCCGCGCGCCCAGGGCCGCGCCTACCGGATCCGCAAGCGGACGAGCCACATCACCGTCGAGGTGGAGAGCCGTCCCAAGAAGACCAGCGCGAAGGCCGGCGCTGATGGGAAGAAGGGGGCTCGGTAGTGGGCCAGAAAATCAACCCGCACGGCTTCCGTCTTGGTATCACCACCGACTGGAAGTCCCGCTGGTACGCCGACAAGCAGTACGCCGAGTACGTGGCCGAGGATGTCAAGATCCGCAAGCTGCTCTCGCGCGGCATGGAGCGTGCCGGCATCTCCAAGGTGGAGATCGAGCGCACCCGCGACCGGGTTCGCGTCGACATCCACACCGCCCGTCCGGGCATCGTCATCGGCCGTCGTGGCGCCGAGGCGGACCGCATCCGCGGTGAGCTGGAGAAGCTCACCAAGAAGCAGGTCCAGCTCAACATCCTCGAGGTGAAGAGCCCGGAGTCGGACGCGCAGCTCGTCGCGCAGGGCGTGGCGGAGCAGCTGTCCAACCGCGTCGCCTTCCGGCGCGCGATGCGCAAGGCCATCCAGTCGGCCATGCGCTCGCCGCAGGTCAAGGGCATCCGCGTGCAGTGCGGCGGTCGTCTGGGCGGTGCCGAGATGTCCCGCTCCGAGCACTACCGCGACGGTCGCGTGCCGCTGCACACGCTGCGCGCCGACATCGACTACGGCTTCTTCGAGGCCCGCACCACCTTCGGCCGCATCGGCGTCAAGGTGTGGATCTACAAGGGTGACGTGGTCGGCGGCATCAACGCCAAGCGCGAGCGCGACGCGGCTCCGGCCGCCGACCGCGCGCCGCGTCGCGACCGCGGCGACCGCCCCAACCGGGCGCGCCGCTCCGGTGCCAGTGGCACCACCGCGACGAGCACCGAAGCGGGCAGGGCCGCGGCCGAGCAGGCCGAGGCTCCGGCCGCAGCAGAGAAGACGGAGGGCTGAGTCGTGCTGATCCCACGCAGGCTCAAGCACCGCAAGCAGCACCACCCCGGTCGGTCCGGTGCTGCCAAGGGCGGCACGAGGGTCACCTTCGGCGAGTTCGGCATCCAGGCTCTGGAGCCGGCCTACGTCACCAACCGGCAGATCGAGTCCGCCCGTATCGCCATCACGCGGCACATCCGCCGTGGTGGCAAGGTGTGGATCAACATCTTCCCGGACCGCCCGCTGACCAAGAAGCCGGCCGAAACCCGCATGGGTTCCGGTAAGGGTTCGCCGGAGTGGTGGGTGGCCAACATCAAGCCGGGTCGGGTGCTCTTCGAGATGAGCTTCCCGAACGAGCAGGTGGCCCGCGAGGCGCTCCGCCGCGCGATCCACAAGCTCCCGATGAAGTGCCGCATCGTTACGCGTGAGGGTGGTGAGTTCTGATGGCAGCGGGTACGACCGCTTCCGAGCTGCGTGAGCTCACCGAAGAGGAGCTCGTGCTGCGCCTGAGGGAGGCCAAGGAGGAGCTGTTCAACCTCCGCTTCCAGATGGCCACCGGGCAGCTCGACAACAACCGCCGCCTGCGCACGGTCCGGCACGAGATCGCCCGGATCTACACCGTGATGCGGGAGCGGGAGCTGGGCCTCTCGGCCTCCCCCGACGCGGTTTCGACTGGTGAGGGTGCGGCATGAGCGAGAACACTGAAGTGACGACCGAGGTGCGCGGCGAGCGCAAGGTCCGCGAGGGCTACGTCGTGTCCGACAAGATGGACAAGACGATCGTCGTGGCACTGGAGGACCGCAAGAAGCACCGCCGGTACTCCAAGGTCCTGCGCTCCACCACCAAGGTGAAGGCGCACGACGAGCAGAACAGCGCCGGCACCGGCGACCGCGTGCTGCTCATGGAGACCCGGCCGCTCTCGGCGACGAAGCGCTGGCGCCTCGTCGAGATCCTCGAGAAGGCCAAGTAACTCGAAGAGGGACCGAGCCCGTCAGGTCGGAAATCTGGCGGGCCAGGAATGGTCAGGAGACAGGTAAGTGATCCAGCAGGAGTCGCGGCTCCGCGTCGCCGACAACACCGGTGCGAAGGAAATCCTTTGCATCCGTGTTCTCGGCGGTTCCGGCCGCCGCTACGCGGGCATCGGGGACATCATCGTCGCCACGGTGAAGCAGGCCATCCCCGGCGCCGGCGTGAAGAAGGGTGACGTGGTCAAGGCCGTCGTCGTCCGGACCGTGAAGGAGAAGCGCCGTCCCGACGGCTCTTACATCCGGTTCGACGAGAACGCCGCCGTCTTGATCAAGAACGACAACGAGCCGCGCGGCACGCGCATCTTCGGCCCGGTCGGCCGCGAGCTGCGCGACAAGAAGTTCATGAAGATCATCTCGCTCGCGCCGGAGGTGCTCTAACCATGAAGGTGAAGAAGGGCGACACCGTCGTGGTCATCGCCGGCAAGGACAAGGGTGCTCGCGGCAAGGTCATCCAGGCCTACCCCGCGCAGAACCGCGTCCTGGTCGAGGGCGTGAACCGCATCAAGAAGCACACCCGGATCACGCAGACCCAGCGCGGCGCGCAGTCGGGCGGCATCGTGACCCAGGAGGCCTCCATCCACGTGTCGAACGTGATGGTGGTCGACTCGGACGGCAAGCCGACCCGTGTGGGCTACCGGACGAACGACGAGGGCAAGCGGGTCCGCGTTTCCCGTCGTAACGGGAAGGACATCTGATGACCACCGCTGAGAAGATCACGCCGCGGCTGAAGACCCGCTACCGCGAGGAAATCGCCGCCGAGCTGCACAAGCAGTTCGAGTACGCCAACGTGATGCAGATCCCCGGCGTGGTGAAGGTCGTCGTCAACATGGGTGTCGGCGACGCCGCCCGCGACGGCAAGCTGATCGAGGGCGCCGTGCGCGACCTGTCGATCATCACCGGCCAGCGTCCCGAGGTCCGCAAGGCCCGCAAGTCGATCGCGCAGTTCAAGCTGCGCGAGGGCATGCCGATCGGTGCGCGCGTCACGCTGCGCGGCGACCGCATGTGGGAGTTCCTGGACAGGCTGCTGACCATCGCGCTGCCCCGTATCCGCGACTTCCGCGGCCTCTCGGGCAAGCAGTTCGACGGCAACGGGAACTACACGTTCGGCCTCAACGAGCAGTCGATGTTCCACGAGATCGACCCGGATGCCATCGACCGCCCGCGCGGCATGGACATCACGGTCGTCACCACCGCCACGAACGACGACGAGGGCCGGGCGCTGCTCAAGCACCTGGGCTTCCCGTTCAAGGAGCAGTGACCCCGATGTCCCACGTCGTGGTTCGAAACAGGGAGTACTGAGATGGCCAAGAAGGCCCTCATCAACAAGGCGGCGGCCAAGCCGAAGTTCAAGGTGCGGGGTTACACCCGCTGCCAGCGCTGCGGGCGCCCGCACTCGGTGTTCCGCAAGTTCGGTCTTTGCCGCATCTGCCTCCGCGAGATGGCGCACCGGGGCGAGCTGCCCGGCGTGAGCAAGTCCAGCTGGTAGTACGGCTCGGCGGCAGACTTTTTTCGTAATCCACTTCGCTGTAGGCCCGTCCACGACCAGCCCGCAAGGGCTCGGACCCTGGCCGGCGAACCGCAGTGAGAAAGGTTGACCAGGTCACCATGACGATGACCGACCCGATCGCAGACATGCTGACGCGTCTGCGCAACGCGAACTCGGCTTACCACGACAAGGTCGTGATGCCGCACTCGAAGCTGAAGGCCAACATCGCCGAGATCCTCAAGCGCGAGGGCTACATCGCGAGCTACCGCGATGAAGAGGGCGATGTCGCCAAGCAGCTGGTGATCGAGCTGAAGTACGGCCCGAACCGGGAGCGCAGCATCGCGGGCCTCCGCCGCGTGTCGAAGCCCGGCCTGCGCGTGTACGCGAAGTCGACCGGCCTGCCGAAGGTTCTCGGCGGCCTGGGCGTCGCGATCATCTCGACCTCTGGCGGTCTGCTGACCGACCGCCAGGCCAACAAGCAGGGCGTGGGCGGAGAAGTCCTCGCCTACGTCTGGTGAGGAAGGGGGACTAGGCATGTCGCGCATCGGAAAGCTGCCGATCACCGTCCCCTCCGGGGTCGACGTGAACATCGCGGGCCAGGAGGTGAGCGTCAAGGGGCCGAAGGGCACCCTGTCGCTCGTCATCGCCGAGCCCATCACGCTGGAGAAGGCCGAGGACGGCACCCTCGAGGTGAAGCGTCCCAACGACGAGCGTCGCAGCCGCTCGCTGCACGGCCTCTCCCGCACGCTGGTCCAGAACATGGTCGTCGGCGTGACCCAGGGCTACGAGAAGAAGCTCGAGATCCACGGCGTCGGTTACCGCGTGGCGCTCAAGGGCTCGGACCTGGAGTTCGCTCTGGGCTTCAGCCACCCGGTGAAGGTCGAGGCCCCCGCGGGCATCACCTTCGCGGTGGAGACGCCGACCCGGTTCTCCGTGGCCGGTATCGACAAGCAGCTCGTGGGCGAGGTCGCCGCCAACATCCGCAAGCTGCGCAAGCCCGACCCGTACAAGGGCAAGGGCGTGCGCTACTCGGGTGAGAAGATCCGCCGCAAGGTCGGAAAGACGGGTAAGTGACATGAGCGAGACTGCAACGAAGCGCAAGCCGGTGGGCAAGGACATCTCGACCACCCGCCGCGTCGCCAAGACCCGCCGTCACTTCCGCCTCCGCAAGAAGGTCAGCGGCACCGCCGAGCGTCCGCGCCTGGTCGTGCACCGGTCGTCGAAGCACATCACCGTGCAGATCATCGACGACCTCGCGGGCCACACCCTGGCGGCTGCCTCCTCGGTGGAGGCGGACGTCCGCGCGGTGGAAGGCGACAAGAAGGCCCGTGCGGCGAAGGTCGGCCGGCTGGCCGCCGCCCGCGCGAAGGAGGCCGGTGTCAGCAAGGTCGTGTTCGACCGCGGTGGCAACGCCTACCACGGCCGGATCGCCGCGCTGGCGGACGCCGCCCGCGAAGCCGGGCTGGAGTTCTGACAATGCACATCTTCGGAATTGAGAGGGACGCCTGATGCCAGGACGCACGCGTCGCGAAGGCGGCGGGGGCGAGCGCGGAGAGCGTCGCGACCGTCGTGACGGCGGCCGCGGCGGCGCGGCCCAGGAGAAGACCCCGCACCTGGAGCGCGTGGTTGCGATCAACCGCGTCTCCAAGGTCGTCAAGGGTGGTCGGCGCTTCAGCTTCACCGCGCTGGTCGTCGTCGGCGACGGCGACGGCATGGTCGGTGTCGGCTACGGCAAGGCCAAGGAAGTGCCGGCGGCGATCGCCAAGGGTGTGGAGGAGGCGAAGAAGAACTTCTTCCGCGTCCCCCGCATCGCGGGCACGATCCCCCACCCGGTCCAGGGCGAGAAGGCGGCCGGTGTCGTCCTGCTGCGCCCGGCCTCGGCCGGTACCGGCGTCATCGCCGGTGGCGCGGTCCGCGCGGTGCTGGAGTGCGCCGGTGTCCACGACGTGCTGAGCAAGTCGCTGGGCTCCGACAACGCGATCAACATCGTGCACGCGACCGTGGAGGCCCTCAAGGGCCTTCAGCGTCCCGAGGAGGTGGCCGCCCGCCGCGGTCTGCCGCTCGAGGATGTGGCTCCCGCCGGCATGCTCCGTGCCCGTGCAGGGGCGGTGTGACCATGGCGCAGCTCAAGGTGACCCAGGTCAAGAGCAGCATCGGTACCAAGCACAACCACCGTGAGTCCCTCCGGACCCTGGGGTTGCGCAAGATCCGCCAGTCGGTGGTTCGCGAGGACACGCCGCAGGTGCGCGGGCTCATCCACGCCGTGCGCCACCTGGTGGTCGTCGAGGAGGTCCAGTCGTGACCATCAAGATCCATGACCTGCGTCCGGCCCCCGGCGCCAAGACCGCGAAGACCCGTGTCGGTCGCGGTGAGGGCTCCAAGGGCAAGACGGCCGGTCGCGGCACCAAGGGCACCGGCGCGCGGAAGAACGTCTCGCCGCGCTTCGAGGGTGGCCAGATGCCGCTGCACATGCGCCTGCCGAAGCTGAAGGGCTTCCGCAACCCGTTCCGCACCGAGTACCAGGTGGTCAACCTGGGCGACATCGCCCGGGTTTTCCCGGACGGTGGCCGGGTGGACGTGGACGCCCTCATCACGGCCGGTCTGGTGCGCAAGAACGAGCTCGTCAAGGTCCTCGGCGACGGTGACCTGGACGGCGTGAAGGTCGACGTCGTGGCGAACAAGTTCTCCGGCTCCGCGGTCGAGAAGATCGCCGCCGCCGGTGGCACCCACACCGTGCTCTAGTACGCACGAACCCGAACGGCCCCCGGAGCCTCCCGCTCCGGGGGCCGTTCGCCGTTTCCGGGACCTCCCGGGGTCCACGGGAGAGGGATTCGGGGGCGTGTTCGCTGACGGCGTAAATGGTTTGGCGGCGCCGGATACCGTGCCGGGCATGGAGCTTGGGGTCTTTTTCGGAGCGGCCGTGCTCGTCGCGTTGACGCCCGGCGCCAACAACCTGCTGGGGATGCACCACGCGGTCCACCGCGGACTGCGCACGGCCGTCACGGCGCTCCTGGGGCGGTTGGCGGCGTTCGCGTTGATGGTGGCGGCGGTCGTCGTCGGGCTGGGACCGCTGTTGGCGGCCTCCACGGTCGCGCTGACGGTCCTGAAGTGGTGCGGGGTGGCGTACCTGGCGTACCTCGGGCTGCGCGTGCTGCTGGACCGGGGTGATCGTCCCGAGCGGGAGCGGGCGGGCAGCCCGACCCGCAAGGAGTTCCTGACCGCGGTCACGAACCCGAAGGCGCTGCTGATCTTCACCGCGTTCCTGCCACAGTTCGTGGACCAGCACGAAGCCGACCCGGCGTGGCGGCTCGCGGTGCTCGGCGTGGTCTACTTGGCCGCCGAGGCGCTGGCCGGGACGACGTACACCCTGCTGGGTGCCGCGATCCGCAAGGCGGACCTCGGCCGGCGGGCCAGGCGCAAGCTCGACCGGGCCACCGGAGCGGTGCTGCTGGGCATGGCCGGTCTGCTCGCCACGAGCCGAACTTGATCCGTTCGGTGGCTTGCGAACCGGAGTAGTCGATCAGGTACTAACTGTGAAGGACGACTGCCTACGGCGATCGGCCTCGCGGCTGTTAAAGTCGCGGGCTGAACCCGGATGTCCTCCGGGTCGGTCGCGGCTACCGCCACGTCCGCCGCACGTCGGCGAGCTGCCCGACCGCTAGACGCAAGACTGTGCCGGCAACACGGCCGGTACCGCAGGTATGCCGACCCCTGTGGGGCGGCAACGCTGATGGAGGTTCGCGTGCTCGGCGCATTCCGCTCGGCTCTCGCGACGCCGGACCTACGGAAGAAGATCCTCTTCACGCTGGGGATCATCGTGGTGTACCGGTTGGGCGCGACCCTGCCCGCGCCGGGCGTGTCCTTCAAGAACGTCAAACAGTGCATCGACCAGGTCGACCAGCAGGGGATCTACTCGCTGATCAACCTGTTCAGCGGCGGCGCGCTGCTCAACCTGTCGATCTTCGCGCTGGGCATCATGCCCTACATCACCGCGAGCATCATCATCCAGCTGCTCACCGTGGTCATCCCGCGGTTCGAGCAGTTGAAGAAGGAAGGGCAGTCGGGTCAGAACAAGCTGACCCAGTACACCCGCTACCTGACGATCGCCCTCGCGGTCCTCCAGTCGACGGGCATCATCGCCCTCGCCGTGCGGCGCCAGCTCTTCCAGAACTGCGACGTCCCGGTCATCCCGAACGACAGCATCTTCACCCTCGTGGTGCTGGTCGTGACGATGACCGCGGGCACCAGCGTGATCATGTGGCTCGGCGAGATCATCACCGAGAAGGGGATCGGCAACGGCATGTCGCTGCTGATCTTCACCGGTATCGCCGCCCGGATCCCCGCCGAGGGCCAGGTCATCCTCGGCCGCGGCGGTCTCACGTTCTTCCTGGTCCTCGTGGCCGCGCTGCTGATCATCGCGAGCGTCATCTACGTGGAGCAGGCCCAGCGCCGGATCCCCGTGCAGTACGCGAAGCGGATGATCGGCCGACGGATGTACGGCGGCACCTCGACCTACCTGCCGCTGAAGGTGAACCAGGCCGGCGTCATCCCGGTCATCTTCGCCTCCTCGCTGTTGTACCTGCCCGACCTGATCTCGCGGCTGACCGCCTCGACCGACGGGTCGGCTCCCGGTTGGTGGGAGACGTTCGTCCAGACGTACCTGGTGAGCCAGTCGAACCCGGTGCACATCGCGGCGTACTTCCTGCTGATCGTCTTCTTCACCTACTTCTACGTCGGCATCACGTTCAACCCGGACGAGCGTGCCGACGAGATGAAGAAGTTCGGTGGGTTCATCCCCGGTATCCGCCCGGGCAGGCCCACCGCCGAGTACCTCCGCTTCGTCCTGGGGCGGATCACGCTGCCTGGCTCGCTCTACCTCGGCATCGTCGCCATCCTCCCGAACCTGTTCCTGGACCTGACCGGTGAAGGCCAGAACCAGAACTTCCCGTTCGGCGGCACGGCGGTGCTGATCATGGTCGGTGTCGGCCTCGACACGGTCAAGCAGATCGAAAGCCAGCTCATGCAGCGCAATTACGAAGGGTTCCTCCGCTAGTGCGACTCGTTCTCGTCGGCCCGCCAGGTGCGGGCAAGGGCACCCAGGCCGCGCTTCTCAAGCAGAAGCTCGCCGTTCCGCACATCTCCACCGGGGACCTCTTCCGCGCCCACATCAGCGAGCAGACGGACCTCGGCAAGGAGGTCCAGGAGTACCTGGACTCCGGGGAACTCGTGCCGGACGAAGTGACCAACCAGATGGTGCGGGAGAGGCTCGCCCAGCCGGACGCCGCGGACGGCTTCCTGCTGGACGGCTTCCCGCGCAACGTCGCCCAGGCCGGTGTGCTGGGCGAGATCCTCGCCGCGGAGGGGCAACGCCTCGACGCCGTGGTGGAGTTCAAGGTGGACGAGGACGTCGTGGTCGAGCGCCTGCTCGCCCGCGGCCGGTCGGACGACAAGGAAGACGTCATCCGGCACCGCCAGGAGGTCTACCGCAACGAGACCGCACCGCTGCTCGACTACTACTCCGACATCGTCGTGGCCATCGACGCCGTCGGCGACGTGGAAGAGATCAGCGAGCGCGCGCTGAGCGCGCTGCGCGGCGACAGGTGACCGGTGGTCTCCTCGATGCGCTGCGCCGAGTGGTACCGGGTGGTCGCGACCGCATGATCGAGATCAAGTCGCGCGGACAGCTCGAGGCGATGCGGGCCGCCGGACTGGTGGTGGCCCGCACCCTGGCCCTGCTGACGTCGCACGCCAAGGTGGGCGTCAGCACGGCCGAGCTGGACGAGCTGGCCGAGCAGAACATCAGGGACGCGGGTGCGATCCCGTCGTTCAAGGGCTACCACGGCTTCCCGGCGAGCATCTGCGCGTCGGTGAACGAACAGGTCGTCCACGGGATCCCGGCGCGTACCCAGGTGCTGCGCGAGGGCGACCTGATCTCCATCGACTGCGGCGCGATCCTGGACGGCTGGCACGGCGACTCGGCCGTGACGCTGGCCGTGGGCGCCGTGACGGAGGCCGAGGAGAAGCTGTCGGCCGCCACCCGGTCCTCGATGCTCGCGGGCATCGCGGCGGCGGTGGCGGGCGCGAAGCTCAGCGACATCTCCTTCGCCATCGAGTCGGAGACGATCGCGGCGGGCGAGCGCGACGGCGTGGAGTACGGCATCGTCGACGGGTACGGCGGCCACGGCATCGGCACGAAGATGCACATGGACCCGTTCCTGCCGAACTACGGGAAGCCGGGCAAGGGCCCCAGGCTGAAGCCGGGCATGGCGATCGCCATCGAGCCGATGCTGACCCTGGGCAGCGAGCAGACCGTCGAGCTGGACGACGGCTGGACCGTGGTGACCGCGGACAAGTCCCGCGCGGCCCACTGGGAGCACAGCATCGCCATCACCGACGAGGGCCCCTGGGTGCTCACCGCCCTGGAGGACGACGCGGCCGGAGGCCGGTAGGAGGCGGGTCGCGATCCGCGGATCGCGACCGGTTCCGGCCTTTTCCGGTGGATCGCGCCCGACGGCCGTCGATGCGGGGGTTAGCCCCCTGGCCCGGCGCGGGTCGGGTGGGCAGCATGGTGGCGTGACCCAGCCTGTTCGGCCCGAGGATGTGCGGGCCTCCGATGTCGAGCGCGACGTGGTGGCCCAGCGGCTCCGGCGCGCCCACGCCGAGGGAAGTCTCGATCTCGCCGAGTTCGACGTCCGGGTGGCGGAGGCCTGGCGCGCCCGGACGCGGGGCGAGCTGCGGGCGTTGCTCGCCGACCTGCCCGCCGAGGTGCCGGTGGGGGTGCCCGTGGTGGTGCCCGCCAGGCCGGTCCGGTCGGGTGGGCGGACCGCGCTCAAGGTGCTCACCACGATCTGGATGAGCGTGTCCGCGCTCAACTTCGCGCTCTGGTTGCTCGTCAGCGTGCTCGGCGGCGAGGGGTTCGTGCACCCGTGGTTCCTCTGGGTGGCCGTGCCGCCCGGGTCGGTGCTGGGGGTGATCTGGCTCGTCACCGCCAGGCCGAGGCATCCGTAACAGTGTTACGATCGTCGTGGGAGGTGCACCCATGACCGACTCCTCGTTCCTCCGCGCCGCCGACGGCGACCGGGCCGCCGTGGCCGCCGTGCTCGGGCGGGCCCACGCCGAAGGGCGCATCACGCTCGCCGAGTTCGACGAGCGGACCGCGGCCGTCTGGGCCGCGCGCACCTACGGCGAGCTCACCGCGCTCACCGCGGACCTGCCGAACCCCGTCGCGCCGGCGCCGCGGTCGGCGGTCGCGGCACGTCGGCCGGACGTCGCCACGCGGGTGGTGACCGGCGCCTGGATGGCCGCGGGCGCGATCAACCTGCTGATCTGGGGTGTGCTGAGCCTGTCGCTGGGCAAGGCGCTGTACCCGTGGTGGATCTGGGTCGTCGGACCCTGGGGCATCGTGCTGCTCGCGGCCCGATTTGGGCGTTCGCGCTGACGCGCGTACTATGGACGGGTGGCGCACACGTCGCGCCGGTTCCGCCATGCCCGTGCAGCAGTTTCCATCGGGCTGGGTCGGGTTCGCAAGGGCCTGAGAGGAGTCGGGGTGCCGCGTGCCCGCACTCCGGAAGTACCCACCGTCACGAAACGCGGAGGACATGGGCAAGAAGGACGGGGCCATTGAGGTCGAGGGCCGCGTGATCGAGCCGCTTCCCAACGCGATGTTCCGAGTCGAGTTGGAGAACGGTCACAAGGTACTGGCACACATCAGCGGCAAGATGCGGCAGCACTACATCCGAATCCTCCCCGAGGACCGGGTTGTCGTGGAGCTCTCGCCCTACGACCTGTCCCGCGGCCGCATCGTCTACCGCTACAAGTGACCTCCGTCGGGCCCACCAGGGGCACGACGGGCTGACGCAGGAGAGCTCAGGCGTGAAGGTCCAGCCGAGCGTCAAGAAGATCTGCGACAAGTGCAAGGTGATCCGCCGCCACGGCCGGGTCATGGTGATCTGCGAGAACCTGCGCCACAAGCAGCGCCAGGGCTGAGCAGACCGCTTGCACTCGTCGTGACTTCGACGGGACGCAACAGAAGCAAGCCTCTTCGCACCTGCCTGGACGCACGTCCAGGCACACCCCCGGACTTCAGGCCGGGGCCGGGACACCACGCGCGAGAGCGGGTGGAACTGACACAGCGAGTCAGTCCCGGGACCGGGCGAGGAGCAGACCTGGAGACGAAACCGACAGGAGCAAGCGCCGTATGGCACGACTCGCTGGCGTCGACCTCCCCCGCGAAAAGCGGTTGGAGATCGCGCTCACCTACATCTTCGGCATTGGTCGCACGCGCTCCAAGGAGCTGCTGACCGCCACCGAGCTGTCCCCCGACCTCCGGGTCAAGGACCTCAGTGACGACGACCTCGCCAAGCTGCGGGACTACATCGAGAACCACTTCAAGGTCGAGGGTGACCTCCGCCGCGAGGTTCAGGCCGACATCCGCCGCAAGATGGAAATCGGCTGCTACGAGGGCTTGCGCCACCGTCGCAACCTGCCCGTCCGCGGGCAGCGCACCAAGACGAACGCACGCACTCGCAAGGGTCCGAAGAAGACCGTCGCGGGCAAGAAGAAGGCCGGCAAGAAGTAAGACCTCGCGGAACTAGCCAGTAGGAGATCACCCAGACATGCCACCCAAGTCCCGCCAGGGCGCCGGGGTCAAGAAGGTCCGCCGCAAGGAGAAGAAGAACGTCTCCCACGGCCAGGCGCACATCAAGAGCACGTTCAACAACACCATCGTGTCCATCACGGACCCGCTGGGCAACGTGATCAGCTGGGCGTCCGCCGGCCACGTCGGCTTCAAGGGCTCCCGCAAGTCCACCCCGTTCGCCGCCCAGATGGCAGCCGAGAACGCCGCGCGCAAGGCCGCCGAGCACGGCATGCGCAAGGTCGACGTGTTCGTGAAGGGTCCCGGCTCCGGCCGCGAGACCGCGATCCGTTCGTTGCAGGCGGCCGGCCTCGAGGTCGGCACCATCCAGGACGTGACCCCGCAGCCCCACAACGGCTGCCGCCCGCCCAAGCGGCGCCGGGTCTGAGGCACGGGGAGGAGTAAGAACAGATGGCTCGCTACACCGGACCGGCAACGCGCATCTCGCGTCGCCTCAAGGTCGACCTCGTCGGTGGGGACCAGGCGTTCGAACGCCGTCCCTACCCGCCCGGCCAGCACGGCCGCGGTCGCATCAAGGAGTCGGAGTACCTGCTCCAGCTCCAGGAGAAGCAGAAGGCCCGTTACACGTACGGCGTGCTGGAGAAGCAGTTCCGCCGCTACTACGAGGAAGCGGTCCGCCGCACCGGCAAGACCGGTGAGAACCTGCTCCAGATCCTGGAGTCCCGCCTGGACAACGTCGTGTACCGCGCGGGTCTCGCGCGCACCCGGCGCCAGGCCCGCCAGCTGGTCAGCCACGGTCACTTCATCGTGAACGGCCACAAGGTGAACATCCCGAGCTACCGGGTGTCGAAGTTCGACATCATCGACGTGAAGCCGAAGTCGCTCCCGACGCTGCCCTTCGAGGCGGCTCGCGCGTCCTTCGGTGACCGGCCGATCCCGGCGTGGTTGCAGGTCGTCCCCTCGACCCTGCGAATCCTGGTGCACCAGCTGCCGGAGCGGGCGCAGATCGACACGCCCGTCACCGAGCAGCTCATCGTCGAGCTCTACTCGAAGTGATCCTCCTGGAGGGGCCGCCGCCGGTGGCCCCTCCAGTCGGGTCCCGCGACGGCACGGAATGGTGTGCCGAACGCGTTCGCCGGTCTCCGCGACCGGCATTCCCGGCGTCAAATAGCGGTCGTCGGGTTGAGAAGGGAAGAACCCAGTGCTGATTTCCCAGCGCCCCTCGCTCAGCGAGGACGCGGTCAACGAGACCCGCTCCCGGTTCGTCATCGAGCCGCTGGAGCCGGGCTTCGGCTACACCCTCGGCAACTCCATCCGCCGCACGCTGCTGTCGTCCATCCCCGGCGCGGCCGTGACCAGCATCCGCATCGACGGTGTGCTGCACGAGTTCACGACCGTGCCCGGTGTGAAGGAAGACGTCACCGACATCATCCTCAACCTCAAGGAGCTGGTCGTCAGCTCCGAGGAGGACGAGCCGGTGACCATGTACCTGCGCAAGCAGGGACCTGGCGCGGTGACGGCGGGCGACATCGTGCCCCCGGCCGGTGTCACGGTGCACAACCCGGACCTGCACATCGCCACCCTGAACGGCAAGGGCAAGCTGGAGATCGAGCTCGTGGTCGAGCGCGGTCGCGGCTACGTCCCCGCCGTGCAGAACAAGCAGGCCGGTGCCGAGATCGGCCGCATCCCCGTGGACTCGATCTACTCGCCCGTCATGAAGGTGACCTACAAGGTCGAGGCCACCCGTGTCGAGCAGCGGACCGACTTCGACAAGTTGATCCTCGACGTCGAGACCAAGCCCTCCATCACGCCGCGCGACGCCGTCGCGTCCGCGGGCAAGACCCTGGTGGAGCTGTTCGGTCTGGCGCGTGAGCTCAACGTCGACGCCGAGGGCATCGAGATCGGACCTTCGCCCGCCGAGGCGGACACCATCGCGGCCTTCGCGATGCCGATCGAGGACCTGGACCTCACGGTCCGGTCCTACAACTGCCTCAAGCGCGAGGGCATCCACACCGTGGGCGAACTCGTGTCGCGCAGCGAGGCGGACCTGCTGGACATCCGCAACTTCGGCGCGAAGTCGATCGACGAGGTCAAGATGAAGCTCGTCGGTCTCGGCCTCGCGCTGAAGGACAGCCCCCCTGGGTTCGACCCGTCGGCTGCCGCGTCCGACTACCCCGCCGAGGGCTGGGGTGCGGACACCGCCGTGGACTCCCACGACGACGGCCAGGACTACGCGGAGACCGAGCAGCTCTGAAGGTCGCTTTAGCGGCCGGGCCGGAGCAGAGGATCAGAAAGAAATCCGAGGAGCAATTCGATGCCCACCCCCACCAAGGGACCCCGTCTCGGGGGCTCGCCGGCCCACGAGCGGCTGTTGCTGGCCAACCTGGCCACTTCGTTGTTCACCCACGGCAAGATCACGACCACTGAGGCCAAGGCCAAGCGGCTCCGCCCCTACGCGGAGAAGCTGATCAGCAAGGCCAAGGTCGGCGACCTGCACAACCGTCGCGAGATCCTCAAGGTCATCCGCGACAAGGACGTCGTCCACAAGCTGTTCGCCGAGATCGGCCCTCAGTTCGCGGACCGTCCGGGCGGCTACACCCGCATCACCAAGGCACTGCCGCGCAAGGGCGACAACGCCCCCATGGCCGTGATCGAGCTGGTCGCGGAGAAGACGGTCACCTCCGAGGCCGAGCGGGCCCGGAAGACCAAGTTCGCCAAGGACGAGAAGGCCGCCGCGCCGAAGGCGGAGGAGACCGAGGTCGAGGAGACCGAGGCCACCACCGACGACGTCGCGGTCGAGGACTCGGCCGAGGAGACCAAGTCGGAGGACGCCCCCGAGGCGGACGCCGACGAGGCCCCGAAGGCCGAAGAGAAGAAGTAGGTCGGGTCCTTCGCGGATCCGCAAGGCACGAGCCCGTCGCCCTTCCTGGGCGGCGGGCTCGACCTCATGTGGAGGGATGAACGGTGACGGACGCGGCGGCTTCCGTGCGGGTGCGGCTCGACCTCGGCTACGACGGCACGGAATTCTCCGGCTGGGCGCGCCAGCCCGGCAGGCGCACGGTGTGCGGGGTCCTGGAGGACACGCTGTCGACCGTGCTGCGGGAGGACGTGCGGCTGACCGTCGCCGGCCGGACCGACGCCGGTGTGCACGCCGCGGGGCAGGTCGCGCACGCCGACCTGCCGGCGGGTGTGGACGTCGAGGGGATGGCGCGCCGGCTGGCCCGCGCCCTGCCGACCGACGTGCGGGTGTTCGCGGCACGCGTGGTGCCCGCCGAGTTCGACGCCCGGTTCGCCGCCCTGCGCCGGCACTACGAGTACCGGGTCACCGACGCGGCCTTCGGCGCGCACCCGTTGCGGCGCCTGGACACCCTGGCCTGGCCGCGTCCGCTCGACCTGGACCGCCTGGTCGCGGCGTCGACGCTGCTGCTGGGGGAGAACGACTTCTGCGCGTTCTGCCGCCGACGCGAAGGGGCGACCACGATCAGGGAGCTGCAACGGCTCGACTGGGTGCGGGACGGGGACCTGCTGACCGCCTTCGTGTCCGCCGACGCGTTCTGCCACTCGATGGTGCGCAGTCTGGTCGGGGCACTGCTGGCGGTGGGTGAGGGGCGCAAGCCGGTCGAGTGGCCCGCCTCGCTGCTGCGGCTCACCGCGCGGTCGAGCGAGGTCACCGTGGCGCCGCCGCACGGGTTGTCCCTGGTCCGGGTCGACTACCCGGCCGACGACGAGCTGGCGGCGCGCGCGCAGGTCACCAGGAACCTGCGCGTCGCGCCCGCCTGACCGGCTAGCGGTCGGTCGGCTGCTCGGACTCCTTGCCGACCTGCTGTTGTTGCGTGCCGCCCTCGGCCGTGCCGTGCTCCTCGGCGTGGTCCCGGCACATCGCGGCCAGGATCTCCGCACCGAGCGGTGATGCCGACAGCTCGTCGGCCAGGCCCTGGTGCGGGCAGTCCGCCACGTCCACCGGTTCACCGTCCACCGGCTCGTCGGTCGTCGTCGGCGTCGTCTCCACCACCAGCGGCTCGACGCTGGTCGTCGGTGTCGGCGTCGTCGTGGTGGTGGTCGGCGCGGTGGTCGTCGGTGTCGTGGTCGCGGTCGGTTCGGTCGTGGTGGGCGTGGCCGGCGCGGCCACCACCTCGACGGGTGTCTCCACCGGTTTCGTCGCGGTCACCGCACCCGCCGCGTCCGCCGGCTGCTCGGTCGGCTTCGGGTTGGCCGCGGCGGGCTCGTCGTCCGGCGAACCGGGGCCGAGCGGGGTCACCGCCACCGCGCCGTCCGAGTACGTGCGCATCCACGTCTCGACCAGCTGCACGTAGGCCTGCGAGTGGTTGTACCGGAACACGGCCGCGTCCAGGTCGCCCTGCCTCGACAGGTCGAGGCTCCCCGAGCACAGGTAGTTCCCGGCGGCCAGCGCCGAATCCGCGATGTTGTGCGGGCTCGCCACCCCGTCGCCGTTGCCGTCCGCGCCGTAGCGCGCCCAGGTCGACGGGATGAACTGCATCGGCCCGACCGCGCGGTCCCAGCGGGCGTCGCCGTCGTGCCGACCGCCGTCGCTGTCCGCGATCGCGGCGAACGCGCCGCCGTCCAGCACCGGGCCCAGGATGTGCGGCACGGTCTCGCCGGTCGCGTCCGCCCGGCCGCCGCGCGCGTGGCCCGACTCGACCTGGCCGATGCCCGCCAGGTGGTACCAGCGCAGCGCGCACGACGGGTCGGAGGCGGCCAGCGACTTCTCGGCGGCCTGGTAGGCGGCCAGCACGGTCGACGGGATGCCCTTGTCCGCACCGGCCGGCACGAGCGCGACGGGTGCCGCGGCCGCCGGCGGCGCCTGGACGGCGGTCGCGGGCAGGGTCGTGACCACGGCGGGCACCGGGTCGGTTTCGCTGTCCGCCGGCCACGGCGTCACGGCGGGCACCGGGGCGGCGCGCGGCACGAAGCGGTACTCCACCGGCGACACCGCGGCCGGACTCGGCGCGGCGGCGGTCATCAGGCAGAGCAGGCCGCCGATCGCGGCCAGCGCGGGTCGTCGGTGCACGGGTGAGCGGAGACGGGAGCGAAGGCGTGAGCGCACGGATTTCCCCAACGTCGGCGGTGAACGCAGTCCGCCACGACATCTAGCACGGGTATCGGGAAGGCCCGCCCGACGAGCCCGCCAAGTTCCCTCAAAAGAATGGCGTTTCCGCAGGCAGAGTCGGACTTCGGGGTCGTCGTTAATCCCCTCGAACAGGTGAAAACGGTGAAACCGGAATGCGTTCCGCCCGGGCTCGCCGGAAGGTTCCCTCGGGTTTTACCGTCCACCCCGAAGGAGCACGCGTCGTGCCAAGATCCGGTGCTCGACGTCGCCTCGCGGCGTCCCTGGTAGCCGCAGGCTTGGCCGCCTGCTCAGCTGTGGTGGTGACCGCGCCCGCAGCCGAGGCGGCGGTCGTGAGGCCGTTCACCCTGAACTTCAACAAGGACCTCTACGGCGACTTCATCGAGGTCGCGAACGGCAACATGCGGTGCCCGGTGGCGGGAACCGACCCGGTCGACCCGTCGAGCGGCGAGCCGATCGCGAACTGCGCCACGGCGATGGGCGGCACGCTGCCGACCACGTCGAGCGGCAACGACGCGTACTACATGCGCTGGGCCGACGTGGACTCCGACGCCGCGACGTTCAACTCCACCACCGCCTCGCTCACCATCCCGCCCGGCGCGACGGTCGACTACGCCCGGCTGAACTGGGCGGGCGACACCGGCACGATCAGGCTCAGCGACGGCACGGTCTCGACCACGCCCGGCTGCACCACGCGCCAGTTCTTCGCCGGCGCGGGCACCTCGGTCCTCCCGTCGGGCACGCCCGAGTCGACCTCGGTCCGGCTGTCCGCGACCGGCGGGTCGACCATCGCGGTGTCGCCGCAGGTGATCAGCCGCGACGCGCTCGCCAACGTGCCCGCGAGCCAGCCCCAGTTCTACTCGGCGTACGCGAACGTCACGTCCTACTTCCAGGGCCTCGCGACCGGTACGCCGCTGAGCGTGGGCCTGGGCAACGTGTGGACCCCGCAGGGCTTCGGCTGCTTCGGCGGCTGGTCGCTCGTCCTGGTCTACGAGTACCCCGGCCCGACGCCGGTCTACGCGCCGGGCAAGCGGGAGATCTTCCTCTACGACGGCCACGTGCGGCAGTCCTCGACCGACGCGGCGACCACCACCACGGTGAACGGGTTCCGGGTGGCCGCCACCGGTGTGCGGGTCGGCCTGACCGCCTACGAGGGCGACCGGAACATCTCGGGCGACCAGTTCTCGATCAACGGGACACCGGTGGCCGAGCCGCTACCCGGTGGTCTCACCACGAACTACTTCGTCTCCAACGCCCAGAACGCGCTCAGCCCGGCCGTGGTCAACAACATGAGCGTCGACGCGAAGCAGTTCACCGCGCCGAGCATCGTGCCGGGCAGCACGTCGGCGACCCTCACGTTCTCCACCAGCGGTGACACCTACCTGGCGGAGAACCTCGTGCTCTCCGTGCCGATCCCGGCCCTGAAGGCGAAGAAGGAACTGGTCACCCCCGGTCCGTTCCGCCCGGGTCAACCGGTGACGTTCCGGATCACGGTGGTCTCGCCCGGCGGCGCGAACGCGGTCGGCGTGGCGGTGGCCGACCCCGGCTTCCCGGACTGCGCGCGCACCGTGGGCAACCTGGTGCCCGACGTGCCGGTGACCTACGACTGCGTGGGACCGGCCGGCGCGGACAACTTCGTCAACACCGCGAACGCGACCGGCAGCAGCAACTACGGCGATCCGGTCGACGACTCGGCGGGCGTTCCGGTCGATGTGATCAACCCGGCGGTGTCGATCACCAAGACCGCCGACAAGGCCACCTACGTGGCCGGCGAGACGATCACCTTCACCATCGGGGTGACCAACACCGGCGACACCGACCTGACCGGTCTCGTGGTGGCCGACCCCAAGGTGGCCGCCTGCGCGACCACCAGGGCGACGCTGACCGCGGGCGGCGGCTTCAGCTACACCTGCACCACGACCGCTCCGGTCGCCGGTGACAGCAACACGGCGACCGTCACCGCGCTGGACCCGTTGGGCGGCACGGTGACCGCGACCGCGACCGCGAACGCGCCCACGCTGGGCGCGGTGTCCGGCCGGGTGATCGCGGACCGCAACAACAACGGCGTGTTCGACGCGGCCGACGGCGACACCGGCATCGGCGGCGTCACGGTGCACCTGGTCGGCGGGGCGGTCAACCGCACCACGACCACCTCCACCGACGGCACGTACGCCTTCCTCGACGTGCCGCCCGGCACGTACACGGTGACCGAGGACCAGCCGGCGGACTTCGACGACGGCGTCGACACCCCCGGCACGAACGCGGTGGCCGCGGGCGACGACGCGTTCACCGTGACCCTCACGGCCGGTCAGACCAGCACCGGCGACAACTTCGCCGAGCGGCCCACGTCGAGCCTCGCGGGCGTGGTCTACGAGGACCTGGACAACGACGGCAGCCAGGACGGCGGCGAACCGGGGCTCCCCGGCGTGACCGTGCAGCTGACCGGCACCGACTCGGCGGGCAACGCGGTGTCGCTGACCGCGATCTCCGCGCCCGACGGCTCGTACGCGTTCCCCGCGCTGCGGCCGGGCCTGTACACGATCACCGAAACCCAGCCGGGCACGTTCGCGGACGGCAAGGACACCGCGGGCTCGGCCGGCGGCACGGTCGGCGCGGACCTGATCACCGGCATCACCCTCCCGCCGCGGACGACCGCGACCGGGTACCTGTTCGGCGAGTTCGTCGGCGCGTCGATCAGCGGCCGCGTCGTGGACGACGGCGGCACGGGCATCCCGGGCGTGACGATCACGCTCACCGGTCCGGGCGGTCCGCTGGTCCTGCCCACGGCGGCCGACGGCACCTACTCGTTCACCGGGTTGCCGCCGGGCACGTACACGGTGACCGAGGCCCAACCGCCCGGCTACGCCGACGGCGGCGAGCAGGCGGGCACCTCGGGCGGCACGGTCGGCAACGACTCGATCAGCGCGATCGCGCTGGCCTCCAGGGCGACCGCGAGCGGGTACGACTTCACCGAGGACCGGGGTTCGCTCGCCGGTTCGGTCTACGAGGACCTGGACGACGACGGCACCAAGGACAGCGGTGAGCCGGGCATCGGCGGCGTGACGGTCACGTTGACCGGTCAGGACGCGCTCGGCCGGCCGGTGTCGCTGACCCGGACCTCGGCGCCGGACGGCTCGTACACGTTCACCGGCGTCGTGGGCGGCACCTACACGGTCACCGAGACGACCCAACCCGCCGGCTACGCGGACGGCCTGGACACCCCGGGCTCGGCGGGCGGCACGGCGACACCGCCGGACTCGATCACGAACGTCACCCTCGGCGGTGGCGTCGACGCCACCGGGTACCTGTTCGGCGAGTTCAAGGGCGCGTCGCTGGCCGGCTCGGTGGTCGACGACGGCGGCAACGGGATCGGCGGCGTGACGGTCACGCTCACCGGGCCCGGCGGCCCGCTCACCCAGCTCACCGCGCCCGACGGCACCTACCAGTTCACCGGGTTGGCGCCCGGCACCTACGCGGTCGCCGAGCAGCAGCCCGCCGGGTACGGCGACGGTCCGGACACCCCGGGTTCGGCGGGCGGCGACGTCGGCGCGGACCAGGTGACCAACATCGTGCTCACCTCGGGCGCGACGGCGACCGGGTACCGGTTCGAGGAGCGGCGCGGTTCCCTGGCCGGCGTGGTCTACGAGGACGTGGACAACGACGGCACGCAGGACGGCGGCGAGCCGGGCATCGGCGGTGTCACGGTCACCTTGACCGGGCAGAACGCCCAGGGCGGCGCGGTGAACGTGACCACGACGACCGCGCCCGACGGCACGTACTCGTTCACCGGCGTCGTCGGCGGCACCTACACCGTCACCGAGGCCGCGCAGCCCACCGGCTACGCGGACGGCAAGGACACCGCGGGCTCGGTCGGCGGCACGCCCGTGGAGCCGGACACCATCACCGGTGTGGCGCTCGGCGGTGGCGACGAGGCGGCCGGGTACCTGTTCGGCGAGTTCAAGGCCGCGTCGATCTCCGGCGCGGTCGTGGACGACGCGGGCAACGGGGTGCCGGGCGTGACGGTCACGCTCACCGGTCCGGGTGGTCCCTACACCCGGACGACCGGGCCGGACGGGTCGTACAGCTTCGACGGGTTGGTGCCCGGCACGTACACCCTGACCGAGCAGCAGCCGGCCGGGTACGCCGACGGTCCGGACACCCCGGGCTCGCTCGGCGGCGTCCAGACGAACGACCAGTTCGCGAACATCGTGCTGCCCTCCGGCGGCACGGGAACCGGGTACCGGTTCGCGGAGGACCGCGGTTCGCTCTCCGGTGTCGTGTTCGAGGACCTGGACGACGACGGCGTGCAGGACTCCGGCGAGCCGGGGATCCCGGGCGCGGCGGTGCAGTTGACCGGTCAGGACGCGACCGGCGCCGCGGTGACGCTGAACGTGCTCTCGGGCGCGGACGGCTCCTACAAGTTCGACGGCGTGCTGGGTGGCACCTACACGGTCACCGAGACCACGCCGGCCGGGTACCTCGACGGCAAGGACGCGGCGGGCACGGCGGGCGGCACGGTCACCGGACCGGATTCGGTGACCGCGATCGGCCTGGCGGCGGGCGCGGACGCGACCGGGTACACCTTCGGCGAGTTCAAGGGCGCGTCGATCTCCGGCGTGGTCGTGGACGACGCGGGCAACGGGGTGCCGGGCGTGACGGTCACGCTCGACGGTCCCGGTGGTCCGGTGACGCAGACGACCGGCCCGGACGGGTCCTACTCGTTCACCGGGTTGGCCCCGGGGTCGTACTCGGTGGCCGAGCAGCAGCCGGCCGGGTACGCCGACGGTCCGGACACCGCGGGCTCCGCCGGTGGTGACGTGGCGGACGACCTGTTCTCGAACATCGTGCTGACCTCGGGTCGGACGGCGGACGGGTACCGGTTCGCCGAGGACCGCGGCTCGTTCGCCGGTGTCGTGTTCGAGGACAAGGACAACGACGGCGCGCAGGACCCCGGTGAGCTCGGGATCCCGGGTGTCACGGTGACGCTGACCGGTCAGGACGCCGCGGGCAACGCCGTGTCGCTGACCACCAGCAGCGGTCCGGACGGCGGGTACCGGTTCGACGGGTTGCTGGGTGGCGTCTACACCGTCACCGAAACCCAGCCGGCCGGGTACCTGGACGGCAAGGACACCGCGGGCACCTCCGGCGGCACGGTGACCGGGCCCGACTCGGTGACCGGGATCGACTTCGCCGCCGGCGCGGACGCGACCGGCTACACCTTCGGCGAGTTCAAGGGCGCGTCGCTGGCCGGCGTGGTCGTGGACGACGCGGGCAACGGGGTGCCGGGTGCGACGATCACGCTGACCGGCCCCGGTGGTCCGTTCACCGCGGTCACCGGTCCGGACGGGTCGTACTCGTTCACCGGGCTCGCGCCGGGGTCGTACTCGGTGGCCGAGCAGCAGCCGGCCGGGTACGCCGACGGTCCGGACACGCCGGGCACGGCGGGCGGTGACGTCGCGAACGACCTGTTCTCCAACGTCGTGCTGTCCTCGGGCCAGTCGGCGAGCGGGTACCGGTTCGCGGAGGACCGCGGGTCGCTCTCCGGTGTGGTCTACGAGGACCTGAACAACAACGGCGTCCAGGACTCCGGCGAGCCGGGCATCCCGGGCGCGGCGGTCCAGTTGACCGGCCAGGACGACGCGGGCACCGCGGTCACGAGCAACGTCGTGTCCGGTGCGGACGGGTCGTACACGTTCGACGGCGTGCTGGGTGGCACCTACACGGTCACCGAGACCACGCCCGCCGGGTACCTGGACGGTCAGGACGCGGCGGGGTCGTCGGGCGGCACGGTGACCGGGCCCGACTCGGTGACCGCGATCGACCTCGCGCCCGGCGCGGACGCCACCGGGTACCTGTTCGGCGAGTTCACGGCCGCGTCGCTGAGCGGCCGGGTCGTGGACGACGGCGGCAACGGGATCGCCGGCGTGACGGTCACGCTGACCGGTCCCGGCGGTCCGTACACCCGGACCACCGGTGCCGACGGGACGTACTCGTTCACCGGGCTGGTGCCGGGCGTGTACGCGCTGGCCGAGCAGCAGCCGGTCGGGTACGCCGACGGTCCGGACACCGCCGGCACCTCCGGTGGAGACGTGGCGAACGACCAGTTCACGAACATCGCGCTGATCTCCGGCGCGACGGCCACCGGGTACCGGTTCGCCGAGGACCGGGGCTCGTTCTCCGGCTCCGTGTTCGAGGACCTGGACAACGACGGCGTGCGGGACTCCGGCGAGCCGGGCATCCCGAACGCGGTGGTGCAGCTGACCGGTGAGGACGCGACCGGCGCCGCCGTGTCGCTGAGCACCACCACCGGCGCGGACGGGTCCTACACGTTCACCGGGTTGCTCGGCGGCACCTACACCGTCACCGAGACGACGCCCGCCGGGTACCTGGACGGCAAGGACGCGGTCGGCACCTCCGGCGGCACGGTCACCGGGCCCGACTCGGTGGTCGGTATCGCGCTCGAGCCCGGCGCGGACGCGACCGGGTACACCTTCGGCGAGTTCAAGGGCGCGTCGCTGGCGGGCCGGGTCGTGGACGACGCGGGCAACCCGGTGGCGGGCGTGACGATCACCGTCACCGGTCCGGACGGTCCGGTCACGAAGGTCACCGGCGCGGACGGGACGTACTCGTTCACCGACCTCGCGCCGGGCGTCTACACCGTGGCCGAGCAGCAGCCGGCCGGGTACGCCGACGGTCCGGACACCCCGGGCACGGCGGGCGGCACGGTCGGACCGGACCAGTTCACCGCGATCACGCTGTCGTCGGGCCAGTCCGGAACCGGCTACCAGTTCGCGGAGGACCGGGGCTCGTTCTCCGGCGTCGTGTTCGAGGACGAGGACAACGACGGCATCCGGGAACCGGGTGAGGACGGGGTCGCCGGTGTCGCGGTGACGCTGACCGGTCAGGACGCGGTGGGCAACGCCGTGTCGCTGACCACCACGACCGGTCCGGACGGCGCGTACCGGTTCGACGGGTTGCTGGGCGGCACCTACACCGTCACCGAAACCCAGCCGGCGGGGTACCTCGACGGCAAGGACACGGCCGGCACCTCGGGCGGCACGGTCACCGGGCCCGACTCGGTGACCGGGATCGAGTTCGCGGCCGGCGCGGACGCCACCGGGTACACGTTCGGCGAGGTGAAGGCGGCCTCGCTTGCGGGCACCGTGGTGGACGAGTCCGGCGGCGGCATCGGCGGCGTGACCGTCGTGCTGACCGGAACGGACGACCTGGGCAACGCCGTCAACCTCACCGCGCAGAGCGGGCCGGACGGCGCGTTCTCCTTCACCGGGCTGCGGCCGGGCACCTACACGGTGACCGAGACGACGCCCGCCGGGTACGGCGACGGTCCGGACACCGCGGGCACGGCGGGTGGCACGCCGGGGAACGACGTGTTCTCCGGGATCGTGCTGGCCTCGGGTCAGGCGGCCGGCGGGTACCGGTTCGCGGAGAACCGGTCGACCGTGTCCGGCGAGGTGTACCTGGACCTGAACGACAACGGGACCAGGGACCCGGGCGAAGGACCGGTCGAGGGGGTGACGGTGACCCTCACCGGCACCGACGCCCAGGGCGCGACCGTGTCCCGGACGACCACCACCGGCGCGGACGGCTCGTACTCGTTCGACAAGGTCGTCGGCGGCGTCTACGCGCTGACCGAGACCCAGCCCGCCGGGTTCGCCGACGGCAAGGACAAGGTCGGCACGGCCGGCGGCACGCTCGTGTCGCCGGACACCATCACCGGCATCGAGGTGCCCGCGGGCGGCACGGCGTCGGGTTACCTGTTCGGCGAGGCGGGCGGCGTGCTGACCGGCACGGTGTGGGTCGACACCGACGGCGACGGCGTGATCGACGCGGCCGAGGCCGGGCGACTGGCCGGTGTCACGGTGATCCTGAAGTCCGACTCGGGCACCGAGATCACCAGGGTGTCCACCGGCCCCGACGGCCGGTACCGGATCGAGGGCCTGGGCTCGGGTTCCTACCAGGTGGTGGAGCTCCAGCCGGACGGCTACGGCTCGACCACGCCGAACGAGGTCGCGCTCACCGTGTCGAACGGTGGCGGCGGCAACGTCGACTTCGGCGAGGAGCGCGGGTCGATCGGCGACTTCGTGTGGTCCGACCTGGACTTCGACGGGGTGCAGGACCCGGGTGAGCCGGGCCTGCCGGGTGTCGTGGTGACCGTGCGCGACTCGGGCGGTTCGGTCGTCAAGACGACGACCAGCGACAAGGACGGCCGGTACGCGTTCACCGACCTCGCGCCGGGCACCTACACGGTGCAGTTCACCGCGCCGAACGGGAAGACGTTCACCACGCCGGGCGCCTCCGACGGCGCGAAGAACTCCGACGTGGACCGGGCGACCGGGTTGTCCGGGCCGGTGGTGATCGCGATCGCCGACGGCCGGATCACCCGCAAGACCGACCTGGACGCCGGTGTCGTGGACCGCAAGGTGGACCTGGGCGTGTCGATCTCGGTCGACAAGCCGGACGCGGAGGTCGGTGACAAGGTGGTGATCACCGACAGGGTGACCAACACCGGGACCGTGACCGTGGGCGGCGCGACGACCGTGATCACCGTGCCGCCGGGGTTGACGGTGGTCGACACGCACGGCGACGGGTGGCACTGCGACGTGCGCGGTCAGGTCGTCACGTGCGTCACGGACTGGACCCTCGAGCCCGGCCGGACGTTGCCGCCGGTGACCGTGGTGACCAAGGCCGAGCACCCCGTCCACCACGACGAGGTGGTGGCGGACGTGACGCTGCGGGACGGCACGGGCGACGACAACCCGGCGAACAGCCGGGCGACGGTCCGGGTCGAGGTCGACGAGCCGCACGGTCCGCACCACCCCGGTGACGGTCACGGCGACCACGGCGACCACAAGCCCGGTGACGACCACCAGCCCGGCGACCACCAGCCGGGTGGTCACGAGCCCGGTGGGCCGCACCAGCCCGCTCCCCAGGAGCCGCTGGCGTGGACCGGTGTGGTGGGCGTGCTGCCGCAGCTGCTCCTCGGCATCGGGGTGCTGCTGGTCGGCGCGCTGACCGTGCTGCTCACCGCCCGCCGCAGGAGGGGTGACCGCTAGCGGGTCCTGAACCGGAACCGCCTGTCCGCGTTCGCGCGGGCAGGCGGTTTTCCGTTGCGGGCGGACCAGGCGAGGTAGGCCAGCGCGCCGAGCGGGATCTCGGCGGCGTAGGTGAACGTGCTGAACAGCAGCACCCCGGCGACCGCGTGGGCGGCGGGGGTGGCCAGCGCGACGAGCAGCGCGATGGTGGCGTTCTCGGTGATGCCGACGCCGCCGGGGGTGACGATCGCGAGGGTGAGCAGCCGGCTCACCGCGAAGGCGGCGACGGTGGTCGGCAGGTCGAGCACCGCGCCCGAGGTCGCGAGGCAGCACCAGAAGAGCAGGCCCTGGAGGGCGAGGTAGGCGATCATGCCGCCGGTCAGCTCCGGCCACCGCTCGCGGATCACCTGGCGGGTGGACAGCCGCAGGTGCAGCAGGAGGCGCAGGACGCGGGCGCCGAACAGCCGGCCCGCCCACCGCGGCCCGGCGAGCGGGAGCAGCAGCGCGAGGGTGGTGACCACGCCGACGACGATCACCGCGAGCGCGCCGTTGCCGAGCACGGCCGCGCCCTGGACGGCCAGTGCCACCAGCGGCAGCGCGACCCGGAACGCGGTGTTCCAGATGCCGCTGACCAGGGTGGACGTGGTGATCGCGCGCGGGCTGTGCCCCCAGCTCGTGGCCATCACGGCGGTCACCGCGACACCGGCCGCGCCGCCGAAGGGCAGCAGGTTGCTGACCGCGCTGCCGGCCGCGGTGATCAGGAACGCCTGACCGGGGCGCAAGCCGGGCATCGAACCCGACAGGACGTAGGAGTAGCACCACTGGCCGGCCAGCCAGAGCACGAGCAGCCCGACGAGCGTCGGCCAGGTGACGCCGGCCAGCACGTCGCCGACCGCGCTCCACGACACGCCGCCCACGGCGGGCACCACGGCGATCACCAGCCACGCCGCCAGCGCCAGCGACACGAGCCCCGCAAGGAGCCGGGTCATCGGCGGCGGGCGCGTTCCACGTACCACTCGGTGCCCAGGGCGTAGCGGAACACCGGTGGGGGCAGGCGCAGGAGCGCGGTCAGGGTTCTGGTGGTGGTGCCGCCGGTGGTCTGGGTGGCGTGCGCGGCCATGCTGCGGCGCTTGAGGTGGGCGTAGCGGCGGACGTCGACGCGGTGGGTGATGTCCGCGGAGGCGCTGTAGGACCGTTCGAACGGGCCGAGGTCGAAGCGGCGGACCAGCCGGGCGGCGCGCAGCACGGGCAGGAGGCGGTCCCGGTCCACGGTGGCCTCCCACAGCCGGGGCGTGGAGGCCAGTTCCGCGGCCAGCGACGCGACCCGGTGCACCTGCACGTGGTCCGGGTGGCCGTAACCGCCGGCCGGGTCGTAGCCGGTCAGCAGGTCCGCCCGCTCCTCGTGCAGGAGCGCGGCCAGCCGGTCGGCGGCCTCCGTCACGTCCGCGCGGGCGAAGCCGGTGTCGCCGGTCAGGCCGGAGTCCTGGTAGCCCAGGAACTCCACCCGCGCGCAGCCGAGCACCGCCGCCGACGCGCGGAGTTCGCGGGACCGCGCGGTCGCCAGGTCGTCGGTGGTCGCGGACAGGCCCCGGCCGCCCGAGGTCGCCACCACCAGCACGACCCGGTGGCCCTCGGCGGACAGCCGCGCCATCGTTCCGCCGGTCAGCAGCGCCTCGTCGTCCGGATGGGCGTGGAAGAACACGCACGTTCGGCTCACAGGTGCAAGAGTGTCAGCAGGACCGTTCGGCGGCTTGACGGGAGCGCGGGGATGACCATCGCCCACATCACCGACTGCTTCCTCCCGCGCCTGGGCGGCATCGAGGTCCAGGTGGCCGGGCTCGCCGCCGCGCAGCACCGGGCGGGCGCGGACGTGCACGTGCTGACCGCGACCCGGGGCGCGCAGCGGACACCGCACTGCTCGGTGCACGAGCTGTCCGTGCCGCTGCCCTGGCCGGTGCACCCGCGCGCCGCGCACCACCTCGACCGCGAGCTGCGCGCGTTGCGGCCGGACGTGGTCTACGTGCACGTGGGCGCGATCGCGCCGTTCGCGTGGTCCGGTGTCCGGGTGGCGCTGCGCCGCGGGCTGCCGACGGTCGTGCTGGTGCACAGCATGTGGGACCCGGTGGTGCGGCACTGCTACCGGCTGCTGGACCTGGTCGACGGGTGGAGTCGCGCGCCGCTGTCGGTGGCCGCCGTGAGCCGGGCCGCCGCGGGCACGATCTCGTTGTCCGGCAAGGAGATCTCGGTCGTGCCGAACGGCATCACGCCCGCCGAGTGGCGGCCGGGCCGGGTCGGGCGGGGCGCGGTGCACGTGGTGTCGGTCGGCCGGCTGGCCGCGCGCAAGCGACCGCGCGAGCTGGTGGAGGCGCTGTGGCGGGCGGGCGCGGCGCTCGGGCCCGGCGCGCTGGAGGCCACGATCGCGGGCGACGGGCCGGAACTGCCCGCCGTGCGCCGGTTCCTGGTGCGGCACGGCATGTCGTGGGTGCGGCTGGTCGGCCGGCTCGACCGGGACGGCGTGCGCGACCTGCTGGCGCGGGCCGACCTGTTCGTCAACGCGGCCACCTGCGAGGCGTTCGGCCTGGCCGCCCTGGAGGCACGCACGGCCGGGGTGCCGGTGATCGCCCGACCGGGCACCGGCGTGGCCGACTTCGTCCGGGACGGCGTGGAGGGCGTGCTCACCGACGACCTGGCGGGCGCGGTCGTGCGGTTGGCGCGCGACACCGGGACGCGGCAGCGGATCGCGGCGCACAACCTGGCCACCGAACCCGTCGGCTGCACGTGGCCGGAGGTGCTGGCGGCGCTGGAGGACGCGAGGGGCGGCCCCCGCCGTCGGACGTGGCGGGGGCCGCCCGGGTCACGCGGTCACAGGTCGAGCGTCCAGGAGTCCAGGTAGCCGGAGTCCTGGAGGTACACGTCCTTCACCTTGAGCAGCCACTGGCCGTTGGCGTCCTCGCCGGACAGGTCGAGGGTGTAGGTCGCGTCCACGTCGTCCGCCGCGTCGGTGCCCGAGGGCGCCTTGAGCTGGCGCACCGAGCCGACCGGCGAGATCAGCTGGATCTCCAGGTCGCCCCGGTACGGGTGCTTGACGTGCACCTCGACCGTGGAGGTCGCGGACGCCTTGCCCGCGCAGCCGGAGATGGTGATCGGGCTGGACACGCCGCCCTTGTCGGGCACCGGGTAGTCGGTGGCGTTGGTCGTGGGCAGGCAGCCCGTCGGCGGCTGGGTCGTGCCGCCGCCGACGACCTTGAGCAGCTTGTTCGGCGAGCCGGTGCCCGGGTCGGTCACCACGCCGTTGGACGCGCCGTCCACCAGCGCGTCGCGGACCTGCTGCGGCCGCGCGGTCGGGTTCGCGCCGAGGTAGACCGCCGCCGCGCCGACCACGTGCGGGGTCGCCATCGAGGTGCCGCTGATGGTGTTGGTGGCGCTGTCGTCGGTGTACCAGGACGACTTGATCAGCGAGCCCGGCGCGAAGATGTCCAGGCACGGACCGATGTTGGAGAAGTCCGAGCGCAGGTCGGTGTCGGTGGTCGAGCCGACGGTGATCGCCTCGGCGGTGCGGCCGGGCGAGCTGTTGCACGCGTTCGCGCCGTAGTCGTTGCCCGCGGCGAGGCCGTAGGTGATGCCGGACGCGATGGAGTTGCGCACCGCGGTGTCGACCGGGTCGTTCGCCGCGCCGCCGAGGCTCATGTTCGCCACGGCCGGCTTGACGGCGTTCGCGGTCACCCAGTCGATGCCCGCGATCACGCCCGCGTACGAGCCGGAGCCCGCGCAGTTCAGCACCCGGACGCCGACCAGCCTGGCCTTCTTGGCCACGCCGTGGTTCGTGCCGGCGACGGTGCCGGACACGTGCGTGCCGTGGCCGTTGCAGTCGGTGGCGTCGGTGTCGTTGTCGACGGTGTCCGTGCCGGACGTGGCCCGGCCGCCGAACTCGGTGTGCGAGAACCGGATCCCGGTGTCGATGATGTAGGCGGTGACGCCTTCGCCCTCGCCCGGGTAGGTGTAGCTGTTGTCCAGCGGCAGCGACTGCTGGTCGATCCGGTCCAGACCCCACGACGGGGTCGGCGTCTGAGTGCCGGAGATCGACACCTCGGCGTCCTGCTGCACGTACTCGACCGCCGGGTCGGCGGCCAGCTTGCGGGCCTGCTCCTCGTTCAGCGTCGCGGAGAAGCCGCGCAGCGCCGAGGTGTACCGGTGGGTCACCCTGGCCTGGTACTTGGCGCTGAGCGCGTCGGTGGCGTTGACGTCCTTCAGCACCACGATGTAGCTGTCCTTCACGGCGTGCTCGGCGCCGGCGCCGCGGATCTCCCCCGGAGCCGCGTGCGCGGTGACCGCGGACAGCGCGGCCGTGAGCACGAACGTCGTGCCCGCGGCGAGTGTCGCGCCGACCGCCCTGGTCGTCCTGGACGATGTCATCGTTGGAACTACCCCCTTGTGAACGGATGTGCGTCCGGGTGACTCCGCCCCGAAGTCGCCCGGACACCCTGGGTCGTTCCTATTGGTCGCCGCACCGGGTGCGCAACCGCTTTCGCCGCGATGCCGACCCGAGTGTTCTCCACAGTTCGCGGTCGTACTGTCAACGGCGCACTGCGGGCGGTCACTGCGGGAACCTCCTGGACCCACAACGAAAAATGTGCCCCGGACCAGTCGGCCCGGGGCACCTCGTCCGTCCACTGTGGTCAGTCGCCCCGGCGCACCGCGCCCAGGATCTGCTGTTCGCCCGGCGTGGTCACCAGGCGCAGCGGGCGCCACAGGTTCGTGCCGAGCGCGATGACCTGGTCGTCCTTCAACGTGGTCAGCTGGTGCGCCATCTGCGGCGGCAGCCGCCAGATCTGCGCGGCCAGCTGCGCCTGACCGACCGGAAGTCGTTGCAGCAGCACGAGGTCCGCCGAGTTCGCGGTGGTCGCGGCCTGCGGGTGCAGGTAGGGCAGCACGTACATCGTGGTCTGCCACGGCGAGCGCGGCGGGAACAGCTCCTGCGGCACGTGGCCGCCGTCGTGCACCACGAGCAGCGGGCTGTCCTCGGACGGCCGCGGCAGTTCCACCGGGGAGAGCCTGCGCAGTTGCACGGCGGGCGACGGACGGCCGTCGGCGCCCTGCCCGGCGGCCCGGACCACCGGCTGCCACGCGGCGGGCCGACCCGTCGCGATGGTGATCCACGCGCCGGTCGCCATGGCGCGCAACGCGATCTGCCGCGCCAGGTACAGCCCGCCGACCACGACCATGCGGGTCGGCGCGGACCGCAGCACCGAGATCGTCAGGGGTTCGCCCTGCAAGCCCGAGCCGAGCACCATGCCGCCGCGGTCGCCGGACGGGCTCACCACGTCGAGCAGCTTGGGGTCCACCAGGAACTCGGGCGCGACGCCCTTGCCCTGGCCGCGGGTGTCGAGCAGCCGGCTGTTGCTCACGCCACACCTCCGAGGGGCAGCGTCGCGGCCAGTCCCGCGACCTGGAGGCCGTTCAACGGGGTCAGCGTGATGTCGAGCTTGTCCGCCAACGCCTTGATCCTGTCGTCGGCCCGGTCCAGTTCGGACGGCGTGCGCGCGCTGACCCGCACCAGGCCGCGCAGGCCGACCTGGCCGGTCTCGCTGCTCGGCGAGATCGACATGGACAGCGTCGAGGACAGCGCCCGCACGCCGGTGAGGGCGTTGAGGTTGTTGCGCATGCCCTTGGACGGCCAGCGGGTGATCGCGTAGCTGTGGTGGCCGACGCCGCCGGCGGTGACGCCGGACCACTTCTCGCGCAACGACACCGAGGTGTTCGAGCCCGCGACGGAGGTCAGCTCGGCGGCCGAGATGCCGGCCCGGATCAGCTCGTCGGAGTCCAGCGGCCGGATGGCCACGCCCGCCGACTCCAGCGCGTTGCGCACCCGGGACAGCGCGCCGATCAGCGCCCGGTGCGCGCCGACGACGCCGCCGCCGCGCTCCCGGATCGCCGCCGCGCAGCGCTTCGGGTCCAGCCGGACCGCGATCCACGTCGTGCGCCGTGCCGCGGCGGGCAGCGGGCCGAGCACCTCGAGGTAGGAGTTCAGGGCCGGCGAGTTCACCGGGAGCGACGCGCTGCCGGGGTAGCAGTGCCAGATCACCGAGATCGCGTCCAGCACCACGCCCCGGTCCTCCAGGCACGGGGCCAGCGCGCCGAGCGGCAACGCGGGCGCGCTGCCGACGGCGGTGATCAGGCCGGGCGCCGGGTCGACCAGCAGCACGGCCGTCCACGCGCCCTGGTGCCAGGCCATGCCCAGCGGGCGGCGTTCGTGGTCGACGCCCTTGGCCACCACCAGGTCCGGCACCGCGAGGCGCAGCAGCGCCACCCTCGGGTCGTCCGGCCCGATGACCGAGGTGTCCTCCTCGGACGGCGCCTTCTGCTCGACCGGACCGTCGCGCTCGGCCGTGCGGCCGTGGCCGCGGAACAGGTAGCGGAACACCAGGCCGATCCACTGGGTCAGCCAGCGGCCCTTGGACCGGGCGAACGCCAGGACCAGCGCGACGAGCACGATCCCGCCCGCCGTGTAGAGCAGCGCGGGTGCGGTCTTGCCGCCGACCGCGCCGACCGCGAGCAGGATCAGGCCGATCGCGACGCCGACCTCGAGCACGACGAGGTTCGCGACCGGCAGCGCGCCGAGGCTCGCGCCGACCGCACGCCTGCGTGCCTTGAGCGCGGCCGCGCGGATCGCGCCGGGGCCGCCCGGGGGCGTGGGACCGGGCTGGGGGCCGCGTGGCGCCATCGCGGGGTTGGGTTGGCCCGGATGTGGGGGTGTCGACACGGACATCCGATCTGGTTCTCTTTCCCCTCGACGTGCGTCGGGTGGATCAGGGCCCGGGTCTGGCCAACCCGCACACGGACAACCCGCCGTCCGGCTATCGTGCAGACCGTACCGCGACTGGGAGAGCAGCGAGCCGAGAATGGCATCAACACCCACCACCAAGTCACAGGTCCAGGCCTACCGATTCGTGCTGCGCCGCATGCAGTCAGCCCTGGTGCGGCGGGACGCGGTGATGCTGCACGACCCCATGCGGACGCACTCGCGCGCGACCGCGGTCGGCGTGATCCTGGGTGTCATCGGTCTCATCGGGTTCCTCGTGTTCGGCTTCTTCTCGCCGGACCCGAAGATCGACGAGGACACCCAGATCGCCATCAGCAAGGAGACCGGCCAGGTCTACGTGGTCCGCAAGGACCCGACCCAGCTGATCCCGATGACCAACCTGGCGTCCGCGCGGTTGCTGCTGCTCGCCCAGCAGAACCCGGACAAGGCGCAGTCCGTCGACGGCGGTGACGCGGCGGCCGGCCAGGTCAACGCGCAGCCGCAGGTGATGGGCGGCGAGCCGAAGCTGGTCAGCGAGAAGGCACTGGCGCAGATGCCGAAGGGCAGGCTCACCGGCATCCCGGACGGCCCCGACATGCTGCCCGCCAAGCCCGAGGAGCGCATCGGCGCCGAGTGGTCCGTCTGCGACACGCTCGAGCTGGACGAGTCGCTGAACAACCCGGCCGAGGGCGGCAAGTTCACCACGACCGTCCTCGCGGGCATCGGCGGTGGCGGCCAGCCGCTGGACGGCAACAAGGCCCTGCTGGTCAAGGCGGGCACGGACGGCAAGCAGGCGTACCTGATCTACAAGGCGCCCACCGACACCAAGATCACCTCGACGTCCACCGTGCGCGCGCAGGTCGACCTCACCCGGCGCGAGGTGGTCAACGCGCTGAACCTGAACAACAAGACGCCGCGCGCGATCTCCGCGGGTCTGCTCAACGCGATCCCGGAGGCCAAGCCGCTGGCCGCGCCCGAGATCCCCGGCCGCGGTGCGGCCGCGACCTACGTCGAGGGCGAGAACGTCAAGGTGGGCGACGTGATCCAGGTGTCGCGCACCGGTTCGGTCGAGGTCTTCTACGTGGTGCTCCAGGACGGTCTCCAGGAGATCAGCCGGGCCGCGGGCGACCTCATCCGGTCCGCCTACGCGCAGGGCGCGGAGCCCAAGAAGGTCGACATCGCGCGCATCCCGGACAAGAAGCCCGCCGAGCGGCTCGACCTCGCGGACTACCCGAGCGAGGTGCCCGCCGTGCTCGACCCGAACCAGAACAACCGGGTGGTGTGCCTGGGGTGGCGCGGCGAGAACGTCAACGCCAACAACAAGTCCCAGCACACCCAGGTGACCATCGCGCCCGAGCCGCCGACGCCCGCCGGCGCGGTCGCGGTGAACATCAACCAGGTCGGCGCGACCGGCGAGGTCGTCGGCAAGTTCGTGATGGCGCCGGGCAAGTCGGCCGTGGTGCGGTCGGCGTCGTCCACCGAGGACTTCGACCGCGGCCCGGTGCAGCTGATCACCGGCCGCGGCGTGAAGTACGGCATCCCGGACACGCTGACCAGCGGCGCGCTGGGCCTCGGCACGTCGTTCACGCCGGGTCCGGAGTCGATCCTGCGGTTGCTGCCCAACGGGCCGCAGCTCAACCGGAACGACGCGTCGCGCAGCTGGGACTCGATCCCGGTGCCGAAGTCCGCGGGCCTGCTGCCCGAGCAGAAGTAAGGGGCGGCTGAGCCGTTCGAGGGAACCGTCGTTCGCCGGACGCCGTCTCTTGGTGGGTGGGAGGTGTTCGGTGAACGGTCGTGTCTCGTTCGACCCGCGGTGGCTGGAGCTGTACGCGCAGCGCGTCGACTCCGCCGCCACGGAGCTGTCCTCGGCCCGGGACGCCGTGTCCGCGCCGCTGGGTTCGGCCGGTTTCGGCGAGGTGGGGCGGACGCTGCGGGCCGCGGAGTCCTACCGGCGCGCCGCGGCCGTGCTGCGGTCCCGGCTGGACCGCGCCTGCGAGGTGCTGTCGTCGGCGTCCTCGGGGCTGCACCAGGTGGCCGCGCACTCGGCCGGTGACGCCGAGGCCCTGGCCGCGTTGAAGCGGGTGCCGGGTGCGTAGCGGCGGCCACGTCGTGAGGCGCTCGCGTTCCGGCGTCGAGGCGGTGGCGCGGAGCGCGCGGGCGGACCTCGTCGGTGGCGTCCGGGTGGCCGGCGCGCCGGTCGGGTGGCGGGTGCCCGGTGCGTAGGGACGGGCGGGAGATCGCGGCGTCGGTCGGCGACTCGCTGGACTACCTGACCGGGATCTCGCGCCGGCTCGGGGTGCGGGACCTGGTGGCCGAGTACTTCGCGCCCGTGCTGGGGCAGTGGGAGGAACTGCACGCCGAGGCCGAGCGGTGGCGGCGGGCCGGTGTGGTGGCCGAGCACGTGGCGCGGGATCTGACCGCGCCGCTCGGTCGGGTGGACTCCGCGTGGCAGGGCCGGGACGCGGACGCGTTCGTGGCGCACATGCAGCAGGTCGGGTTGGCCGGGCAGGACACCTCGGACGCGCTGCTCGCGATGGCCGACGCCCTGGACCTGACGGCGTCGGCGGTGCGCGACGTCGTCGAGGACATGGCCCGGGTGTTCTCCGACGCGGCCGACACGGTCTCCGAGGCGGCCGCGCTGCCGCTGGACGGCGACCGGCGGGTGGTCGAGGCGCTGGAGGACCTGCACAAGCCGGCGCGCGACCTGCACGACTCGGTGCGCGACGTGCTGGAGGCGTTCGCCCGGCTGTGCGACGAGCTGGCCGACGAGCCGCCCACGACCCACGCCTACCCGGCCCGGAACTGGTCGCCGGCGCCCTCGACCACCTCGGCCGCGGCGGTGAACCCGGCGCGGCGCCCCGAGATCGCCACCGGCACCCCGGATCCGACCGCCGCCGCCTCGCCCGCGCCCGCCGCGAGTGCGACGGGCTCGACCGGTTCCGGCCCGACGGGCTCGGCGGCGCCGGGCTCGGGTTCGACCGGCTCCGGCTCGATCGGTTCGGGGTCGACCGGCTCGGGTTCGACAGGCTCGGTGTCCGGCTCCGCTCCGGCGGCGGCCGGCGGGGTGCCGGCGGAGCAGAACCCGTTGCAGCAGGGCGGTTCCACGGCCGTCGCCGAGCCCAAGCCGGGTGAGCCGGCGCAGGGGCGTCCGGCCGCGGCCGCGGCCGCTCCGGGCGGTGCCGCGGCGGCCGGGATGGGCGGCGGCGGGATTATGGGCGGCATGGGTGCCGGCGCCGGTGGTCAGCAGGGCGGCGACAAGGAGCACAAGTCCAAGGTGCGGCTCGCGTCCTCGCCCGAGGCGTTGCTCGGCGCGCCCAAGAAGACCGCTCCGCCCACGCTCGGCGAGGACTGACCGCCGCGGGGTCGGCCTCGGGAAACCCGGTGTGCCGACCCGCGGCGGTGTCAGACGGTCGACCGGCGCGTCGGGCGGGACCGGTTGCGGTTCACGGTGTGGACGATGAACAGGGTCAGCAGCAGGAGGCCCACGCCCGCGCCGGTACCCGCGAGGGCCACGACCATCGGGGTGTTGTCCGGCGGGTTCACCGGGTCCAGGTTGGTGATCAACTGGGTCGGCTCGGCGGCCTTCACGCCCTGCTCCGACGGCAGTTCCGCGGTCAGCGCCGCCACCGGGTTGATCATGCCCGCGCCGATCTTGTGGTCACGGCCGTCCGGGTTGCCGGGGTGCTGGGCGGTGGCCTTGATCCGGTCCATCACCTGGTGCGCCTTGAGGTTCGGGAACCGCTGCCGCACCAGCGCCACCACGCCCGCCACGTACGGCGAGGCGAAGCTGGTGCCCTGGATCCGGCTCAGCGCGCCGCGCTCGTCGCGGTTGGCGTTGGTCAGGCCGTTGCCCGCCGGGTCGAGCGTGGTGATGTCCTCGCCCGGCGCCGCGACGCTGATCCACGGGCCCCACACGGTGAACGACGACGGGTCGCCCGCCCGGTTCATCGACGCGACCGACAGCACGTCGTCGGAGTACCACGGCGGCGAGGCGACCACGTTGACCGTGCCCGCGTCCTGGTTGTCGTTCTGCGCCGCGCAGCCGGTGTTGTTCGAGCTGAGGTTGCCGGCCGCCGTCACGATCACGACGTCCTTCGTGTTGACCGCGTAGTCGATCGCGGCCTGGAGCTCGCGCTCCTGCTGGCTCGGCTCCTTGGGCTGCTCGCACGCGGTCAGCGAGATGTTGATGACCTCGACGCCCGCCTCGGCGGCCATCACGATCGCCTGCGCCAGCGTGTGCACCTTGCCCGCGGTGGGCCGGTTGTTCGCCGGGTTGGCCTTGTCCTCGAAGTGGTAGTAGTCGCTGGTCTGCCGGAACGCCAGCACGTTCGCCTCGGGCGCCGCGCCGACGAAGCCGGTGCTGTCGTCCCGGCTGGCCGCCGCCACGCCCGCGACCTCGGTGCCGTGGCCGTCGCAGTCGACGGTGCCGCCCTCGTTGCTCACGTAGTCGCCACCGCCCTTGACCCGGCCGGCCAGCCGCGGGTGGTTGCCGTTGACGCCGGTGTCGATGATCGCGAGCGTCACGCCCTTGCCGGTGGCGAAGCGGTGCGCCTCCTCCAGCCGCAACTGCATCTGGCCCCACGGCTTCTGCGGCAGCGGCCGGTCCTTGGTGTCGGAGGTGATGCAGACCTTCTGCTTGGTGTAGGCCACGTCCGGCCGCGGCGCCTCGGCCCTCGGCCGCGCGCTGCGGTCCACGGCCGGCGGCACGGAGTTCGGCCGCGCGCCGGGCGCCGCCGTCGTCGTCTGCTGCGCGTACGCCAGCGGCGAGGTGACGAGGGTCAGCGCGACCGCCGTCACCGCGGCCAGCCTGCGGGTGGTCCGGTGCATCAGCAGCACACCTCAGGCCGGGATCAGCTGGCGCATGGCCACGTAGAGGTTCATCACGGCCAGTGCCAACGGCAGCACGGCGGCGATCAGGATCGCCTCCAGCACGTCGACGGTCCGCCGCAGCACGGGCGAGAACTTCTGCCCGGGGAAGATCACGCCGAGCACCAAGGCCACCGCGCCGACCAGCACCAGCGTGCCGAAGACGAACAGCAGCCGGGTGGACACCGACGACTCGACCAGCCACCCGATCAGCAGCCCGGCGCCCGCGACCATGCCGCTCACCAGCAGCGCCACCGCCTGCGCGCCGTTGGCGTAGGCCCGGCCGCGCAGCGCGAGCACCAGCGTCACGACGATCGCCAGCAGGGGACCCCAGATCGTGCCGTCGCCCGCCGCGACGACCGAGAACAGCGCCGCGATGCCGCCACAGCCGATGATCATGCCGGTGAGGTACTCGTGCGCGTTCGCGGTGCGCCGCTCGATGACCGCGTACTCCGGGAAGCCGGTGTCCTCCTTGAGGTCCTCGGCACTGCCCGGGACGGTCGGCAGCGGCAGCTTCGCCAGCTGGATCGTCAACCGCGGCAGCACCGACATCGCGGCCAGCGACACCGCCGTGGTGGCCGCCGCGATCCCGGTCGTCGGGTGGTCGACGAAGATCCCGATCAGGAACGCCAACCCGCTCAGCGCGCCGGCCGTGGCCGCCGCGATGAACACCGTGATCCCCTTGCCGATCAACAGGATCGCGGCCGAGGCGAAGATCAGCACCAGCACGCTGGCGAGCAGCAGGCTCGGCCGGCCGATCGCGCCCGGCACGATGTAGAGCCCGGCCACGTAGGCCATCGGCAACCCGCCGGCCGCCGCGATCAGCACGCCCGTGCCGGTCGCCGAGTAGGCCCGCGCCACCACCGCGCCCGCGGCCAGCGCCACGATCGCCATGGCGCCCGCGGTGATCGCCGGCGCCAGGTTCGGACCACCGCCCAGGGGACCGGCCAGCAGCACGGCCACCGCCGCGGCGATCAGCGCGAGCGCGCCCGCGAGGTGGCCGTAGCGGCGGGCGGTGTCCTTGGTCCACGGCCGGAAGCTGTCCGGATCGGACTCCGCGATCGCGTCGACCACGTCGTCGTACAGCGGGGGCGGCGGGTTCTCGTTGCGCTTGCGCAGTTGCAGGAGTTCGCCGTCGACCACGCCGAGCGACGCCAGCGTGCGCCCCGGGTCGAGCGGACTGTCACCGAGCTTGGCCAGCGCCCACCCGCCGTGCCGCACGCCGCCGTCCGGAGTGGCCTCCTTGGCCATGTCCAGCAGCATCGGCAGCAGGTCGGCCACCGCGACGTCGGCGGGAAGCGCGACGTCGATACGCGTTCGCGGAGCAACCACCGTCACCCGGCTGAACACCGTCGTACCGGTCGCCACCAGCGCCCCCTAAGGTCCCTCGAGAGTGTGTGCTTGTGGACGGCTGAAGACCTTATTGGTCGTGCGCACTGCCCACCGGGCCGCCCCAGTATGGCCGTAGCGCCGCCCCGGGCAGGTGAGTTCCGGATAACAGGTTCCACCGCAGATTTTCGGCGGACCCACCCTCACCGGTCGGGTCCATGCGCCATAGTGTCGGGTGCGACCGGGGCGCGACACCCACGCGCGCCCGTGGGTTGACCGAACGAGTGTGAGAGGTGCCTGTCAGGTGAGCACGCTGCAGTTCAAGCGCACGCCACGCCTCGCCGCTCCCCGCCCGCCGGGCGGAGAAGTCCACCTCGAACCGCCACCCGAGGTGCCCCGGGTCATCCCCGGCAACATCATGGCCAAGGCGATGCCCGCGGTCATGATCGTGTCGTCCGTCGGCATGATGGTGCTGATGTTCAGCTACAGCGGGCGCAGTCCCGCTGCGATGATCATGCCGGGCATGATGCTGGTCTCGACCGTGGGCATGATGGCCGGCGGCATGGGCGGCGGCAAGGGCCAGAAGAAGGCCGAGATGAACGAGGACCGCAAGGACTACCTGCGGTACCTCGGCCAGATGCGGGACCGCGCCCGCGAGGCCGCCGACGAGCAGCGCGCCGAGCGCGAGTGGGTCCACCCCGACCCGCAGATGCTGTGGTCGCTCGCCACCACCCGGCGCATGTGGGAACGCCGGCAGAACGACCCCGACTTCTGCCACCTGCGCGCGGGCCGCGGCTCGCAGCGCCTGGCGACCAGGCTCGTGCCGCCGCAGACCGGTCCGGTCGAGGAGTTGGAGCCCATCGCGACGTTGGCGCTGCGCCGGTTCGTGCGCGCCCACTCGCTGGTGCCCGACCTGCCGATCTCGATCGCGCTGCGCGGGTTCGCCGCGGTCGGCCTGCTCGGCGACATCGAGATCAAGCGCGGCCTCGCCCGCGCGCTGCTGGCCCAGATGGCCACCTTCCACTCGCCGGACGACCTGCTGATCGCGATCGTCACCACCGGGCGCACCAAGGCCGAGTGGGAGTGGGCGAAGTGGCTGCCGCACGTGCAGCACCCGTCCATCGTGGACGGCATCGGTCAGATGCGGATGATGGCCGGTTCGCTGGCCGAGGTCGAGCAGATGCTGGACGAGCAGTTGCGCGACCGGCAGCGGTTCACCCGCAACGCGCCGCCGCCCAGCGACCAGCCGCACGTGGTGATCGTCATCGACGACGGCGACGTGACGCGCGAGGAGCAGATCATCCTGGAGGAGGGTCTGGTCGGCGTCACGCTGATGGACCTCTCCGAGTCCCTGGGCAACCTCACCGCGCGGCGCGGTCTGCGGCTGGTGATCGAGGACGGCAAGCTCGGCGCGCGCAGCGCGAGCGGTGTGGAGTGGTTCGGCGCGCCGGACTGGCTGAGCGTGGTCGAGGTCGAGGCGCTCGCCCGGCGGCTGGCGCCGTACCGGATCGGCGGCGTCGAGTCGGGCGGCTCCGACGAGGACCCGCTGTCGTCCAACCCGGCCCTGCTCGAACTGCTGGGCATCGCGGGCGACCCGATGACGTTCGACATCCAGCAGGCGTGGCGACCGCGCCCGGTGCGCGACCGCTACCGGGTGCCGTTCGGCATCGGCGAGTTCGGCCAGGCCGTCGAGCTGGACATCAAGGAAGCGGCCATGGAGGGCATGGGCCCGCACGGCCTGTGCATCGGCGCCACCGGTTCCGGCAAGTCCGAGTTCCTCCGCACGCTGGTGCTCGGCATGCTCGCGACCCACTCGTCCACCACGCTCAACATGATCCTGGTGGACTTCAAGGGTGGCGCCACGTTCCTCGGCCTGGACTCCGCGCCGCACGTCGCCGCGACGATCACCAACCTCGCCGGCGACCTGACCCTGGTCGACCGCATGAAGGACGCGATCGCGGGCGAGGTGTCCCGGCGGCAGGAGGTGCTCGCCAAGGGCAACTACAAGAACGTGTGGGACTACGAGAAGGCCCGCGAGAACGGCGCCGACCTCGACCCGCTGCCCGCGCTGTTCATCTGCATCGACGAGTTCTCCGAGATGCTGACGGCGAAGCCGGACTTCATCGACATCTTCCTCCAGATCGGCCGCGTCGGCCGGTCGCTCCAGATGCACATGCTGCTCGCGTCGCAGCGCCTGGAGGAGGGCAAGCTGCGCGGTCTGGACACCTTCCTGTCCTACCGGATCGGTCTGAAGACGTTCTCCGCGGCCGAGTCCCGCGCCGCGATCGGCGTGCCGGACGCCTACGAGCTGCCGCCCATCCCGGGTTCGGGCTACCTGGGCGTGCAGGGTTCGCCGCTGACCCGGTTCAAGGCGCTCTACGTGTCCGGCCCCTACCGGCCGGCCGGGTTGCAGGTGGCGGGCCCCTCGGCGCCGGTGACCTCGGACAAGCGGCCGCGCTTCTTCGTGCCGGACTACATCGAGATCCCCAAGGAGCCGGTGAAGCCGGCCGAACCGGTCGTCGCGCAGAAGAAGGAAGAGGACAGCAACGAGCCCTCCGAGCTGGAGGTCATCGTCGGCCGGCTGATCGGCCAGGGCCCGCCCGCGCACGAGGTGTGGCTGCCGCCGCTCAACGAGCCGCCGTCGCTGGACACGCTGCTGCCGCCGTTGCAGCCGACCGAGGACCGCGGGCTCACCTCGCCCGGCTTCTTCGCCAACGGCAAGCTCCAGGTGCCCCTCGGCGTGGTGGACAAGCCGTTCGAGCAGCGCCGCGACCTGCTGTGGGCGGACTTCTCCGGCGCCGCGGGCCACGGCGCGATCGTCGGCGGCCCGCAGTCGGGCAAGTCGATGATGCTGCGCACGCTGATCACCTCGATGGCGCTCACCCACACCGCCGAGGAGGTCCAGTTCTACTGCCTGGACCTCGGTGGCGGCACGATGGCGTCGCTGGAGAAGCTGCCGCACGTCGGTGGGTTCGCCTCGCGGCTGGACGTGGACAAGGCCCGCCGGATGGTGGCCGAGCTGACCGGGTTGATCACCGAGCGCGAGCAGCGGTTCCGGGCGCAGGGCGTCGACTCGATGGTCGAGTTCCGCAACCGCAAGCGGCGCGGCGAGATCCGCGACGACGACTTCGGCGACGCGTTCCTGATCGTCGACGGCTGGATGAACTTCCGCCAGGAGTTCGAGACGCTGGAGCCGCAGGTCCAGGCGCTCGCCGCGCAGGGCCTGTCCTACGGCGTGCACGTGATCGTGGCGGCGAACCGGTGGGCCGAGATCCGGCCCGCGATGAAGGACCTCCTGGGCACCCGCTTCGAGCTGCGGCTGGGTGACCCGTCGGAGTCCGACGTCGACCGCAAGGTCGCGGTGAACGTGCCCGCCGGCCGGCCCGGTCGCGGCCTGTCGCCGCAGAAGCTGCACTTCCTGACCGGTCTGCCCCGGGTGGACGCCTCGTCCGACCCGGAGTCGGTGGCGAGCGGCGTGCAGGACATGATCGCGAAGGTGTCCGGCGCGTGGCGCGGCAGGCGCGCACCGCAGGTCCGGCTGCTGCCCGACCTCATGCCGTACCAGGAGCTGGTGGGCCAGGTGCAGCACCAGCGGCCCAACCGCGGCCACCTGGTGCCGATCGGCGTCAACGAGGACGAGCTGGCGCCGGTGTACCTGGACTTCGACGCGGACCCGCACTTCATGTGCCTGGCCGACGGCGAGTCCGGCAAGACGAACCTGCTGCGCACCATCGTCCGCGGCATCATGACCGGCTACACCTCGTCCGAGGCGCTGATCATGCTGGTCGACTACCGGCGCACGATGCTCGGCTACATCGAGACCGACCACCTGCTGTCCTACGCCGTGTCGTCGGCCCAGCTGACCGACATGATCAAGGACGTGCGGACGTCGATGACCGGCCGGCTGCCCGGCCCGGACGTGACGCAGGACCAGTTGCGCAACCGGTCGTGGTGGAAGGGGCCGGAGCTGTTCGTGGTCGTGGACGACTACGACCTGGTGGCGCCGCAGGGCGCGCAGAACCCGCTCCAGCCGCTGGCCGAGTTCATCCCGCAGGCCAAGGACGTCGGTCTGCACATCATCGCGGTGCGCCGGATGGGTGGCGCCTCGCGCGCGATGTTCGACCCGGTGCTGGGCAAGCTGAAGGAGATCTCGGCGCCGATCCTGGTCGGCAGCGGCTCGAAGGAGGAGGGCGCGATCGTGGGCAACCTCAAGGCGTCGCCGCAACCTCCGGGCCGAGGCACGCTGGTCACCCGCAAGCTGGGTCAGCAGCGCGTCCAGATCGCCTGGATCCAACCCGACTGACCACCGCCAAGGCACCACGAAGGCCCCGCCCCGGCGGGGCCTTCGCCGTTCCGCGGCCGGCCCGGGGCGGGTGCGTGCGGCGGGACTCGTCGGGGGTCCGGCGGTCGGGCGCGGGTCGCGGGACAGGGCCGGTGGTCGGGCGTGAGGTGGACGAGCGGGCGTGCGTCGGGACTCGTCGGGGATTCGGTGGCCGGGCGCGGGTCGCGCGCCGGGACCCGGCGGTCGCGGGCGAGGTGGCCGCGGGCGGGCCGGCCCGCCCGGTGCCGGATCCGCTGTCGGGTCCCGGTGTCGTCGTGCCCGCGATCACCGCCGGCTCGGGCACCGGGATCGGTGTCCGGCCTTCGCCGTTCCGAGCCGGTCCGGGTGCGTCCCGGCCGGGGCTCACCGCCGAGTCGTTCCGGTGCGTAGTCGTGCCCACCGGGCACTGCGGGCGCGGTGCGGCCCACCGCCGAGCCGGCTCCGCGCGTGGACCGGACCACTCGGGGTGGCCCCGGCGTCCGCGTGACCTTCGGGGTTCCGCAGCCGCGCGCGAACCCGACCCCGCTCGTCTCCGCTCGTAGATTCACCCGAAGGCACGAAGGCCCTCGGCACCTGCCCGAGCCTCGGCCCGACCCGGTGCCGCACCGCGCGGCCCGGTCGCGGGCGCCGGGCCCCGGGGCCGGTGGCGGGCCGCCCCCCGCCACGGCCCGGACACCCGGTCTGCCCCGCCCGGGGGGTCGGCGGGGGCGTAAAGGCGCGGCGGGGGGCGGGGGTA